>DBTL01000118.1:658-36996 GCA_002307035.1 Bacteroides sp. UBA1317
AACATTTTCCTTTTTGAGTGAAGAACATCATGGTATTGTGCATGGTGGCCGGATATATGTGCTCTACAAAGTCTTCGTCTCTTGTTTCACTGCCTTTGGAACCTACCCCACCCCTATTCTGCGAACGGAATTCTGTAAGTGGTGTACGTTTGATATATCCCATGTGAGAAATAGTTATAATCATTTCGTCGTCGGAATAGAAGTCTTCCGGATTGAATTCTTCGGATGAATAAACTATTTCTGAACGACGAGCATCACCATATTTAGCTCTGACTTCTAGCAATTCATCTTTAATCACTTTGCGGCAAAGTTCATCGTCAGAAAGAATTCCTTCAAAATAAGCTATTTGTTTCATCACCTCTTCATATTCAGAGTGCAGTTGATCTTGCATCAGTCCGGTAAGCTGGCGAAGGCGCATTTCAACGATTGCGCGGGCTTGAATGTCGCTTAATGCAAAACGAGATATTAATCCTGCTATTGCTTCATTAGGTGTTTTGGCTGCACGAATAATTCGAATTACTTCGTCAATGTTGTCAGAGGCAATAATTAAGCCTTCTAGAATATGAGCTCTTTCTTGTGCTTTTCTCAAATCGAACTGAGTACGGCGAATAATTACATCGTGTCTATGCTCTACAAAGTTGAGCACTAAGTCACGCAAATTGAGCATTTTAGGACGGCCATTAACCAATGCAACATTGTTTACGCCAAAAGAAGTCTGCAATGCAGTCATCTTGTAAAGCTTATTCAATACAACACTTGCATTAGCATCACGCTTTATGTCAATAACAATGCGCATACCATCACGGTCCGACTCGTCATTCGCATTTGATATGCCTTCAATTTTCTTATCGTTAACAAGATCGGCTATTGCTTTTATCAGCTCTGCTTTATTAACGTTATATGGAATCTCGGTAACTACAATTTTGTCATGCGTTTGTCCGGATTCTATTTCAGCTTTTGCCCGCATTACCACGCGTCCACGCCCGGTAAGATATGATTCGCGAACTCCGCTCATACCATATATATAACCTCCGGTAGGAAAATCGGGGGCTTTTACGTAATTCATAAGTTCTTCTACCGTAACCTCTTTATTTTCCAAATAGGCGATACAAGCATCAATAGCTTCGGAAAGGTTGTGAGGTGGCATATTCGTTGCCATACCTACGGCAATACCAGATGCGCCGTTTACTAATAAATTAGGTATGCGGGTTGGCATCACTTTGGGTTCTACAAGCGTATTATCAAAGTTTGGATCAAAATCTACAGTTTCTTTATAAAGATCCTGCATCATCTCTTCTCCCAATTTGTTTAAGCGGGCCTCGGTGTAACGCATAGCAGCAGGACTGTCGCCGTCTACAGAACCGAAGTTTCCTTGTCCGTCTACCAATGGGTAGCGCATAGCCCATTCTTGGGCCATTCTGACCATAGCTAGGTATACAGAGGAGTCACCATGGGGGTGATATTTACCTAGCACTTCACCTACGATTCTAGCTGATTTCTTATAAGGTTTATCCGACGTGTTTCCCAGTTCCATCATACCGTAAAGAATTCTACGATGAACGGGCTTAAATCCATCTCTAACATCAGGAAGAGCACGAGAAACAATAACCGACATAGAATAGTCTATGTACGATGACTTCATTTCTTCCTCAATGTTAATCTTTATAATTCTGTCTTGTTCAAGCATTTAAAAAGATTATTAATTATACATTACATGGTTTATGAAAAACCACGCTAAAGTACTACTTTTTCACGATATACAAAAGTATTTTATGAAAAATCTTGTAGCAGTGCCAACTCTAGTCGAACATTTCTTCTCAGAATTAGTTTTAATGAAAAAAGCCATTCTTTTTATTACTGTTATTAGAGCTTTTTATGTCTTTAAAATATGCTTGTTTTGTCAATTTTGAAGAAATACCTTCACAAGCCTTGTGAGGAGGGTTCGTTGAATGTCCGACTTCGGCGTGTTGAATGTACGTTTTCAACACGCCGAAGTCGGACATTCAATACGCTGAAGTCGGAAGTTGTATTTAGAAAGCGCCTTTTGTCAATAATGAGAAATGGGAAATTGATATGATGATATTTATATCTAAAATTATGTAGTTTTATTGTGTTGAGCAATCAAAAATGGCATGAGATTTGTTGATACATTAAAAGTGGCTAATTTTATGCATACATACAATTATTGCTTATATTTGCCATTCTTGTATACACTAACCTCTTATAGAAAGGAAATGCAATTATGAATAATCAATTCTCACAGAAAGTTTCTGAGATCATCATATATAGCAAAGAAGAAGCCAATCGCCTCAAAAATGGCTATATAGGACCTGAACATTTTTTATTGGGATTAATTCGAGACGGTGAGGGAAAAGCCATTGAAATACTTTCCGGATTAAAAATTGATCTCACTGGACTAAAGAAGCGTATTGAGGGTATGTTAAAGCTATATCAGGATGAAATGTTGTTGCCTGATGCTGAAGTGCCTTTGTCTAATGATGCTTCAAGGATATTGAAAATGGGAATTCTCGAGGCACGCTTACTGAAAAGTAATGTAGCTGATACGGAGCATTTACTATTAGCTATTTTGAAGGATAAGCATAATTTGGCTGCTACGGTGCTTGAAGAGAATGATGTTGACTATAAGAAGTTCTTCGAACAACTGTCTTTGCAGCCTGATATTAATGCAGGCCTTGGCTTTACTGAAGATGATGATGAAGATGATGATGAAGTAGATGAACCTCGTTCTGCCGGAAATAAGAACCCACAACAAGAACGCCAGCAGCAGGCGCAAGCAACAAAAAAGCCGGCTAATGATACTCCTGTGCTCGACAATTTTGGAACTGATATGACGAAAGCGGCCGAAGAAGGAAAATTAGATCCTGTCGTTGGTCGTGAACGAGAAATTGAGCGTTTGGCCCAAATCTTAAGTCGTCGTAAAAAGAACAATCCTATATTAATAGGTGAACCCGGCGTTGGTAAATCGGCTATTGTAGAAGGATTGGCTCTTAGAATCGTTCAGAAAAAAGTTTCTCGTATTTTGTTTGATAAACGTGTTGTAGCGTTAGATATGACTTCTGTCGTAGCGGGAACAAAATATCGTGGACAGTTTGAAGAAAGGATTCGTTCTATTTTAAACGAATTGCATCGAAACCCGAATGTAATTGTGTTCATTGACGAGATTCATACCATTGTAGGTGCCGGATCTGCTGCTGGATCTATGGATGCCGCTAATATGCTGAAACCTGCATTAGCTCGTGGAGAAATACAATGTATTGGCGCCACTACCCTTGATGAGTATAGAAAAAATATTGAAAAGGACGGCGCCTTGGAACGTCGATTCCAGAAAGTGATTGTAGAACCAACTACTGCTGAAGAAACATTGCAAATATTGAAGAATATTAAAGATAAATATGAGGATCATCATAACGTAAGTTATACGGAAGCAGCTCTTGAAGCTTGTGTGAAGTTAACAGATCGCTATATTACTGATCGCAATTTCCCTGATAAAGCAATTGATGCACTCGATGAATCGGGTTCTAGAATTCATTTAACAAATATAAATGTTCCAAAGGAAATTGAAGAACAAGAAAAATTAATTGAAACAACAACAGCTCAAAAAAACGAAGCTGTTAAACTTCAGAATTATGAACTTGCTGCCAGTTATCGGGATAAAGAGAAAGAACTTTCCGAGCATTTAGATCAGATGAAAACTGATTGGGAAGCTACCTTAAAAGACAATAGACAGACGGTTGGTGAGGAAGACATTGCCAATGTGGTTTCGATGATGTCCGGCATTCCGGTGCAACGTATGGCACAAGCCGAAGGTGCTAAACTTGCGCATATGAAAGAAGATTTGCAGTCAAAGGTAATAGCACAAGACTCTGCTATCGAGAAATTGGTTAAGGCGATTTTACGGAGTCGTGTCGGCTTGAAAGATCCGAGTAAACCCATTGGAACATTCATGTTTTTAGGGCCTACCGGTGTAGGTAAGACTCATTTAGCGAAGGAATTGGCTAAATATATGTTCGGATCTGTGGATTCACTTATTCGGATTGATATGAGTGAGTTTATGGAGAAGTTTACTGTATCTCGACTTGTAGGAGCTCCTCCTGGATATGTGGGCTACGAAGAAGGTGGGCAACTTACCGAGAAGGTACGGCGCAAACCCTACTCCATTATTTTGCTTGATGAAATAGAAAAAGCACACCCCGACGTATTCAATCTTTTGCTGCAAGTAATGGATGAAGGTCGATTAACTGACAGTTATGGCAAAATAGTCGATTTTAAGAACACTGTCATCATCATGACCTCTAATATAGGCACTCGCCAGTTGAAAGATTTTGGTAGAGGTGTTGGCTTTGCTACAAATAGTCGTATGGACAATAAAGAGTTTTCACGAAGTGTCATACAAAAAGCTTTAAATAAATCATTCGCACCTGAATTTTTAAATCGTGTAGATGAAGTTATAACGTTTGATCAACTCTCTTTAGAAGCTATAATCAAGATTGTTGATATTGAGCTGAAAGCTTTGTATGAGAGGATTGAGACTATCGGGTATTCTCTTCAGCTTGATGATGCATCTAAAGAATTTATTGCTTCCAAAGGATATGATGTGCAATTTGGAGCTCGTCCTTTGAAGCGTGCTATACAAACCTATTTAGAAGATCAACTTTCTGAATTGATTATCTCCTCTTCACTTTCTCCGGGTGATATTATCCGAGTAACAGTCAATGAAGAAAAAACTGAATTGAAAATGGTTCGAGAAGAGCAAAGTAAATAAATTAATTAACCGTCAAAATGTCAGGCTAGCTTAGTCTGGCATTTTTTTTGCGATTATGAAAGTAAAATAATCATTATTAATCTAATAAATAAAATAATTAAGTTATTATGCAAAAAGGAAATATTGGGGTAACGACAGAGAACATTTTTCCCATCATTAAAAAGTTTTTGTACAGTGACCATGAAATTTTCCTTCGGGAAATAGTCTCTAATGCTGTTGATGCAAGCCAAAAGTTGAAAACGCTAGCTTCGATGGGTGAATTTAAGGGCGAATTGGGCGACCTTACAGTTCGTGTATCATTGGCTAAAGATACAATCACTATCTCCGATCGGGGTATTGGGTTGACCACTGAGGAAATAGACAAATACATCAATCAGATAGCCTTCTCGGGTGCTAATGATTTTCTGGAAAAATACAAAGACGATGCCAATGCCATTATTGGACATTTTGGGCTTGGCTTTTACTCTTCATTCATGGTCTCTAAGAAAGTGGAGATTATTACAAAATCACACAAAGAAGGTGCACAAGCTGTGAAATGGAGCTGCGATGGAAGCCCCGAATTTACTATTACAGAGGTTGAAAAAGCAGATAGAGGAACGGATATTGTCTTATATATTGATGATGATTGCAAAGAATTTCTTGAAGAAGCCCGAATATCCTCTTTATTGAAGAAGTATTGCAGCTTCTTACCTGTTCCGGTAGCTTTTGGTAAAAAGAAAGAATGGAAAGATGGCAAACAAGTAGAAACAGCGGAAGATAACGTAATTAACGAAACAACTCCACTCTGGGTTCGCAAGCCCTCTGAACTTAAGGACGAGGATTACAAGAAATTCTATAGTAATCTTTATCCCATGTCTGATGAGCCATTGTTCTGGATCCATTTGAATGTAGATTATCCTTTCCACCTCACCGGTATTCTTTATTTCCCCAAAGTAAAAAGCAATATTGACTTAAATAAAAATAAAATTCAGCTTTATTGCAATCAAGTGTACGTTACCGATTCTGTAGAAGGTGTAGTACCTGATTTTCTGACATTGTTGCATGGAGTGATAGATTCTCCCGATATCCCACTAAACGTTTCTCGTTCGTACTTGCAAAGCGATTCAAACGTAAAAAAAATATCAACTCATATTTCAAAGAAAGTTTCAGACCGCTTGCAAGCTATATTTAAAAATGATCGTAAACAATTCGAAGAGAAATGGAATGATCTTAAAATATTCATCAACTATGGAATGTTGACTCAGGAAGATTTTTATGAAAAAGCCGAAAAGTTTGCTTTATTAGGCGATACAGATGGTAAATTCTATACTTTCGAGGAATATAAAACGTTAATTAAGGAGAATCAGACAGACAAAGAAGGCAATCTCATCTACCTCTATGCAAGTAATAAGGATGAACAATATAGTTATATTGAAACTGCAAAAAACAAAGGTTACAATGTATTATTGATGGATGGGCAACTTGACATAGCCTTAGTAAGCACTTTTGAGCAGAAATTTGAAAAGGCACGCTTCACCAGAGTAGATAGTGATGTGGCTGACAATCTTATTGTAAAAGAGGATAAGAAAGATTCTGCACTTGAAGCGCATAGACAAGAAGCTCTTACTATTGCTTTCAATAGTCAGTTACCTAAAGTTGAAAAGGTTGAATTCAGTGTGATTGCTCAATCTTTGGGCGAAAACAGTTTACCGATAATGATTACTCAAAGCGAATACATGCGGCGTATGAAAGAAATGGCTAATATACAGGCTGGTATGAGTTTTTACGGTGAAATGCCCGATATGTTCAACCTAGTTCTGAATACAGATCATAAATTACTCAAAACGGTGTTGTCTGATGAAGAAAAGAGTTGTACCTCATCAGTTGCTCCTATCCAAACGGAAATAGATGTAGTAACCAATCGTCGCAACGACTTGAAGAAAAGTCATGAAGGAAAGAAGGAAGAAGAGATTCCTGTAGCAGAAAAAGATGAGCTAAGCGAACTGGATAAAAAACAAGATGAATTAAAGAAAAGAAAAGAAGCCGTTTTTGCTACATACGCTAGTCAGAATAAAGTCGTACGCCAACTGATTGACCTGGCTTTACTTCAAAATAACATGCTCAAAGGCGAATCCCTGAATAATTTTGTGAAGAGAAGCATTGAACTAATCTGATTATTCTGGCTCTAATAGATATATTTACTTTTTTTTTTAAGAGCATTGCAGTTTTATCTATTGAAACGGCAATGCTCTTTTTTAGATAAAAATGTCGATGGATATTGACTAATTGGAAATTATTCTATATATTTGAATGTTTGGTTTGAACTAAACAATAGTTAAAATACTCAAGCAAATTTTATGAAAAAGTTTTTTGTGTCATTCTTCTGTCTCTTCATCGGCATATTTACCACTCAGGCACAGAAAGTAGGGCTTGTGTTAAGTGGAGGTGGTGCTAAAGGCCTTACACATATTGGCATTATAAGAGCATTAGAAGAAAATAATATTCCAATAGATTACATTACAGGTACTTCTATGGGAGCTATAATTGGTGCGTTATATGCTATGGGCTACTCTCCCGATGAAATGGAGGATTTATTACGATCCGAAGAATTTAAACGATGGTATTCGGGGCAAGTAGAAGAAAACTATATTTACTACTTTAAGAAGAACCTCCCGACACCCGAATTTTTCAACATTCATCTTTCACTTAAAGATCCAAATCTAAAACCTCGTTTTTTTCCTACTAGTGTTGTGAATCCGATACAAATGAACCTGGTCTTTATTGACTTATTTGGACGCTCTACGGCCGCTTCCGGAGGAGATTTTGATAATTTATTTATCCCCTTCCGTTGTGTGGCTTCTGATGTTTATAACAAAAAACAAATAGTTTTCAGAAAAGGAGATTTGGGAGATGCTGTACGCGCTTCAATGAGTTTTCCTTTTGTTTTTAAGCCTATAAAAATAGATGGCGTTTTAGCTTATGATGGTGGTATTTATAATAATTTTCCTACGGATGTAATGCGTGATGATTTTAAGCCTGATATTATTATTGGCAGTGTGGTAGCCAAAAATCCAACAAAACCTGACGAAAACGATCTGATGAGCCAGATAGAAAATATGGTAATGCAGAAGACCGATTACTCCATTCCCGATTCGGCCGGAATTGTGATGACTTTTAAGTATGAAGATGTTAACTTATTGGATTTTCAGAGAATAGATGAGCTTGAGAGCATTGGCTATAATCGTACCATATCACTTATGGATTCTATAAAAGGTCGTATCCATCGAAGAGTGAATGCCGATAATGTTCGATTAAGACGGTTAGTCTACAAAAGCAATTGCCCTGAATTACGTTTTAAAGATATCTATATTGAAGGCGCCAATAATCAACAGCAAGTATATATAAAAAAAGAATTTCATGAATCAGATGATAAAACGTTTGATTATGAAGACTTAAAGCGAGGTTATTTTCGTCTCCTTTCGGGTAATCAAATTTCGGAGATAATTCCTCATGCTATTTTCAACTCCAATGATAATACATATGATTTGCACTTGAATGTAAAAATGAAAAATAATTTTTCTATTGCTGTAGGAGGAAATGTGTCGACAACAAATTCTAATCAAATTTATTTAGGGCTCTCATATAAGAATTTAAATTATTACTCTAAAGAATTAACTTTTGACACGCATATAGGTAAGATATACAATAATCTTCAGTTGATGGCCAAAGTTGATTTTCCAACTACAGTGCCTACATCCTATCGCTTTATTGCTTCCATAAGTACGTTTGATTATTTTAAGGAAGGAAAATTATTCTCAAGTAGCGATAATCCCGCTTTTAATAGTAAAGAAGAGCGTTTCGTTAAATTGAAAATGGCTCTTCCTTTCCTTTCAAGCAAAAGAGCTGAGTTTGGTATTGGAATGGCTAATTTTGAAGATAGATATTACCAGACCAGTACGATTAATTTTAATGAAGATAAAACGGATAGAAGCGTTTATCATCTTTATGGAGGGTCGATTAGTTTTAATGGAAGTACCTTGGATGCCCGACAGTATGCCACTCAAGGCTACCGTGAGGCTTTAATTGCCCAAATATATACTGGTAGAGAGATATTTCATCCGGGTGTAACGTCTGAATCAAAAACGGCGACTAGTCAAAATCAATCTTGGCTTCAACTCTCATATATGAGAGAAAGATATCACAAAATTTCTTCAAAATTTACGTTTGGGTGGTATGTTGACGGATTATTATCTTCAAAGAATTTTTCAGAGAACTATGCAGCAACAATGCTTCAAGCAGGTGAATTTGCGCCAACGTCGCATAGCAAATTGACTTATAATGACGCTTTTCGGGCTAATCAATATCTTGCAGGTGGAATAAGGCCGATTTATCATTTAAGTGATTTATTCCATATTAGAGCTGAATTTTATGGATTCTTGCCCGTTTTTCCTATAAAAGAAAACTCTATCAATAAAGCTTATTACGGAAAATCTTTTTCAGAGTTTGAATATTTGGGTGAAGTTTCTCTCGTGTGCAAATTACCTTTTGGAGCTATCTCTGCTTATGTAAATCATTATAGCTCACCGAGTAAGGAATGGAACGTAGGATTAACGCTTGGTTGGCAACTATTTAATTACCGTTTCATTGAATAAATTATTCAAAAAAAACGTCCCAAGGTTTGCTAATTAGGAAAAAGAGCGTATCTTTGCACCCGTTAAACAAATGGCCGCGTAGCTCAACTGAATAGAGTAGCTGACTACGGATCAGCAGGTTACAGGTTTGAATCCTGTCGCGGTCACAATTTGTTAACAAGCGGCCGCGTGGCTCAACTGAATAGAGTAGCTGACTACGGATCAGCAGGTTACAGGTTTGAATCCTGTCGCGGTCACAAGAAGAGGGATACCTAATAATAGGCATCCCTCTTCTTGTTATATTAAAAATAAATTATTAATAATGACCGATTATTGCTTCTTTGCAAAAGAGCGATTGATATTGATAACGAGCAAAGGAGTATCTGAATGAAAGATCATCTTTCGAGCAATGCTAGGATTAAACATGCGGGCAAAAATATTTCGTTTATACGTAGTGAGTGCCAAAACGTCTATGTGATTTATTTTTATATAGTTATCTAAGCTATTTAAGAAATCATCGTTCGTCACCACATCATAATGAATATCAATATTAGGATATTGTTTACGAAAATATTCTTTTATACCTGCTAATTTAATTTCATTCCAGGCATCCCTGTTTTCTGATAAATGAATGAGAGAAATTGCTATCTGAAAAGATTTTAAAGTATTTATAAATGAATCAAATGCAATTAAATCACGTTGATCAAAATTAGTCAAAAAAGCAACTTTCTTCGCATCACTGAAATTTTTTAATGGAGTATTCTCAGGAATGGCAAGTACTGTTGTTTTACTTCGTTCAAGGATTTCGGCTGTGACGCTACCAATAAGATCAATATCTTTTTGGCTTTTGCCCCTCGTACCCATTACTATAATTCTAGGGTTTTGATCTTTAGTGTACCTTAATATTTCCTCTTCCGGAATACCTTCTCGCAATACACATGAGAATTTAACTGATGGTAATTTTCCAGAAGCAATGCTAGCTTTGATTTTATCAGATAAAGCATTCAAATCTGCATGTACTTTGTGAAGAGTATTTTTTACGCTTTCATCATCACTAATCTGATAGCTGAAAACATCGCCATAAGGTAAGGATGAAGCATAGATCGGAGTAAAATACACATGAAGCAACAAAACTTCAGCATTAAAAGCATTTGCAAAATTAAATCCAAATTCACATGCTTTCATGGAATAAGTGGAGAAATCAACAGGTATGAGTACTTTGTTTTGCACATCTTCTTTTGGAGTCGGTTTCTCCCCTACTACGTCTTCCGCAAGCCAAACTGAACTTTCCGTTATTTTGAGGGCGCGAGGCAAATCACTTTCTTTTATCCTTAAACGTACCCCTGATGAAACGACAGGTTGTATCTGATTCACATTATGAATATAAGTTTCAATGCCTTCGTTCTCAAGTACATTTTTCAATATTTGAGCTTTAGCATAAGTCAAAATTGCTAAAGTAACCAATTTATCTTCCATAATGATAATATTTATAATATGAATACCTAATATTCTTATTTTAAATTAGGACTTAAATATATTATGGATCTATGCATGTACAAATTCAGGAAATGCTTCTTTTTGCATACTAAGATTTAACTCGTCGAGAATTTTTAGAGCTTTATCCAGTACAGTAGTATCATCAATCATCACTAATCCACCATCGGGGCCAGGTTCTAAGTGAATTCCTACACTTTTTCCTTCTTTAAAATTATGTCCACCAAAGAAGTTTCGCACAGTATCTACATTCAAACCTAATTCGTCTGCTATTCTATGCATACTACCGCTTGGCAATGAGTCTTTGATTTTGCGGAGTTCATTGAATGTTATTGTTCTCATGTTTCATTAAATTTATGGTTAATACTAAGTACTTTTGGTATAACGCTATAAACCTAATGAAAATAATTAATAAAAAAAAGTATTTAATCTCTTTTTTATTAATTATTATATTATTTCTATATCAACCGATTTTACCCATCCTACTTTGCCATCTTCTAAATGAATTTCTTTCCATTCTTTCATGCTATTATCTTTTATAGTAGTTTTGCTTCCCTCATGAAGAATAAACAAACTAGTTCCGCTTTCATTTGGAGTACTGCGTACTGTCACGCTAGGTGACATAACAATGGCAGCACTCCGATTTTCTAATGTATCTTTCTGATAAAAAGCAAAAATATTAGCCAAGATGGTCAAAAATAAGAAGAAAGAGCCACAAATAAAGCCACTTTTCTTCAAAAATATTTTCTTAGAGAAAAAGAAGAAATACAAGGATACAATAAATAGAATAAAGAATATAATACCTAAAATAGCCCAAGAATTAATTCCCATACTATTAATTACCGCTTTAATCCAGGTAAGAAGAAATAATTCAGGTACTGGTTCTACTTTATCAATAGTCTTGCCACGCGCTATTTCTAGATTTGCACGAATATCACTATTACCTGGCTGAAGTAATAAAGCACGTTCATAATTCAAGATTGCTTTTGCTATGTCACCAGCCTTATAATAACAATTGCCCAAATTATAATAGATCTCGGCAGCCTCGCCTTTTTTTAATAAGGATTCATATATTTGAATAGCAGTGGCATAATCATTTTTTATATAAGCACTATCTCCACTTGCTTTTGTAACATCTGCAAGAGATCTTGTGCCAAGCTTAGTATTTTTTACAACAGCCACAGAATCGTTCTGAATAGTTGATTCATTTGATAAAGAATCTTGTCCAAATGTAGCAATAGATATTAGTATATAAATTACTGATAATAATAATCTTTTCATGACGCAATCTTTTTCTAATTTAATGTTTAATTGAGTTCTCAATCCTGCTAATAACGTTTACAGTAGCAGAATAAACTTTATCCATTGCCTGGCTTTCATCACCAGGTGCATAGCGAGCAAACTCGCACTCATCTAAAGTAGACAAGAAAGTTTGAATAAGCTCTTCGTCAACGCCATAGTTTTTTAGAGCTTGATCTACATTTTCTTTTGATAAAAGAGATGCCGGAATGCTTAATTTATCACTTATATATCCCCATAATGCTTTCAAAACTTCATCATAAAAAGCTTCTTTCTTATTTTCAGCAAGAAGCTTTGCGGCTAGTTTCATTCGTTTTGAAGCTACTTTATTCGCCTTCTTTGTACGCAACTTAATAATATTTGCATTTTCTGCTATTTGTTTTCGTCCAATAATAAACATAATCACAAATGCAATTATCGGAATAATATAAAATAACCAATAGATAAATGAATCAAACAGATAACTACCTTTAGGTTGCAAATTAACCTCGCCTAATTTAATGTAGCGTATATCTTCTCCTAAAACCTTCAAATCTTCTTTATTAGTAAAATTAGCAATGACTTGATCGGCATTTCCAGCCCCTTTTTTTACATTGACTTCGTATTCTTCAGTTTTGAGGATTTTATAAGATTTTGTTTTAACATCAAAATAACTAAATTCTACTGCCGGAATTTTAAAAGTTCCAGCGTCTCTTGGTATAGCCAAATATTCTATGACTTTACTACCGGAAAGCCCTTCTTTTGTTAATCTAACTTTATTATCTACTTTAGGATCATACAGCTCAATATTTTCAGGGAATTTAATTTTTGGAGTAGCGATTAGTTTCAAGTTGCCTGTACCTGAAATTACTAATTTAACTGTAATTGCATCATTTGTTTTTACATCCTTGCTATTGATAGAAGAGGTTATACTAAAGCTTCCAACTCCACCTGAAAAATCTGCAGGCTTCCCGGCAGGTAAAGGGTTTACATTAATCGCTATTTTAGGAGTAATAATGCTTTTTTTCAATTCAATATAATTGCTTCCACCATTAAAAAATGCATCAAATGGGTCAGCTGATTGCACTGCTTTGGCTATTGAAGCATCAAAACGAGCTGATTCAATAACCAATTTACCTGATTGTTGAGGAAACAAAACGAACTGACGATATACGGTAGTATGATAATTTCTCCCGTTATAATTCTCTAATTCCCACTTAGGGTTACTAGGCAATTCCACTTCTTGAGAATGAAATCCTTTAAAATCAGGCAATTTAACATTAGAAAAACTTCTTAAATCAAGTACTGTATATATTTTGAATGTCAATAAGAATGCTTCTTGTTCATACAGATTAGTCTTACTAGCGGTAGCGGTAATAAATAAATCTTTAGTAGATACACTAGAAGATGAAGAACGACTTGCCGAAGAAGTTTGCTTACCACTTGCGTTACCACCACTTGCCGATTTCTCAGCCGGTAATACTTTTATTCTTAATGAATTAGATAGCATTTGATTTCCATCGGCTACAATAGTCGCACCAGGAATCGAATAGTGACCTTCTGTTGTAGCCATTAATATGTAAGTAAAGGTAATGCTGCTTGCCGATGACACATTACCATTAATGATTTGTGTGCTACTTTGCTGCGAGCGGCTTGGTCCCATTAATACATCAAATCCTTTTATAGATGGAGCTCGAAAGTCTCTCACATTTTGCGTAGTCACAGTGTATGATAGTCTGAATTGATCCCCTACAGCCACTGCATCAGGTGCAGAAGCAGTGAAGGTTACTTTGCCATCAGCGTGAATATAACTTATTGTAAACAGCGCTACTAATAAGAAAATTAGTCTTCTCATTTCTTCTGAAATTAAATCATCAATTAGTTAATTATTACCAGTCTTTCTCTAGACGACCACCTTGTATGACCTGTTGCTTTTTTACTTTATCCTGCACACCTTTTTCATCTTGCATCACAGAATTGAGCAATTGTTCAGCATTTTCTTTAGACATTTTATTGTCTTGTTTTTCAGGTTTAGATTGCTCTTGTTTATCCTTTTGTTTCTGATCTTTTTGTTTATTCTGATCTTGTTTTTGCTTGTCTTTGTCCTTATCTTTATTTTTATCGTCTTTGTTTTGTTTCTGCTGCTGCTGTTGCTGATCTTTAAGTAATTTCTGCGCAAGAGCTAAATTATATCGAGTTTCATTATCCGACGGATTATTTCTCAAGGATATCTTAAAGGCATCTACAGCTTGTTTATAATCCTTTGTAGCCATAAATAAAACTCCTGCATTATGATAAATTTGAGCAAGCTTCATCTTATTTTTTTCAATTTTTGCAGCAGCAGTGTATTGTTCTACTGCTTCCTTGGCCTTCTTCTGCTGAGATAGTGTATTTCCTAGGTTATACATGGAGACTGCCGAATTAGGATTTACTTCCAATGCTTTTCTATAATTTACTTCTGCATCAACAAATACACTATCATTAAAAAAGCGATTTCCTTTGCGGATATAATCTCGCTCAGCTTTTTGAGCCAGTATACTGGAAACGCAAAGCTGGAATAAAAGAAATATGATATATCTATATTTTAGTGTCATATCGGCCTTAATTTATTTAGAAAACAATCGGAAATTTTTAAATAATGGATTTTTTCGTTCTAAAATTAACATTTCTGCTAATAATAAGAATAAAATCATCCAAGCTATTGCCTGAAACTGTTCATCAAACTGGGTGTAAACTTTACTATCGACATCTGCTTTGGCCATTTTATTGATCTCTTGGTTTATTGCTTTCTGAGCAGAATTAGTATTATCAACGCGAACATAGATGCCATTTCCTTCTTTGGCTATCTCTCTACACATATTTTCATTCAATCGAGTAATAATCACATTGCCATCTCTATCCCGTCGAAAATCGTTAGTCCCTTCTACAGGGATAGGCGATCCATCTGTCGATCCCACTCCCAAGACATGCACTTGTATGCCTTTCTCAACAGCCGATTTTACGGCCTCAGTGGCCCCTCCTTCATGATTTTCTCCGTCAGTAATAACTATAATAGCGCGTCCGACTCCTTCTTGAGGTGTAAAGCTACGAGTAGCCAAACTAATAGCTGCTCCAATAGCTGTTCCTTGTTTCGTAATCAATGATGGATTGATGGATTCTAAAAACATCTTGGCTGAGATATAATCACTTGTAATAGGTAACTGTGTGAATGCATCTCCTGCAAAAACAATCATGCCAACTTTATCATCTTCTAATTCATCTACTAATCTGGAAACTAATTGCTTAGCTTTATCCAAGCGGCTAGGTTGAATATCTTGTGCCAGCATAGAATTAGATATATCAAGCGCAATCATGATCTCAACTCCACTACGTTTCACCGTTTCAAGTTTAGAACCAAATTGTGGACGAGCAAGTAATACTGTAAATAAGCCTATACTAGCAAATATAAGCCAAAACTTTATGTTCGGTCTATGTTTTGAAACATCCGGCATTAGTTGTGCTAAAAGCTCCGGATCACCAAACTTACGTATGGATTTTTTTCTTTTATAATTTGAATAAATATAAAAAGCCGCCAGCAAAGGCAGTAATAGTAATAAATACAGATATGTAGGTTCTTCAAATCGAAACATCTTCTCTAATTTTATGATTGATTATAATCAATTTTGATTTAATTATCAAGCTATTAGCTGATCCTATTAAGGAATCTTTTTTAATAGTGAGTTACGCAACAAAACCTCTATGAGTATGCCTAAAAATGCTGCAAGAGCAAACCATTGATATTCTTCTTTGCGTTTGCTATATTCTTTAACATTCAATTTTGTTTTTTCCAACTTATCAATCTCGCTATAAACTTCTTTCAACTTTGAATTACTTGTGGCACGAAAATAATTACCATCGGTTGTTCCTGCAATCTGAGATAGTGTTTTCTCATCTATTTCTACAGGGGTATTTATATATTGTATTGTTCCCCCCACAGGTACTGGATAAGGGGCCATACCATTAGTTCCTACTCCAATAGTATATACTCTAATACCAAAGCTCTTCGCTATATCAGCAGCCGTAAGAGGGGATATATCTCCCTTATTATTAGTTCCATCAGTGAGAAGAATAATCACCTTAGATTTAGCTTTACTGTCTTTTAGTCTAGAAACAGCATTAGCAATACCCATTCCTACTGCCGTTCCATCCTCTATAATTCCACACTTTATACTTTGAAAAAGATTAAGTAAAACAGCATGATCAACGGTAAGTGGGCATTGAGTAAAGCTTTCACCGGCAAAAAGAGTAATACCGATGTTGTCATTGGGGCGGCCATTGATAAATTCAGCGGCCACATCCTTTGCAGCTTCTAATCTATTTGGTTTAAGATCTTCAGCCAACATACTCGTTGATATATCTATGGCTAGCATAATATCAATTCCCTCTACCTCACTACTCTGCCAGTTATTGGTTGTCTGGGGCCTTGCTAAAACAAGTATAATCAATATTAAAGAGATTATACGCAAAACAAAAGGAGCATGTAATAAGTATATCTTATAATTCTTGCGAGTATGAGCATATACCCTAGCATCAGAAATTTGAAGAGTGGCTTCATTGTTCTTTCGCTTTAGTATATACCACACTATATAAGGTATAAGCAGCAATAATAAAAATAAATATTCAATATTAGCAAAAATCATTTCTATATACGGTTTAACTCATTAACAATCTAATTCTCTGTGCGCTAGGCAAAAAGGTCATACAACTGGATAGCAATATAAACAAATGTACTAACAATACTAACAGACAAAATAACAATACCACAAATTAATAAAATCTTGGTACGCAAAGATCTCTTTTCAACAACTGTTATCTCTGTTGGTTGGGGTTTTGCATTCTCTTCTTCAGAAATTTTAGTATTGTTAATAAAATCAATAGCATTGATGAGATTAGCATCATTTTCATTCATTTCCGGATTATGCTTAGCAAACTTTACTAAGTCGGCCGTTTCAAAAAGCAATCTCAAATCACTAATATCTTCAGTTTTGTTTATTTCAGTCAATTGCTCAATAATTTCTTCAGATGTCATCTCCAGTGCATTGAAATAAAAACGATCTTTGATATAAGAGCGAATAGTATCAGTAAGTTCTGTATAATACTCTTTAGATCTTCCCTTCTGCCAAACCTTTTCACCTTTAATACGCTCAATTTCTTTCATAGCTTGTTGATGAGGAGGAAGTTTGGGCTCAATTTTAATTTTGCGAATGATCGGTTTATTATCACGTAGCCTGATAATAAAATAAATAAGAAGTGCCAGTAATGGTAATGATAGAAACGAACAAGCTATCAGTCCCCACCAATCTCCCCATTCAAAAGGAGCTTTCATTATAGGCTTCTGCCCAAAAAAGTGTTCAGGATGCAACGTGTCTACAGGCATAGAGTAAACCTTCAGTGCCAGTGCTTTCGATTGATATGTTTTATTATCCACTTTTACCATAAAAGGTGGAAGATAATAAAGAGCAGAATCAAAAGAGGTGATTGTATATTCTTGTGTAATCAGTAAACGCTGCCTATTATTTAAATATTGAGTGTCGGGCTTAGCTGTTTCAATAATTTCGACACCTTTCACCAAGGTATCTGAAAATAAAGGAAAAACAGCTTTTTGTTTGGCGTCCATGGCAACCTGCAACTGTATTTTAGCCTGTTCTCCTATCAAAATTTGCAAAGAATCAATTTTGGCTTCTACGGTCACTGATTGTGCAACAATTTTGCTTAATACACAAAACAGAAATGCGATAAAAAATATATTTCTCCTCATTGTTCTATTATTTTCGTTTCGCAAAAAGATTCAATAATGCCCTTACATAGTCTTGGTCGGTGCGCACGGATACAGAATCGACATTGCTCTTAGTAAAAACGTCGTTCAAATTGGCTTGTTTGTTTAGCCACCAATCATGATGAGTCTTTCTTAAAGAAGCAGATGAGGTATCAATCCATTGCTCATGTCCTGTTTCTGCATCTTTGACTTTTATTAATCCAATCGCAGGCAACTCTGCCACTCTCCTATCATATACTTGTATTGCAACAATATCATGTTTTCGATTAGCAATAGTTATCGAATTCTGAAAACTCTCCTGATCTATAAAATCTGATATAACAAATGCAGTGCATCGTCTCTTCATCACATTCGTTAAATGCTCCAGCCCTAAACGTATATTAGTACGGCGACTTTGAGCTTGAAAATCAATCAACTCGCGAATAATGTATAATATATGCTTTTTGCCTTTCTTGGGAGGTATGAATTTCTCTATTCTATCCGAGAAGAAGATCACTCCAATTTTATCATTGTTCTGAATAGCAGAAAAGGCAATGGTGGCAGCAATCTCAGTTACCATATCTTTTTTGAGTTGTTTTATGGTTCCAAATTCCAAACTACCAGACACGTCAATCATCAACATGACTGTCAATTCTCGCTCTTCTTCAAAAACCTTTATAAATGGTTTATTAAAGCGTGCTGTTACATTCCAATCTATGTCACGGACATCATCTCCAAATTGATATTCACGTACCTCGGAAAAGGCCATACCTCTACCTTTAAATGCAGAATGGTATTGGCCTGCAAAAATGTTATTTGATAATCCTCGCGTCTTTATTTCTATCCGACGGACTTTCTTCAATAATTCAGTCGTTTCCATTTCTTTTTGTTTAATTGTTAAGCATAGTGCTAAACCATCGTATAGCAATCAAGCTATTCAAATATCAAACAATTAAAACATCAAGGCACCTCAATCTTATTCAGAATTTTGCTTATAATCTCATCAGATGTCACATTGCTTGCTTCAGCTTCATAAGTCAAACCAATACGGTGACGAAGAACATCATGAGCGACCGAACGAATGTCTTCAGGAATAACGTAGCCGCGACGTTTGATAAAGGCATACGCACGAGCAGCCAATGCCAGATTAATAGAAGCACGCGGTGATCCTCCAAAAGCGATTAAACCTTTCAATTCCTTTAAATCATATTTTTCCGGATAACGAGTGGCAAATACAATATCGACGATATAGCGCTCTATCTTCTCGTCCAGATATACTTGACGTACTACTTTGCGGGCTTCAAGAACTTCTTCAGCTTTAAGGATGGCTTTTACTTCAATTTTATTCTCGCCAATGTTCTGTCTGATAATCAGTTTCTCTTCTTCCATTTTCGGATAATCAATGACCACCTTGAGCATGAAACGGTCTACCTGAGCTTCAGGCAACGGGTAAGTACCTTCTTGTTCGATAGGATTTTGAGTGGCCAGAACTAAAAAAGGGTGAGGCAATTTGAATGTTTCAGTGCCGATTGTTACTTGGCGTTCCTGCATGGATTCCAATAAAGCACTCTGAACTTTAGCCGGAGCACGGTTTATTTCATCTGCAAGAACAAAATTCGCAAAGACAGGTCCTTTTTTCACTTGAAACGTTTCATCTTTCTGACTGTAGACCATCGTACCTATAACGTCAGCAGGTAGCAAGTCTGGCGTAAATTGTACACGGCTATATTTTGCGTCAATAAGTGAAGCTAGGGTTTTGATTGCTAGGGTTTTAGCCAAGCCAGGCACACCTTCCAGAAGTACATGTCCGTCAGAAAGTAACCCTATTAACAATGATTCGACCAAATGTTTCTGTCCTACGATAATTTGGTCCATGCCCATTGTAAGATTCGTAACGAAAGCACTCTGTCTTTCAATCCGCTCATTCAGTTCGCGGATGTCAATTGATTCAGCCATAAATACTATTGTTTTATTGTTTAATGTCTTCTTAATAAAAATGATTTCAAAAGTACAGTATATAATTAACCATTACAACTAATTTTTATTAAAAAACCATGTTAAACGTTTAGATTAAGTTGCTTTAATACGGTTTAGCGTTTTTATAACTTAAGACAGCAGTTGGAACTGCTTCTTCCGATCACTTTTCTTCTTTTTAATAGAAATAAAAGAAAGCCGATAGAAGCAAGAAAATTGCTATATCGGCTTTATAAAATTGCCAAAGAAATCATTTCTTCTTTAATTCGGGTATTTTTAGTGTCGTACCATAAGGAACTTTATTGGGATCCTTAATTGTATTACGATTATGCTTTACGATATATGGCCACATGCTTTTTGTTCCATAGAATCGCAAAGAAACCTTTGTTAAAGTTTCACCTTCCTGTAACGTATATGTCGCTTTAGTTCCCACAATTATATAATTAACTGAGTCTGGGATAACCGGCTCTTCTTGTTTTGCCAAGCTATGCATTTTATTATTTAAAAGTTCTTTTTTAGCCTCTTTAGGTGCCTTTGGGGGTAATAGAGCGATTGTTTCTTTGATAGAATCTCTATGCATATTTAATTTCTGTTTACTTGAAACATTGGCATTGAAAGTATCCACCGGTACTACTGCTGTCTTTACTTTAGCATCTAAAGCTGGAGTTGCAGATACTTTTTGTATATCGTTTGAGAATAGATCGTTAAACAAATCAGGATAGTACATATAGAAGACAGAGCCAATACATAAGAGAACAATAGCAATAGCAGTACTTACAATATAAGAAACCGGAGACTTCTTTTTTATATTTTTCTCAAAAGCGTCAACATTAGACGAAGTATTTTTTTCAGATCCTCTATACTCTGCATCCGCTTTCCGTATCTCCAAAGCTATGATATCTTCAACAGAGATGTGTTTGTCTACCGAAGGTATAAAAGGATTCACCTCTTCGTGCATTGGACTTTCTATCTCTTCATGTATTTCTGTTTCAGCTTTCTCATCAATCGGCACTTGATCCTCAACTTCTAATGCTAATTCGACATTTTCGGGAGTAGCGGTTTTTGTTTCTATAATGTCGCTATTTAAGATTTCGGACAATTGTTCTGAATCGTCTGATAATTTATCATTATTGTTATCATCACTATCTTCTTCCAAACTATTTATTGGAGTATCTTCCAGAACAGTATCATCATTTAATATTACTGTTTCAAAATGAGCAAATGGTTTATTAACCGCATCGCGTAATGAGGCTTCAGGAACAAACGATATTTTTGTATGCCCTTGAATTTCAAATCTCTCTCCTGTATTTACATTTATGCTTTCCCTACTTTCTACATCAATTAGTTTAAAAGTACCTAGTCCCTTTATCTTCACATACTTATCATCCTCCAACACCTGTTCGATCAAAAGAAAAAATTCTCTGACAAAAAGTTCAGCATCTTTCTTATTCATGTTCCGTTTTTCCGCCAACAGATCAATAAGGCTCTGCATATTCAGTTTTTCATTCATTGCGCAAAATCTTATTTAAATTTATCTTTTAATGATATACTGGGCTTGTAGGTTAAAATAAGTTTGGGAGGAACAAGCATACGTTGTTTAGTAGTCGGATTTATCGATATACGTTCGGCTTTCTTTTTCACTTCAAAAGAGCCAAATCCTTGTATAGACAAAGAACTTCCTTCCTGTAAGTGCTGAGTTAAGTCAGACAAGAAAGAAGTCATCTGGTCGGAAGTCTCTTTTATAGTACATCCAAGCCTTTTAGCTAATTCCGAAGTAAATTCTTTATTATTCAAAATCTGATTCTTTTAGAAGTGCGACGCTATATTACTAATTATTAACTATACACGCAAATTATTATTCGAAAATATTTAAATAACCTTTGCGTAAAGGTCAAAATCATCGGAATCGACTATTTGAACTTCATAAAATTCCCCGGTTAATAAAGTGCCTTCAGAACAGTTGATTAAGACTTCTGGATCAACTTCGGGTGAATCAAACTCTGAACGTCCAATATAATAATCCCCTTCAATTCGGTCAATAATTACTTTCATCTTTTGCCCTATCTTCAATGCACTCAGCTCAGACGAAATATTTTGTTGAATATTCATCAATTCATCAAGGCGTGCTTGCTTTACTTCGTATGGTATTGAATCCTCATAGTTTTCAGCCGAATAAGTCCCCTCTTCTTCCGAATAAGCAAAAGCTCCCATACGGTCAAAACGAGCCCTGCGAACGAACTCTTTTAATTCTTCAAAGTCCTCATCGGTTTCTCCCGGATGACCAACCATTAGAGTCGTGCGTAAATGAATACCTGGAACCTCTTTGCGAAATTGCTCTATGAGATGATAAGTTTCTTCTTTCGTCACATGACGATTCATTCGGGTCAACATATTGTCGCTAATATGCTGCAGAGCAATATCCAGATATTTACATACATTATTACGTTCCCTCATTACGCGAAGCAAATCTGTTGGAAAATGAGAAGGATAGGCATAATGCAAGCGAATCCATTCTACTCCGGGCTCGTCGGCTATTCTCTCAATTAATTCAGCAATCATTTGTTTCTTATACAAATCAATGCCGTAATAAGTCAATTCCTGAGCAATAATCTGAAATTCTTTCACTCCCTGAGAAATAAGGAATCTTACTTCCTCCAGTATTTTCTCCATTGGGAGTGAAATGTGCCGTCCTGTAATAATTGGGATAGCGCAATATGAGCATTTTCTGTCACATCCCTCCGATATTTTTAAATAAGCATAATGCTTCGGAGTTGTTAAGGTGCGTTCAATATTATATTTTTCATGATATGCTTTGCCCAAGTCATGTAAGAGGTCTTTCCAGTTAAACTTTCCATAAAATTTATCTACTTGAGGAATCTCAGTCGCAAGTTCTTTCAAATAACGTTCAGATAGACATCCCATCACAAAAAGTTTTTTTAAATTTCCTTGTTCTTTTGCTTGTGCAAATTCCAGAATCATATTAATAGACTCTTCTTTTGCATCCCCAATGAATCCGCATGTATTAATAACAGCTATATCACCTTTGGGAGTTTCCGGATCGTGAGTAACATCATATCCAGATCCTTTAAGTTGGCGCATTAGTTGCTCTGAGTCAACCAGATTTTTTGAGCAACCCAAAGTAATTATATCAATCGTTTTTCTTTTCATTCATTTCCTCCAAATAGCGAATCAACAAATTCTTTCTTTCTGAAGACTTGTAAGTCTTCTATTCCTTCCCCTAAACCGATATACCTAACCGGAATTTTAAACTGGTCCGAAATGCCGATGACTACTCCTCCTTTTGCTGTGCCATCCAATTTTGTAATCGCCATTGCTGTCACTTCTGTAGCCAAAGTAAATTGCTTCGCTTGTTCAAATGCATTTTGTCCAGTAGATCCATCAAGCACTAAGAGTACTTCATTTGGAGCATCTTCCACGACCTTTTTCATCACATTTTTAATTTTGGTTAATTCGTTCATTAACCCTACTTTATTATGCAAACGTCCGGCTGTATCAATAATCACCACATCAGCTTTGTTTGAAACGGCCGAACTAAGAGTGTCATAAGCTACAGATGCAGGATCCGCGCCCATTTTTTGTTTAATCACAGGTACTCCCACTCTTTCTCCCCAAATAACCAATTGTTCAACTGCGGCAGCACGAAAGGTATCAGCAGCGCCAAGATAAACTGATTTGCCGGCCTTCTTTAGCTGATAAGCCAACTTTCCAATAGTCGTTGTCTTGCCAACCCCATTTACTCCTACAACCATGATGACGTAAGGTTTCTTCCCACTAGGTACATCGAAATCCTCTACATCATTTGAGTTATTTTCGGTCAATAGCGCAGCTACTTCTTCTCGTAAAATCTGGTTTAATTCTTGTGCATTTATATATTTATCGGTGGCAGCTCTCTTTTCTATTCGTTTGATGATCTTTAGAGTCGTTTCCACTCCCACATCAGAAGTAATAAGAACCTCTTCTAAGTTATCAAGTACCTCGTCATCCACTTTAGACTTTCCTGCCACAGCTCGAGCTATCTTGCCGAAAACAGTTTCTTTAGTTTTGGACAACCCTTTATCTAAAGTATCCTTCTTTTCTTTTGAGAAAAAATTTAAAAATCCCATGATACTATTTATTTGCGTAATATATTATGCTACAAAGATATAATAAGTACTGAAAAGTAAAAAATGAAAAATGAAAAATTATCAGATTCCAAGTGTCTCTAGTCCGATAAACATGTGTATACAAAAAGTTCCCCCCATTATTTAATGGAGGGAACTTTTTGATAGCTACTTACTTAAGTAAATAGTAACTATTATTTTTTAAAAAAGTCCTGAACCTTTTCGTTAGGTACCATTTGTTCATCAAAGGTATAAGCTCCTGTTTTTGGAGACTTCACCATTTTGATAACCTTCGTATAAGAACGCCCTTCTTTGGTTCCTTCGTGCAAGCTTGCTACTGTTTTCTTTGCCATGGGTTATATCTTATTTAATTTCTTTATGAACTGTAACTCTCTTCAAAATTGAGTTGTATTTCTTCAATTCAATTCTTTCAGTTGTATTTTTCCTGTTTTTTGTTGTAATGTAACGAGATGTTCCCGGCATGCCACTTTCTTTGTGTTCAGTGCACTCAAGAATCACCTGTATTCTGTTACCTTTTGCCTTTTTTGCCATAAGTCAGTTTCTCCTCTACGTTAGCCTATTACTTTAATGCTTTTCCAATCACAATACCCATTAGTTACTGCGTCGTTTAAAGCAGCATCTAATCCTTTCTTATTAATCAAGCGCAAACCAGCAGCACTAAGGCTTAAGCTGATCCAGCAGTCCTGTTCTACGTAATAGAACTTCTTCTTAAACAAGTTCACATCAAAAGTTCTTTTAGTTCTCTTTTTTGAGTGTGAAACATTGTTGCCAATCATGGCTTTCTTTCCTGTAATTTGACAAATCTTCGACATTTCTATCTTATTTTTATAGTTTCTATCTATACTTCTTTCAAACAGAGCGCAAAGTAAGCACTTTTATGGATACAA
Organism: Bacteroides sp. UBA1317; assembly: GCA_002307035.1. GTDB lineage: Bacteria > Bacteroidota > Bacteroidia > Bacteroidales > Bacteroidaceae > Bacteroides. Next base: position 25,621 of record DBTL01000118.1, read on the forward strand.
AACAAGTCTTTTATAAAATAATTTGCTCTTTTAGAGGCATATCCTTTTATTTTATCAGTTTTTGAATCAACAAAAGGGCATTATTACAAGCTCTCTCAATATTCTGTTCTCTCCCTCTGTCTGTTTCTTGCATCAAAGTAACAATTTTATTCTGATAAGCGGCAGCAATCCAGACTGTGCCAACGGGCTTATCTATTGTGCCGCCACCGGGACCGGCAATCCCTGAAGTAGCTACCGCACAGTCGGTTTTGAGCGCTTTCATCGCACCTTTCACCATTTCTATAACAGTTTCCCTACTTACAGCACCATGAATATTTAGCGTTTCGGCAGATACGCCAAGTAAACTCATTTTTACTTCGTTGGAATAAGCAACGACACTCCCTTTGAAATATTCCGAACATCCGGCTACAGAAGTTAAGCGCGATGCAATGGTTCCTCCTGTACAACTTTCGGCTGTGGCGATAAATAGTCTTCTATTTTTTAGTAGGTTTCCTATCACAACTTCAACAGGAAGGTCGAATTCATCGAAAATATCTTCACCTAAAATGCTTTGCACTTTTTCAGTTTCCTGCAAAAGTTTGGCATTTAAGACTTCTTTATCCACTCCTCGTGCAGTCAACCGTAGACGCACAATGCCTGGTTTAGGTAAATACGCTAACTTTATGCAATCTGGTAGTGCTTTCTCCCATGATTCCAACTTTTCGGCCAACACAGATTCAGGATAGTTCTTCACGGCAAATGTTTTATGCATAATCACATCTGCATCAAATTTTTCACGCAGACGTGGAATAACCTCTTCTGTCATTACAGTAGTCATTTCTTGTGGCACACCAGGCATAGAAACCAGAATCTTGCCATCTCTTTCGAACCAACTAATTGAAGCACTACCCACTCGATTATTAATCACAATACAATCTTTCGGTACCAACGCCTGGCTCTTATTGAGGGCATTCATCGGAATTTTTCCGGATAACACTTTCTTGATGTTGTCAAATACTTCCTCGCTAAAAATCAATTCAGTATGAAAATACTCGCAGAGAGTTTGCTTGGTTATGTCATCCTTGGTTGGGCCCAGTCCCCCTGTTACAAGTATGATATCCACTCTTTTCATCGCAGCGTCTATCGCATCGATTATTTCTAGAGAGCGATCACGTACGGAAGTTCTCCGAACGACTTCAATTCCTATCTTATTTAGTTCTCTACCCATCCAGGCAGAGTTTGTATCAATGACCTGCCCTATGAGCAATTCATCGCCTATTGTGATAATTTCCGCAAACATCGTATTTATGATAATGTAACTCGCGAATATGCAGGTAACTCTATGGAGCAGAAATCCTTATCCAGATATTTTAAATACCCAGTAATCGCTATCATAGCCGCATTATCCGTTGTATAACTAAACTTTGGTATATATACTTCCCAGCCATACTTTTCAGCATGTTCGCGAAAAGCATTACGTAATCCATTATTGGCAGATACTCCTCCAGCTATGGCCACTTCTTTGATATGATATTGCTTAGCCGCCTTTCTAAGTTTATCCATCAATATATCCACAATGGTAGCTTCCAACGAAGCTGCTAAATCAGTTCTATGATGCTCTATAAAATCGGGATCTTCTTTTATCCAATCACGCAATGAGTACAGAAAAGAAGTTTTCAATCCACTAAAACTATAATCAAGTCCCGGAATATGAGGTTTGCTGAAAGAGAATGCTTTTGGGTTTCCTTGTCGCGCAAGTCGGTCAACGATAGGCCCTCCGGGATATCCCAATCCCATTACTTTAGAACATTTATCAATCGCCTCACCAGCTGCATCATCAATCGTTTGACCTAAGATCTCCATTTCATTATAGGCTTTAACTAAAATGATTTGCGAATTTCCTCCAGATACCAATAAACATAAAAATGGAAAAGCAGGTTGTTTAATAACCTCATTCTTTTCTTTAATAAAATGAGCTAAAACATGCGCATTCAGATGATTAACATCTATCAATGGTATATTTAATGAGCGAGCAAAACCTTTAGCGAAAGAGACACCAACCAACAAAGATCCCATTAGTCCGGGACCACGCGTAAAAGCAACCGCACTAAGTTCTTCTTTGGAGACTCCCGCTCGTTTCAATGCTTCGTGTACTACAGGGACAATGTTTTGTTGATGAGCGCGCGAAGCTAACTCAGGCACTACACCACCATAAGATTCGTGAACAGCTTGACTAGCAACCACATTTGACAAAAGAAGACCGTCTTTAATAACAGCGGCCGAAGTATCATCACACGATGATTCGATTCCTAATATAATAACAGACATATGTTTTTAATGTTTAACGCTACAAAAGTAATGATAAAACTAGGATTCATAACTTTAAATTTTATATTTTTGTTGGCTTAAAAAAAACAACTGTCTATCAAAACGCTAAGAATAACAATACGTTGGGTGCTCGGCATCGTACTTGGAGTATATATAGGAGCCATTGTTGCGTTGAATATACCATATGTTCAGCAAAAATTGACTGTGTTCGTTGCCGAAGAGCTAGCCGATAAATTGGGAACGAAGTTAACAATAGGTCGCATTGATATAGGATTGCTGAATCGCATCATTATTGATGACGTGTTGCTAGATGATAAATCCGGCAAAGAGATGTTGAAAGTAACCCGCCTTTCAGCTAAGTTCGACATACTTCCTTTATTCAGAGGAAAGATTGTTATCAGTAGTGTACAGCTATTTGGTTTCAATATCAGTCTCAATAAAAGAACTCCCGAAGCTGATCCAAATTTCAAATTTTTAATTGACGCATTTGCCTCTAAAGATACACTTAAGACCGAATCAAATATTGATTTGAGAATTAACTCTATCCTCATACGGCGAGGCAAGTTGTCATACGATATTTTTTCTGAATTGGGAACCCCCGGAACATTTAACGCCAAACACATCAGATTACATAATATTATTGCAAACATATCCTTAAAGGCATTTCAAAAAGATTCGATTAATGCCTATATCAAGCGCTTCAGTGTAGATGAGCAATCAGGTTTTGAATTGCGTAAACTTTCCCTCAAAGTGCTGGCCAACGATAAGAAGATGCGCATCGAAAATTTCGCTGTTGATTTACCAAATAGCTCTTTGCAGATGGACACCATACGTATGGAGTATGATAGCCTTGCTTCTTTTAAGCATTTTATTGATGATGTGCATTTTTCACTCAGCATGTTGCCTTCACACATTACATTGCAGGATATTTCACCTTTTGTGCCCGCCCTATCCAGTTTCAAGGAAAAGATAGATATAGAGATGGATGTTGCGGGTAGCATCAATCAATTAAATTTTTCGAGGCTATACATCAATGCTCAAAATATTCTTAAGATAAAAGGTAATTTCTCATTGCAGGACTTGTCCCGATCACAAGAGACTTATATATATGGTAATCTCTCCGATTTATCAATCAACGGTGAAGGTCTTAATTTTATTGCCCGTAATTTAGGAGAAAAATTCAGTGATGTCTCTCCCTTAATAAAGCGCTTGGGAAATATTTCTTTCCGTGGTGAAATATCCGGTTACTATACCGATCTGGTTACATATGGAATGTTTAGAACAAATCTTGGTTCCGTAAAAACCGATTTAAAACTTAGTTCTAATAAAGAAAAAGGTACTTTTGCTTATTCCGGTTCTGTGAAGACTCGTGATTTTGAAATAGGGAAATTACTGGGCAACGAGAAATTAGGAAAAACTACCTTAAATATTGATGTTAAGGGTTCTCATCAAAAAGCACAATTTCCTTCCATTGTGATGAAAGGTTTAATTTCTTCCATTGAATACAGCAAGTATAAATACGAAAATATAGTGCTCGATGGTGAATACAAAGAAGGAGGTTATAGGGGAAAATTAGCCATTAATGATGCCAATGGCTCCATTATGCTAAATGGTTCATTCAATACGGTTGAAAAGATTCCAACTTTTAACTTTAAAGCTATTGTGGATAAAGTTCGTCCTCATGAGCTGAATTTAACACCAAAGTATAAAGATACAGAGCTCTCATTAACGATAAAAGCTAATTTCAAAGGCGGTTCCATTGATGAGATGTATGGAGAGATCAATATAGACAGTTTGAGATTTGATGCTCCCGATAAAACATTCTTCATGGACAACATGAATATTTTGGCTACTCACGAGAGCGGCAAAAAGAAACTAAATATTCAGTCGAGTTTTCTCAGAGCAAGCATAGAAGGGAGTTATTCATATCGCACCATAACAGCTAGTGTTATGAATATTATGAAAAAATATATGCCCTCGCTTCTACCGAAACACGTGGATGTAGCTACAAAGAATAACTTTAGCTTTGATATTCATATTTTTAATACCGATATTCTCTCTTCCGTGTTTGATATACCCATCAGCGTATATAGTCACTCTACGATTAAAGGATACTTCAATGACAATGCGAAGAGACTTCGCATTGAGGGCTATTTCCCTAAAATGCGTTATGGAAACTTATCTATCGAATCAGGGCTCATTGTATGCGAGAATCCCACCGATCAGATTACCGGTCATATAAGGTTTACAAGTAAGCGCAAGACCAGTGATGTCAATATTTCATTAGACGCCCAAGCCAAAAACGATATGATTAGTACTACTTTCAATTGGGGAAATAATGGAACAGAAACATACAGCGGCAAACTTGCAACAATAAGTCACCTGGGGAGATACATAAACAGAGCGGGGAACTCCACATTAAAAGCAGTAGTTAATGTGCAACCTACAGACATCATACTCAACGATACCGTTTGGCAAATACACCCTTCAAATATTGTAGCCGACTCAGGAAAAATAGCAATTAACAACTTCTATTTCAGCCATAAGAAGCAATTTATTCGTATCAATGGAGATGCTTCGAGCAACCTTAATGACACAGTAAAAGTAGAAATGAAAGAGATCAATATTGCCTATGTTTTTGATATTGTTAATCTTAAAGGAATCTATTTTAAAGGGTTGGCTTCAGGTACAGCATACGTTAACCATGCGATGAAAAATCCCATAATGAACACTCGCCTATTCGTCAAAAACTTTGGCTTTAATGATGGACTCTTAGGTGATATGAAAATCTATGGTGAGTGGGATGATAAAAATGAAGGCGTTTTTCTGGATGCAAAGATAAAAGAAGAAGGCGTTTCGACTACTAATGTATCCGGGTACATTTATCCACTTAAGCCCAAAAGTGGAATTGATCTGCACATACAAGCCGATAGTACCAACCTGAAATTTTTGGAATACTATGTCAAATCCATTGTGTCGGACATTAAAGGGCGAGCTAGCGGAAAGATTCATCTCTTCGGAAAATTTAGCGCACTCAATCTGGAAGGAAGTGTCAAGCCGGATGCATCTTTCAAAGTCAATATCCTCAATACCCAATTTGCTTTGAAAGATAGTGTGCTTATCTCTCCTGAAGCCTTTACTTTGAATAATATTCCGATATACGACCTTGAAGGGCATCGTGGTATTGCAAATGGATACATCCATCACCGTAACTTGAAGAACATGAGTTACAAGCTGGAGTTTAGGGCTAACAATATGTTAGTGATGAATACAAAAGAGAGTTCGTCTGTTCCATTCTATGGTAAAGTCTACGGAACAGGAAATGCGCTACTTACAGGTAACCAGCAGCAAGGCCTGAGTGTAGACGCTGCCATTACTACTAATCGCAATACAAATTTTGTTTATGTCGCGGGAGCTACAGCATCCGCAACCAACAACCAATTTATTAAATTTATTGATAAAACGCAGAAGCGAGTTGTAGAGGACTCTATTGATGAAGAGTTGGGACATAATATAGAGCAGAAGTTGAAAGAAGATGAACCTCCGATGGATGTACGCCTAAATATTTTGGTAGATGCAACTCCGGATGCCACTATGAAAATCATTATGGATCCGATTGCGGGTGATTATATAAGTGGAAAAGGAAGCGGAAATATTCGCACTGAATACTATAATAAGGGAGATGTCAAGATGTTTGGTAACTATCGCATCAGTCAAGGGGTTTATAAATTTAGCTTGCAAGAGGTAATTCGCAAAGATTTTATTATAAAAGACGGCAGTGAAATATCTTTCAATGGTAATCCTTTGGATGCGAATATGAATATACAAGCTGTTTATACAGTCAATTCGGCCTCATTGAATGACTTGATGTCTGATGTTAGCGACTTCACCAAACAACCTAACGTGAAAGTGAACTGCATAATGAATCTTACAGGCGTACTTTTGAGACCCGACATCAAAATGGGAATAGAACTTCCCAACGAAAGTGACGAAGTACAAACGCTTGTTCGCAATTACATCAGTACAGATGAGCAGATGAACATGCAAATCCTCTATTTATTAAGCATTGGGAAGTTTTATACCGCTGAAAATGTAAACACAACCCAAAATTCCAATTTGATGTCTTCTGTACTTTCGTCCACACTGTCGGGGCAGCTCAATAATATGTTATCCAATATTATGAATAATAATAATTGGAATTTCGGAACGAACTTAAGTACAGGAGATAAAGGCTGGACAGATGTTGAAGTAGAAGGAATCCTTTCCGCACAACTGCTGAATAATCGCTTATTGGTAAACGGAAATTTTGGTTATCGAGACAACCCTCTTTCAACAACAAACTTTGTTGGCGATTTCGAGGCCGAATGGCTTCTTACCCGTTCCGGAGATATTCGTCTAAAAGCTTATAATGAAACGAATGATAAATATTATACCCGAACCAACCTCACGACTCAGGGTGTTGGTGTGATGTATAAAAAAGACTTTAATAGATGGAAAGAGTTATTCTTTTGGAATAATTGGAGCAAAAAGAAGAAGAAAACGAAAACAGAAGTAGCCGAAAAAAACTCTATGGACACCATACCGGAAGCTCGATCAACGGTTAAAAGAACGAAGTGATTCTCTGAAAAACCTTCTAAGCGAGGTATATAATAAATAAACTAAAAAATATGCGGATGAAAACATTGGATTATGGAGTAATAGGCAATTGCCGATCAGCAGCTTTGGTTTCAAAGACCGGACAAATAGATTGGTTGTGTTTTCCTGATTTTGATTCTCCTTCAATATTTGGGCGCTTACTTGATGAAGAAAAAGGAGGTAGTTTTGGCATCTTGACTTCCGATGACTATAAAATATCTCAGGCATACATCGAACAAACAAATATTCTTCAAACCAAGTTCGATAATGGTTTAGCCGCATTTGAACTAATAGACTTTATGCCGCGATACCAGACAGGCTCCAATACTCATTATACGCCTCCCGAAGTATATCGTTTCATACGTATTCTATATGGTTCACCCATCATACGCATAGATTATTCTCCCGCAATGAACTATGCCTCCGACATCACTGTACAACAAAATATCAATGATGAATTTGTACGCGCCAATTCATCCAATAATCATAAAGACACTGCATACCTCTACTCCAATTTAAGTTTGCAAGATATCATAGATGGAAATGAAATTGTACTTACTAAAGATTCTTTCTTTCTCTTTTCTTATTATCAAAAGCTTATACCGATAGACATTGAACGTGTTAATCTGGAATATCAACGCACAATGGTCTATTGGCTCAACTGGAGTAACCGATCACGAAAATTCATCAATTACAACGAAGAGATCACTCGTAGCATGCTTGTGTTGAAGTTGATGTCTTTTCACCGTACAGGTGCAGTTTTGGCAGCACTGACTACGAGTCTGCCTGAATCTATTGGTGAAGAGCGTAACTGGGATTATCGTTTTTGCTGGGTTCGCGATGCCTCTATGTCTATCAAGACATTACTAAAATTGAATCACCATGGTGCAGCATCCCGATTCATCACGTTTATCAAGAACATCTTAAAATCCAAGAACGATAGCCTGCAGATTATGTATGGCATCCGAGGAGAAAGAGTGCTCACCGAAAAATTACTTCCTCATCTATCCGGTTTTGAAAACTCCCGGCCTGTGCGCATTGGCAATGAAGCATACATTCAAAAGCAAAATGACTCGTCAGGGTATTTAATGGATGTTATTTACCAGTACTTTGCCAACTTTCCCGGCTCTTTGGATGAAGTGGAAGAGATGTTTGAAGTGGTGAAGATTATTGCCAAAGACGTGATCGAAAATTGGCGTAAGCCCGATAAAGGAATTTGGGAAATAAGAACGAAAGACCATCATTTCGTCTTTTCTAAAGTAATGTGCTGGGTAGCTTTAGACCGTGCCATAAAGATTGCTGAACTTCTTAATAGAGAGTATTTTGCCTTAACATGGGGTAAAGAGGCCTATCTAATAAAAGAGGACGTACTTATAAATGGATGGAAAGAAGAAATACAAAGTTTTTCACAAGCGTATGACAATCTAAACATGGATTCTTCACTTCTCTTGATGGAAGCATACGGATTTATCGATGCGGAAGATGAAAAATACAAGAAAACAGTCATTGCAGTTAAAGAAGCTCTGTTTTTCAATGGTTTGATGTATCGTTATAAAAATGAAGATGATTTCGGTACACCAAGCTCTGCATTTACGATTTGCACCTTTTGGCTTGTACGCGCACTCTTTGTTACCGGACAGCAAGATGATGCCCGGCGGATATTCAATCAACTCTGCTCATACTCTAACCACGTCGGGCTAATGAGTGAAGATCTTGATTTCATCACCAAGAGACAGTTGGGCAATTTCCCACAAGCCTACTCCCACTTGGCTATGATTGATATAGGAATGTTGCTCTCAGAAGAAAAAAGCCGTTCACATTTCATTCGTCCGTAAGCAACAACAATCATTGTGCTATTGAGCCATTAACTTTAGTAATGGCAAAACCTCTTTCTGAGATTCCACATAAAAGCGCGCATCATTCGAGACTTCTTCTACTTTAATGGTGTACGCTTTCTTAGGCATTTCCCTGAACATATCTTCATCCGTAGTGTCGTCTCCAATGGCAAACGTAAAATCATATTTGTCTAATTCAAGCAAATGTTTTACCACAAATCCTTTGTCGCATCCCATCGCTTTGATTTCCACTATTTTGTTACCTTTCATTATCTGTAACCCCTCTCGAGCACACTTTTCCCTGAGAATACTAACCATTTGTTGTTCACGTAGTGCAGCGACCCAAGGGTCTACATTTCTGTAGTGCCATACAAGAGCCGTTTTTTTCGTTTCCAAAAAAGATCCCGGTGTTTTCTCCGTCATTTTTTCGATGATGTCAACAATATCCTTGTTCCATTTTCTTTCCACAAGATTATTACTCCATTCTCCTTTTTCACGTACAAATGCCCCATGTTCAGCAGCAAGTATTATGGATAAGTCCCCAAACCATTTCATTAATGTTTTTTGGTCCCTTCCACTACATATAGCAACCAAGTTCTTCTGATCTTTCACCAGTTTTTTCAATAAGTTAATCAATTCAGCAGAGGGGACTGCCTCTTCCGGAATGCGAGTGAATGGAGACAATGTTCCGTCATAGTCCAAAATAATCAACCTCTTTTTACTCTTCGCATACTCATCTACAAGTTTCTTCTTTTTTGCATCATCAAGTAATTTAGCTGTAAGCGCCTCATTTTCGGTTTTAATACCTGATAACTCATGGATAAAATCTGCGGCCCACTTCTGAATAGTCTGTACGGAGATTACTTTTTGCATTCTGGCCATACGCTTTAGCTGCTCATCAAGAGGCATTTGCAATGCTTTTACAATCGCATCTTTAATGTCATCAATATCGTTTGGATTCACAATGATGGCATCTCTCAGTTCCTGAGCCGCACCAGCCATTTCGCTCAAGATCAGCACTCCCGGAGTATCCCCTTTAACCGCAATATACTCTTTAGCCACCAGATTCATTCCATCTCTTAGAGGAGAAACCAGTGCTACATCAGAAATATGATATAATGCAATCAGTCGCTCAAACGAAAAGCTGCGATAGAAATATTGCACAGGTATCCAACTCAAGTTAGAATACTTACCATTGATCATCCCTATATTTTCGTTTATCTCTTTTTTCAAGTCAGCATACGCATCTACCTTGTCGCGAGAGGGAACAACAACCATCACCAACGACACTTTCTCGTGATATTCAGGATGTTCCTCCAAGAAGCGGTCAAATGCTTTCAGTCGATGAATAATCCCCTTACTATAGTCCAGACGGTCAACAGAAATAATAATTTTACGTCCGCCAAATTTCTTTTTCCATTCCATCGAGAGCTTCTTTGGAGCCGCTTTTAAAGGGGCAGTACTGTATTTTTCATAATTGATTCCCATTGGAAACGCATCAACATGTATCATCCGATTGTTATATTTCGTCTCGTCCATGATGAATTTCACATTCGAAACCCTTTCGGAAGCGCTCATAAAGTGGCGCATATAGTCGGCTGTATGAAAGCCTATTAAGTCGGCCCCAAGAAGTCCATCTAAGATTTTAGCCCTCTCAGGAAGAATTCTGAATAGTTCGTAAGATGGAAAAGGGATATGATGAAAATAACCAATGCTAATATTCGTGTTTTTCTCACGTAGCATCGTAGGGAGTAGCATCAACTGATAATCTTGCACCCATACGATATCTCCTGCCTCAATTTGTAAAGAAGCCATCTGGGCAAACAACATATTTACCTCCTGGTATACTTTCCACGAAGACATGCCATATTTTACATGCATATAAAAGTAATGGCACAAAGGCCAAATAACGCTGTTGCTATATTTATGATAATATTCCTCAATCTGATCTTTTGAGAGAAAAACCGGATGATAATTAAATTTTTCCAGATGTTTTGTGATCGTTTTTTTCTCCTCAACATTATCAGTGAATATTCCCGGCCAACCAATCCAATGTTTTTCCATTGTGGTTTTTAACGAAGCCAATCCGGTAGCTAAACCACCCTCACTGGGTGTAAAGCTCATCTTACCATTTTTCTTGATTACCTTTATAGGTAATCTGTTTGATATAATAATTAGTTTCATCTATATATATATTAATTTATAATCTGTATGTTAAGCAAACGAAGTGATGTGTATAGCTTTGAGCTGCGTTTCTTTAGGAAAAGTGAAGTGCTAAAAAGAAAAAAACAATAAAAGTTCCGAGATAAACCGTACTCGCTTTTCGAGTATAAATAATGGTTTCTTGCAAATATACTTTATTTTTATAAAAAATCAAACCTAAAATAGATGAAATCGTAACTTTTCTTATTTTATTTAAGCCATTTACGAATCATGAAAACCGCCTTGAGGGTATTTTTTTATCTTTCTTAGGCAAGGCTCTCACATCGTATTTTTTGTTGCAATGTAATTATTTGAGACATACCTCTACAAGCCTTGTGAGAGGGGTTTGTTGAATGTACGATATCGGCGTGTTGAATGTACGTTTTCAACACGCTGA
>DBTL01000118.1:37257-38780 GCA_002307035.1 Bacteroides sp. UBA1317
CGCTGATATCGTACATTCAACAAACAAAAGTTATGTGATGTCTGAAAATAAACTCATTTGTAAATTATAATAAATTGGCTTTCCTCGACATGAATTGAATTAGTGCTGAGCCATATTAAACCATCCTGAAAAACAATCAGCCTGTAGTTTAGTGCTCAAAGCGATCATTATAGTGTTCAATATTGTATTTGTAATAATTAAGTTAGTAAATATTACTATAATTACATCTCATATCCAGATCTATACTAAAAATAGATCAGATATTTTATCGTTATAAAATAGGTCCTTTTTATTGTTTTTCAGAAGCAAAATTAAGGTTCACAAGGTTCAAGGTTCACCTATGGGTTTTAGTACCCCCTCCTCTTTTTAACTTTATCTATTTAAATGATTGATTATCAGTGAATTTGTATCTTCATTTTTCTTTTTCTAAATGCTGAAATATGCTAAAGGGCTATTAGGATTGAACCCTGGTTCAATGAAGTTATTAAAGATGAAATAATCTACCAATTTAATCAAGATCTGATATAAATGATAGCAAATAGTTTGTTTTAAGTTGTTAAATAATTCTCAAAAAAATGAGAATATTCAATATTCATTTAGTAATCAATCTTTTGGGATAACATATCAAAACCCTTGTTTGTCTCTTCACGTAACACGTTTTTGATCATTCATCAAATGTTATCAACGATAAGTTGTCTTTACTATTTAAGAAAAAGGCATTATAAGGATAAATATTCTCGCTATCTAACTGTGGCTCTATTATTTTTTCTATAAATTGCCAGCGTTTATTAGTTAAGTTGATCGGGGAATGCATTCTATGGATTATTCGAATTAAATGTCTCAAAAGTAGTGTTTGCTGTTTGCAACAAATAGAACCGTTATCAAATACAAAATGAGACTAAAGGTGTGTGAATATAAATATATTTTTGCAATATCATAATATTATAAAGAACATATGACATTAAATGTATCAGTTTTAATTGTAAGTGCTTTGTTTCTTCAAACAACAGTGAGTGCAGAAGGGGAGAAAAGAAAATCTACATTAATAGCAGAAAGGGTTATTAATATAGATTATAATATTGAGGATGGTGCTATGAATACCATGTTCAAACAGTGTATTGGAGCCGGTAGAGCTAATGAAGGACTTCGAGCCGATTGGCAGCAACAATTGGCTTATGTAAAAAAAGAGTGCGATTTTAAATACATCCGCATGCACGGTCTGTTGTCGGACGATATGGCTGTGTACACCGAGGATGGAAAAGGTTATCCGCAATATAATTACATGTACATTGATGCTTTATATGATTACCTGTTGAGTATAGGGATCAAACCATTTGTAGAATTAGGATTCATGCCTGCTGCGTTGGCAAGCGGCAGTCAAACCATCTTTTGGTGGAAAGGAAATGTTACCCCACCCAAAGATTACAATAAATGGGAAGATTTTATCCGCAATCTTACCCAACATTTCACCGAACGTTATGGCATAGATGAGGTAAAAACATGGTATTTTGAAGTCTGGAACG
>DBTL01000117.1 GCA_002307035.1 Bacteroides sp. UBA1317
AACAAAACGACGGGGCAGTATGTGAGATGACGGCATCCATCTGGATTCCCTCATCGTTAATCTCGTCAAGGAGCTGTTTATTAAAAACGACCTGCTCCTCCTCCCAATAACTCGAACAGCAAATCTCCCCTTTGATTTTTTTGAGCCACATATCCATTTTTCTTGCCTCTCTGTCAACGGATATACCACCGCCTACGCATAATGCACTCAGCCCATTAAATCGTATCACCGAATAATCAGGCAATGCCGTCAGATTCGGATAGTTTATTTTATACCCGTCAAAGTATTCAGGGTCGTCGTGGTTGCCTCTTATCAGAAGAAGTTTAACGTTTTGCTTTTTGAGTGTTTGAGAAATCCGGTTGTATAACTGATCATAATATTCCGGTTTTTCAAAGCCAATACCACAATCTCCGGCAACAACAAGAATGGCATCCGTGATAGTTAACCGCTTGATGTTGTAAATCAACTGCTTGAACTCCCCGTGTATATCTCCGCATACACAGAGTGATTTATAGTTTTGTGAGAAGTCGTACAAATACATCATTATAACTCTACGTTGAAAGCCAAACAGAGACGTTCAAAGACCTGAGCGGTGTCAATACTTCCCAGTCCCATCGCTTTAAAAAAGTTTTTGTCGGGTAATGCCAGTTTGGCTATTCTGCAAAATTCCGATAAATCGTTGTTTAATTCTTCAGGTAGATTAAAGCTTATATCTCCCGGAAGTGTAACCGACAGCCTGAAAATGTCGTTGAAGTGTTTTCGTATCTTTTTTTCATCAATTCTTTCTCCGCCTAGTTTGCGTGCCGTCAGATCAAGAAATGCTTTAGCTTTCAAGCAAATCAGACTTTCTGTAGCGGCAAAACGAACATCATCGGCAACATGACTATGCACTAATGTGAAGTTATAGTACTCCTCGTTCATCAGGATGGCAGACAAACTGGACAGGTCTTCATCCAAAGGTATGGGTGTCAATGTTGATGCCTCTGCAATATTCAGCAAATCCGGCTTACGGGCAAACAGCTCTATTTGATAAGGAAATTGATCTGCCTCAGGTTTCATAAACCTGAAATATTCGCTTGTGCCATTGCCCCGTTGCCTTGTCCCATACTTACCGTCGGCAATAAACTGCCAGAACCGACGAACAAAATCCGATGTTAATGCCTCGATTATCAATATGATATCAATATCCTTTGTGGCACGGGGATTTTGACCTGCCCGTTCTTCGATCATATCACACGCTGTTCCGCCTATAATAACGTAGCTGTCGCCGTACCGGGCAAAGTATTGCTTGAAAATCTCGATTCCTTTTACCATCCTAATTGTTCAATTAAAGCATCCAATGCTGTTTCAATTCTCTCGTCATTACTCTCTTTGTATAGCATATATAGTGATAGTCGGTCTATATATCCATTTTCGGCAATAAGCGTCGGATTGTATCGCCAAACCTCGATCCTGTTTTCCCCATATTGCGGGTCTGTAACAACATCTATTTTACGAAACACCTCTTTACTGATGGCATAATATTTCCCGTGCTCGTCATTAAGCATCGTATAATGTGCCATAGCATTCATGCCACTCCATAGTTGATTCAGTTCGAAATCGGTATAAACCGTTTTCAGAACAGGATTTGTCAGGAAGGGCAAAGCCTTCTCCCATAATGTCTTTTTGTTTTCATCAAACAGGAGAACCTTCTCCTTACCGCCTTGCAGATCACACAGGCCAAAAATTCGGAGGTTGTTCATTGCTCGGTTCGTATTGAGGTATGATTCTTCCAATTTTTCCGCAACCTGTTTGATGTTCATACCGTTTAGCGTTTCCTTTTGCAGATGGTATAACAATACAAGCTGAGCCATTGGGGCAAGCTCTTTGGGCTCGCTCGCTACACGCTGAGCTATTTTGCGAATATCCATCATCAGGACAGGAATAAACAGTTGCTTCTGAGGGACAATAAAGTTAATTTTCCGCTCTATGTATCGCTTCCTATTATAGGAAGCGATCTTATTGAAAACAAAGACCACTGGCATACCAAGCACTTGTTCCGCTATTGACTTTTGCCTTGTTAATTGCTCCGGTGTAAATTCATTCTCTTTCTCTGCCATCAACAAACATATATCGCTACCCAATAAGCTGATTGTACCGACACTATAAGCAACAGTAATATACAATGGCAGCTTATTCAGTAGTGGTTTATCCAACGGTACGACTACAGCCTGGCAACCCAAAACTTCCTGAATATAGGTCTCTAACTTTCTCATATCATTACTTATTATCATAAAAAATGCACATTATCATTTATTACTGATAATGTGCAAATATAATGATAATATATTGACTAACAACATATATTCTATATCAAAGATTGCTCCAACTTATTTTTCCACTTTTCCCAATCCGGCATCTCTGCAGCCAACAATTCATAAAATGCCTTGGTATGATTCCGGTGAATCAAATGGCAAAGTTCGTGCGTAATCACGTATTCGATACAAGGCCGAGCTGCTTTAATCAGCTCAGCATTAAGAATAATCTTTCCGCTATTGGTACAACTGCCCCAGCGATTGTTCATCTCCTGAATATAAATTGATGCCGGCGTTACATGGTATCGTCCAAAGCGTTGAATAATCGGTTCTGCAATTTCTGCAAATTTAACTTTTGCATGGATACGATACCAATCATTCATTAACTCTTTTGCCTTCGATTTGGATGAACAAATGATTTCAAAACAGCGTCCTTTGTATCTTACACTATCAGGCCTCCCTATTGTAACATGTAGCAAATATTGACGTCCCAAATACAAATGGGACTCTCCACTGATAAACCGACGTTCCGAAGCTCTTTCTCCAAAAGACTTGAAATAGTGTTGCTGCCTGATAATCCAGGAAGCCCGTTTATGCACTTTGTCACGAATGGCTTCAACGGTTGCGTTTTCCGGTGCTTTTACCAGAACACTTCCATCCGGCAAAACCGCTATTGTCAAGGTCTTCCGGCTTGAATATTGAACGCTGAATACGATATCGGAAGTTCCATAATGAATCGTATCTTCCATTACTTGTACCATAATTTAGCGACATCCACACATTGGTCAATGATCGCATCCATATCATCGAAAGTCAATGGAATAGAGAATTTGCGTTTAATCTCATCGATGAGAAAATCTTCCAACTCAATTTTCATTTTTCCAATCAAAGTCGAATTGGTTTGCCAGTCCACAATGACTTTAGGTTGGATGATGGCATCAAAGCCCAAAGCCGTGTCCAAGGCAACTTGCTTTATATCAACAAATTTTTCCACTTCCATTTGAATGGATTTGTAGACTTCCAGACTTAAGCCGAAGAATGCTTTCCCTACGTTGCTGTCAACCAGTTCTTTCGGAATCTCCTTATCTGTATGAGCCAACACTTCTTCTTTATGCTTCAACACCCGATCCAGATATTCCGCTTCGTCGATACGTCCCTGTTCGTAATCGGCAATGGTTTCTTTCAGCATTTGTGAAAACTTCTTGTAAAAAGCAGGGTCAGTCTCCATATTCTCATGAATATATTTGGCAGTTCTCGAAGCAATCGTATCCGCTTTGGCAGCTTTACCGGTTATTTTTTCTATCTCAGCTTCAAATTTTTCTTTATCGAAGATGTTTACCAACTC
>DBTL01000088.1 GCA_002307035.1 Bacteroides sp. UBA1317
ACGTACATTCAACACGCTGATATCGTACATTCAACACGTTGAAGTAGTACAGTCTGTTCGAAAAGGCTTATTTGTAATAATTTATACTGAAGAAGGCTTAAACGAAGATCTCCCCAACAACTTACCAGAAGTAGAATTGTTGGGGAGATCTTGTTTTAGAAGATATGTCTTAATATTCTATCTTATCATCTTTCTGTGCCCATGCTTCGAAAGCTTTGATGGCTTCGTCGGCAAGTAATATTTCAGAAGGTAACTTTCTGTCTGTTGGTTTTAGTTCCAATTCGTCATAGATGAATGAATCGTCAAAACCAATGTTCTTGGCATCTGCCTTGTTATTGGCATAGTACATCTTGTCCAAGCGAGCCCAATAAATGGCACCTAAACACATGGGGCAGGGTTCGCACGAGGTATATATTTCGTATCCACTTAAATCAAAAGTACCCAGTTGATTGGCTGCGGAGCGTATGGCACTTACTTCGGCATGTGCTGTGGGGTCGCACGATGCAGTAACGCGGTTCACTCCCGTGGCTATAATCTTTCCGTCTTTCGCTATCACTGCTCCAAAAGGGCCGCCACCGTTCTCAACATTTTCTTTAGAAAGCTCGATTGCTTTCCTCATCAATTCTTCTTTTGTCATTTGTTATTCGTCTTTTTACTACTTTGCGGCAAATGTACAAAATAAATCTTCGATTTGAAAAATGTTTTGGTGTTTAAACGAATGCTTCGCTTAGTGGAGGCGATGGTTTTGTTATTATCTTACCAATGCCAAACCAATCCAAAAGTGACCGGATGTAGTTCCGGGCCTTTGTCTTTCTCAAAAATGCTAAAGGTAGAGTAACGGAGATAAATACCCCAGTTGTCATAACCTGCCTGAGCTAGTAGATTGATTCCTACGGGATGAACATTCAAATTTTTATCCAATGTTCTTTCGTGGCCGTCATACTTCACTTTCGACTTTATCCAACAGCGTATCTCGGCTTCACCTCCCAGAGAGAGGAACAACGGGTTTCTGTTGTTAAATCTGTTTTGCCACTCCAGTAGCAACGGAATGCGGAATGAATTGTAGCGAAGTCGGCTTTGGCTATAGGTGACATCAGTGGGAGCAGAGGCTAAAATCGTCGTTCCGTTTTCCTGTTGAAAAGCTTTGTTGCCGTCAATGCGGAAAGAATTATAGGAGTAGCCCAAGCCGCTCACCAGTCCCCAATGATGGTCGGGTGTAAGGGTGAGTGCACCTTGAAAGAGGTTTAAACCTATTTCCCATGATTTGGAAGCTACGAGGTCTATTCCATCTGCATTGTTTAGGCTGAGGCCGTCGCCTAAGTTGCCATAGCCGAAGTACAGACCGGCGTAGTGCGGCTCAAAGCGACCGTTATACTTCTTTTTTGTGAAAGGTATGCTTAAAACCATTCTCCGTTCGGTGCTTTGTCCGTCCATGTACACTCCTTCGAATATCTGGTCGTTTTCAATCGTATCTCCATCCGAAGATTCTTCATAGAGTTTTACCTTTATTTTCCCTTCACGCTCTTTGATGGTTATTTTTCGGCTGCCTACAAAGAGAGTAGTGTCTTTTACATTGATATCTTGTGCCATGGCTACTATAGGAGCCAATATCAGCAGGAGTAAGATGATTCGTTTCATAATGATCATGTTTCGTTGAGTATATTAATTCTTTTTCATAAATAGTATGGTTACCAAATCGTCAGCATCGAGTTCTCCCTCAATGTAGATGAGAGTGGCCGCTTCATTTTTTCCTGTTTTAAACAGAATAAAGCGGTTGATATCTTCTTTTATCTGAGGCAACTGATAATATCCGGATTGTATATCTCCGCCTGAAATGACTTCTTTTACCTTCTTAGCCTTTTTCTTGTCGATTTCCAGACAATGCAAAATCAGCGGCATTGCTTCTGTCGCATCTTTGAAGCTAATGCTTTTGTAGAGAGTCATCTGATAGGTTTCCAGCATCTCGTTAGATAATTCCACCATTGTCACCCCTTTATGCTTGCTGTATTTCTGAAACACAGAAGCTATTTGTAATCCTTGCTGTGCATGCATGGTGGTAGCAGCGCCAAACAATAGGATTATCAATGTTGCTCGAATGACTTTGTTCATACTTCTTTCATTATTATTTGGGTTTATTTATTCACTGAATAAGGAAGCAAACACATCGTCTTTGCTCAGGCTGACATCACGAAATGCTGCTTGTGCTTGCTGTTGCACTAAACTTGCATCGGTGTACTTTCTTCCATCAATGATGACATAGTTGCTCGGGGTAGTGTCATTTTGTTGATACAGAGTTGCTATGCCTATGGCTAAAAGAATACCGGCAGCCATACCACTAAACGCATAAATTAAGCGTTGCCTGATGTTTCTGCTTTTACCTTTTGTACGTGATTGCTTATTTTGTTTCGCTTCTTCTTCGAAGTAAGCGAAAATAGGTCGATAGGCTTGCAAACCTTCAGGCACATCTTCACTCGTGAAGTAGCGACGTAGTTCACGCTCTTCTTCGCAAGTGGTTTCTCCTTCAAAATATTTGTTTACTAAATCTTCTATATTCATACTTCGTTTATTTTTGTTGAATCATCTTCTTACTGATCTTTTAGGATACTTTCTCTAATTGATTCTTCAACTGGTTGCTTTTAATTTAATGTAGATATCTCTCACCTTCTTACGGGCTCTCGATAGATTGCTACGGACAGCTTCGGCACTGCATCCTGTTATCTCGGCTATCTCTTCGGCTTCATATTCTTCCACATCTTTCATACGGATAATGGTCTGTTGAAGTGTGGGTAGCGAACTGATAATCTCGTTTATCAATTGAAATTCATCTTTCCCTTCGAGCAAGTGCTCCGGATTTAAACTCCGGCTAGCTGTCTGTACTTGGTCGAGTGATAGAGCGTCCGGCTTCTTGCTTCGCCACATATCCATGCAAAGGTTATGGGTGATCTTGATGGCTAAGGCTTCTACGCTGTTATATTCTTCCAACTTTTGACGAATGTTCCACAGTTTTATCATCACTTCCTGCACCACATCTTCCGCATCAGAGGTGTCGTCAGTTAGCTTCCGTGCATAATTGAATAATTTGCTTCGAAGCGGGAGAACTGTTATTTTAAATTCTTTGAGTTCCATCTACAGAGATAAGACGAAGGTGAATGGGCGAACGTGACATGAGGAAGGAAAAAAAGTTTCGCAAGGGGAAAGATTATCTAAAAAAGAACCACAGATTAATGGGTTACTTCCTTTGAGATTCCTTCAATGGTTGAATGAGTAATCTGCGTAATCCGTTAATCTGTGGTGAATAACTGTTGGGGCGTACTTAAATTTTCCCAAGAATCTTATCCATCACCCAATTGGTGGTGGTGGCACTTTCGCCATTGCATGTACAAATCGATTTGCCAAGCAGATGATCTACCACAGCTTGAATAAGAGGTTGCTGCACATGTTCCGGGTTTTCGATACGTAACTCTTCACGTCCTCGTTCGGTATGCAGAGCTATGGGGTCGTATGTGAACATGGAGAAGCAGATCATGCCCTTGTCGCCAATGACTTCGATACGGTCTTCTTTGGCTGACTCATGTGCCACGAAGCACCATGAACCGGAACCTACCAAGCCTGAGTCAAATTGAAAACAGGCACTTAATGAATCTTCCGCAGGATAAAGTCCGCCTCGATTACTTTTGTATCCGCTTGCTTCGAGTATACAGCCAAACATGTCCTGCAACAAGTCGAGTTGATGAGGCGCCAAGTCATAAAAATAACCGCCTCCTGAGATGTCCGTTTGCACACGCCACGGAAGATTAGCTTTGTTGTAATCCAGTTCATAAGGTGGTTGTGCAAAGCGAATTTGAATGTTAATGATGTTTCCTATAGTGCCATTTTGCACGAGTTCTTTCACTTTTAGAAAGTAGGGCATGTATCTGCGGTAGTAAGCGACAAAACAGGGCATACCTGTCTCCTGTGAGATACGGTTAATACGTGTACATTCTTCGTAGGTAACTGCCATTGGCTTTTCTATATAAACAGGCTTACCTGCTTTCATAGACATAATGGCATATGTGGCATGAGAGGAGGGAGGAGTAGCAATGTAAACAGCATTTACTTCTGGATCGTCAATCAGTTCTTGCGCATCGTCATACCATTTCTTTATGCCTCTTTTTTCGGCATAAGCTTTTGCTTTTGCACCATCCCGGCTCATCACAGCTACCACTTGGGAGCTCTCTACTTTCTTAAATGCCGGGCCACTTTTTTGTTCGGTTACGTTTCCACAGCCGATAAATCCCCATTTAATTACTTTATCATCCATAATCCTTTTATTAAAAACTTCTCTTGTTACGCAAATATACATGATTATTTTTTTAGATTACCCTGATAGAGCTATAAAAATGTAATGATCACTCACTTTGAATAGGTGAAATAAGCTTGCCCCTTTAGTGTTGCTTACCGTAATATTTATGGTAGATGTGCTGAAACTCTTTACTTTTGCTGAACGTTTTCAGCCAGGCATTCAGCGTGTCTAATAATGCAGGAGATTGTTTGCTAACAGCCCATGAATAGAACTGAGTGAAGCTGATCTTGGTATTGATATCCAGTTGCGGAAACGAATCGATGGCTGCCCGTGCAATATCTTCGTTGCATACAGCATATTTGATATCTCCGTGAGCTACCATAGCTAGAAGTTGTTCGGGTCCGTATTTATCAATTTCTTTCACATAAATGGTGTCGCCAATTTCGTTTCCTAAATTTTGTATGCGGAGTATGGAGGGTGATCCCTTAATTACATGGAGAGTTTTACCTGCCAGATCGAGTTGATTTCTGATGTAGGTGGAATCTCCTTTTATTGCTTTTCGCTGAACGAGTATTTGCTTACTTAAAAAGATCGGGGTAGTAAGCAGTAGCGAGTCTTTGAATTCACTGGTGGCTTGTATGCCGGAAGCAATCATGTCGAAAGTACCATCGCTTAAACCTTGAAGTCTTTTTTCAAAACTCATTTCGGGAGTTATTTCCGCTTTTAATCCTTTTTGCTTGGCAAAAGCATTGATGAGTTCGTAATGGAATCCTGAGATGCTGTCGCCATTGGTGTAGTATCCGATAGAGTTATATTCTGTTGTCACTCTGATGATTCCTTCGGCCTGGATGGCGGTATAGTCACGCGGTGACTTTTGAGGTTTTTCTTTGCGAAACCACACGGAAGCAATAAGCACCGAAATGATTCCTAGAATGAAGTATTTTAGTAATTTTGATTTTGGCAATGTCATAAGGCATTAATCATAAAAATTCCACGAAAGACCTAACTTAAGCATTCTGGGGTTGATGGGGTAGTGGGGTGAGAGAAAATAGTTGGAGTTGCTCATCATCCCTTGATTCACATGAGACATCATCACGAAAAAACGAGTACGTTTCAATTGTAAATTGGCATATAAGTTCACGATAGGATAACCTCCGATCTTTATCTGATCATCGGTAGCTTGCAGGTGAAACTGTTGAATAGCTGGTGTATAGGCCGGAGCATAGTACTTGCTAAAGTAACGAACATCGGCTCCTATTTGTACACTTAATACTTTTTTGGCCAGCTTGGTTTCTAAATATAAATTGTGATATAAAGAGAGTTTCGGCAGCGGCAATACTGTGTTGCTACTTGATTGTTGCCAAGTGATCTCATTGTCCAAATGGAAAATGCCTGCTTTAAAGTTTTGATTTAACGTAGCAGACACTACTTGTATGTTATCGCTAAACTGGGCCGGTAGTGCTAATTCATTCAGATAAGTGTAATTTTTAATGTTTTCTACTCCGACTTTCAGGTTCGTTTGCCAACGTTGGATATTAAGCTCACCTTCAATGCGAGAGCGAAATTCATTGTCGAAACTATTGTCCCAATAGAAGTGGTTGGAGTGATAATGCCTCATATAAAATGCCGGTAAAGTATTGCTAACGGAAGCTCGGGCAATTAAGCTTACAGTGTCTTTCCACAAATGAAAATTTAAGTCCATATCACCCTTTACACGAAACTGACCGATGGCTTGTTCAAGAGCGCCGACTTCACCATTGATAGTGTAATGTAGCAGATTACCTTGTCGTTTCGAAAGTTCTCCACCTACAAATACCTCTTGCTCGTCATATTTATCTGTTGATACAGAATCTTTATTCATTAATTTATATTTACTCATCTTATGAGAAATATAGGCGGTTAGTCCAGATTTGGCATACTTATTAAAGCCCTCGAGTAAAGCAATTCCAATGGTGTTTTTTATGCTGAAATATGTCGTTGTATCATTGCTGGTGAGAGTTCCGGTATTGATATATGTGTTATCGTAGAAGCCTTCTGTTTCGCCAGTAGATAAAAAACGATGTCTAGACTTCTCTATGGATAGTGTGTGGATGAAACTTGTAACTGGTATGTATTTATCAATTGTATCATTTTCCACTTGAGTCGCTTTTCGAGTAAATCCAAGATTGTATCTATGCGTAAGATAGATATTGAATTTATTGTTTTTATTCCATGTACTGTCTAAGGTGGTCGGTATGTTTGTTGGCTCGTATTCCTTTGTACCTTCGGCCATTTCTTCGGGATTGGTGATGTATCTATCATCAGTAATTCCACCATTTTCGGCCATTTTCATGGTATAGTTGTTGTAAATCAGATGAGCCTGATAATGATCACCAATATAGCTACCAAATAGCCTTCCATTGAAAAATGCAGTAGACTGATCGCTATACAATCCTCTGCCATAAAGGTAGTCTATATTAAATCCAAATGATAAACGTTTGTTAGCATTGACGGAGAAATAAGATTTGAAGCGCTCTTCTCCATCTATTTTGCTACCGGCTTTGTAGTATGTCAGATTTGTATAGGGTACATTGCTATTCGTAAATTTGAGTTCCCAAGGATTTTGATAGAAGCTTGAAAAGGGATCCATAAACATTGCCGAGGAGGCTTGTGGACGTTCGAAGAATAAACGAGACAGGCGGGGAGCACCGAGATTTCCTAAGTAGTTATAGTGTCCTTTTATTCCTTCTCCCAGATTAGTGTTCTGAAAATGATGGTATGCAGTATCTACTTCGACGGGCTTGATGTTGCCTAATTCTTCGGTTATGTTCCACATATATAGCTTGGGAGGCACGCTTTGTATTTCTACATTTGAGCTATCCTTTTTTGTACGCATGGACGGATCTATTTGATTTCCGTTTTCGTCAAAAGCATCGTTTTCTGTGACCTGAGCGAATGTACTCACTTGGCCAATGACGAATAAAACGAGATATGTAAGTAGGAATCTTTTCATAATTAGCGGCAAATATACAATAAAAAATAAATCGTCAACCGAAAAGCTTTGTGTATTAACTTCAATTATTGCTTCGAAAGGTAAAGGTGAGATCAGTAACGAATAAACCCGGGTCTGCAATTGATGCAAATCCGGGTATATAAATTTGTGTTAGGATGGAAATCATCTACTGTTCATGAATCAGCTCCATACCCTTGAGTATGGCTGCTTCGTTCATCGGTATCAGATGATGATGACGTTCCGGAAGGGTTTTCTTCAACCCTTTCAGTACGTTTCCGATGGTAACGATGGGACGTAGCTTCAACAATCCGCCAAGTACGATCATGTTGAATGCTTTTGCATTGTTCATTTCATTGGCTGCATCCATAGCGTCTATGCGATAGATCTTGATGTCTTTACGCGTAGGAGGGTGGATGATGCCGTATCCGTCGTATATGAGTATGCCACCGGGTTTCACTTTACTTTCAAACTTTTCGAGCGAAGGTTGATTCAGAATGATCGCTGTGTCGTATTTACTCAAAATAGGCGAGGAGATTTTGTTATCACTTACAATAACCGTAACATTGGCTGTTCCTCCTCGTTGTTCGGGTCCGTAGGCAGGCATCCAAGTCACTTCTTTGTCTTCCATCAATCCGGAATAGGCTAGAATCTTTCCCATCG
>DBTL01000095.1 GCA_002307035.1 Bacteroides sp. UBA1317
ACTTTGCGCCGCCTTAGAGAAAAACAAAAGGCAATAAACAAAGGGAGCATAGCTCAGCTGTTTCAGAGCATCTGCCTTACAAGCAGAGGGTCGGCGGTTCGAACCCGTCAACGCCCACAAAAAAAGTGACTTTACAAAATAGTTTTGTGGAGTCGCTTTTTTTGTTTCTTATCTAAACTTTCTTCTTCTCTATACTTTAATAGTCGGGAAAAAGAATTAATTTTGCAATCTGATAATTATCTAAAAACGTATGAAACTTGATTTACTTACGGCCATTTCTCCTATTGACGGTCGCTATAGAAGCAAAGCCGAGGCTTTGGCTGGTTATTTTTCAGAGTTTGCTCTGATTAAGTATCGTGTATTGGTGGAGGTGGAGTACTTTATCGCCTTATGTGAATTGCCTTTACCGCAGCTTAAGGGAATTGAAATTAGCACGTTTGAATCTTTAAGGAGTATCTATCGTAATTTTTCGGAACTAGATGCGCAGCGAATTAAAGACATAGAGAGTGTTACTAACCATGATGTAAAGGCAGTGGAATATTTTTTAAAAGAAGAATTCGATAAGTTGGGTGGACTTGATGAGTATAAGGAATTTATTCATTTTGGTCTTACATCTCAAGATATTAATAATACTTCAATACCGTTATCTATAAAGGAGGCGCTTCAACAAATTTATTATCCATTTGTTGAAGAATTAATAGAGCAATTGAAGACGTATGCTATTGATTGGTCTAAAATTCCAATGTTGGCAAAAACTCATGGGCAACCAGCTTCTCCGACTCGTTTGGGAAAAGAAATTATGGTTTTTGTATACCGTTTAGAACGTCAACTTTCAGTTTTGAAAGCTTGTCCGGTTACGGCGAAGTTTGGAGGAGCTACAGGAAACTATAATGCTCATCATGTTGCTTATCCTGAATATGACTGGAAAGCGTTTGGTGATTATTTTGTCTTATCAAAACTAGGTTTGGAAAGGGAGGAATATACGACACAAATTTCAAACTACGATAGTCTTTCGGCCATTTTTGATGCCATGAAACGATTAAATACAATTATGATTGATATGAATCGGGATTTCTGGCAGTATATTTCAATGGAATATTTTAAGCAAAAGATCAAAGCAGGGGAGGTTGGATCAAGTGCCATGCCTCATAAAGTGAACCCGATTGATTTTGAAAATGCTGAGGGCAATTTGGGAATGGCAAATGCAATATTGGAACATTTGGCTGCAAAACTGCCTATCTCACGTTTACAGCGAGATTTAACAGACTCAACTGTGTTGCGTAACGTAGGGGTGCCATTTGCGCATATAGTGATTGCAATACAAAGTTCATTGAAAGGACTGCGCAAATTATTACTCAATGAGCCGGCTATTTATCGTGATTTGGATAATTGTTGGAGTGTTGCAGCTGAGGCGATTCAGACTATTCTTCGTCGTGAAGCTTATCCACATCCATATGAAGCTTTAAAAGCATTGACGCGCACTAATCAAGCAATTACTGAGAATTCGATCAAGGAATTTATTGAGAACCTTGATGTTAATGAATCTATAAAACAAGAATTAAGGAGCATTACCCCGCATACTTATACGGGCATTTAAGCTCTTTATAAAAATAGGTGTTTAGAAATCAGGCCGTGAGGCCAGTAGTACTTACAATTTTATTTAAATGGAAATGAGCATAGAAAATGAAAATTGGCGTGAAAACTCTAATGAAGAGAACAAAGATGCCGGCCGTGATGGTGAAAGATCTTTTAATAGAGACGGTTATAATCGTCGGGATGACAACAAACC
The DNA here is from genome assembly GCA_002307035.1 of Bacteroides sp. UBA1317. Taxonomy (GTDB): domain Bacteria; phylum Bacteroidota; class Bacteroidia; order Bacteroidales; family Bacteroidaceae; genus Bacteroides. Next base: position 1,790 of record DBTL01000095.1, read on the forward strand.
TTCTTTTAATAGAGGAGGAAACTATAATCGCGAAGGTCAGCAAGGCCGTTCGTATAACAATAATCGACAAGATCGCTCTCAATCAGATGGTGGCCGTCCAGCACGGCCTTTCAATAGCGGAGGGAGTGATCGTCCGTATCGTCCTTTTAATCGTGAAGGTGGTGCGCCTTCTCCGCGTCCTTATAATCGTGAAGGAGGAGATCGTCCTGCACGTCCTTATAATCGTGAAGAAGGAGATCGTTCTTCTTATCGTCCAAGAATTAATCGGCCTGAAGGAGAACGTCCTAGCTTTAATCGGAACGATCGTCCACAACGCCCTTTTAATAGAGAAGATAAGCCTTGGCGGAGCAATAATGGCGAAGAACGTAAGCCTTGGCAGAGTAACCGCCCGAATACGGGGTATGGTAATTCGTCATTCGGGAGAGGTGAGGACGATGGTCGTCCTCGTCGTCCAAGATTTAATTCGGACGATAATAGATCTCAAGGCTTTTCACGTCCAGTGCGTCGTCGTACCGATGATTATGATCCGAACGCCAAATATAGCCAAAAGAAACAGATAGAGTATAAAGAACAATTTGTTGATCCGAATGAGCCGATACGTTTGAATAAATATCTTGCAAATGCAGGAGTTTGTTCTCGTCGTGAGGCTGATGAATTCATCACTGCAGGGGTTGTTTCTGTTAATGGAGAAATCGTTACGGAACTTGGCACAAAAATCAAACGTACGGATTTGGTTAAGTTTCATGAAGAGTCTGTATCTATAGAACGTAAGGTTTATGTTTTATTGAATAAGCCAAAAGATTGTGTGACAACATCAGATGATCCACAGGCACGTCTTACGGTTCTGGATTTAGTAAAAGGGGCTTGTAACGAGCGCATCTATCCTGTAGGTCGATTAGACCGTAATACTACTGGTGTATTACTGTTGACAAATGATGGTGATTTAGCCTCTAAATTGACACATCCGAAGTTTTTGAAAAAGAAAATTTATCATGTGTATGTTGATAAGAATATCACAAAACATGATATGGATCAGATTGCTTCTGGCGTTCAGTTGGAAGATGGTGAAATTCGGGCTGATGCAATTAGTTATTCGGATGAAGTGAAGCGAGATCAAGTTGGTATTGAAATTCATTCTGGAAAGAACCGAATTGTTCGCCGTATTTTTGAATCACTAGGCTATAAAGTGATGAAACTTGATCGTGTTTACTTTGCAGGATTAACTAAAAAAGGATTGCGCCGTGGCGAATGGCGTTATTTATCAGAGCAGGAAGTAAACTTCCTTAGAATGGGATCTTTTGAATAATTAAGTATAAAATAGCAATGAAGAGTGAACTATCGCTCTTCATTGCTATATAATAAATGTATATAAAATCGTTTTATGGAAAAGATTAGTAGAACAAAGATTGTTGATCTGCTGAGGCGTGATGATTTTGGCGCTATGGTCAACGTGAAAGGATGGGTGCGTACCCGACGAGGAAGCAAACAAGTTAATTTCATAGCATTAAATGATGGTTCTACTATAAATAATGTGCAAATAGTAGCTGATTTGGTGAACTTTGATGAAGAAATGCTGAAGCTGATTACTACTGGGGCTTGCCTTAGCGTGAATGGTCTCTTGGCTGAATCTGTAGGTTCGGGCCAAAAGGTGGAGGTTTTAGCTCGTGAAATAGAAGTACTTGGTGCTTGTGATAATACATATCCTTTGCAGAAGAAAGGGCATTCGCTAGAATTCTTACGCGAAATAGCTCATCTTCGTCCGCGTACCAATACTTTTGGGGCGGTGTTCCGTATTCGTCATAACATGGCTATTGCTATTCATCAATTTTTCCATCAACGAGGCTTTTTCTATTTCCATACACCCATAATTACAGCTTCAGATTGTGAGGGAGCAGGGCAAATGTTTCAGGTGACTACGATGAACTTATATGATCTGAAGAAAAAGGAAGATGGTACTATTGATTACGAAAATGATTTCTTCGGTAAGCAGGCTAGTTTAACGGTGTCAGGCCAGCTGGAAGGTGAACTTGCTGCAATGTCTTTAGGTTCGATTTATACTTTTGGACCAACTTTCCGTGCGGAGAACTCTAATACCCCTAGGCACTTAGCTGAATTCTGGATGATTGAACCAGAAGTAGCGTTTAATGAAATTCAAGAAAATATGCAATTAGCAGAGGATTTTATTAAATATTGTATTCAGTGGGCTTTGGATCAATGTATAGATGATATCCAATTTTTGAACGATATGTTTGATAAAGAACTTATTGAGCGTTTGAAGTTTGTTCTTTCGCACAATTTTATTCGTTTGTCTTATACCGAAGGGGTTAAAATTCTTGAAGAAGCTGTAGCTAATGGACGTAAGTTTGAATTCCCTATATTTTGGGGGGCCGATCTTGCTTCTGAGCATGAGCGCTATTTGGTAGAAGAACATTTTAAATGTCCGGTGATTTTGACTGATTATCCGAAAGAAATTAAGTCATTCTATATGAAGCAAAACGAAGATGGCAAGACTGTTCGTGCTATGGATGTGCTTTTCCCTAAAATTGGTGAAATTATCGGAGGATCTCAGCGTGAAGAAAATTATGAGAAACTATGTAATCGCGCTAGAGAGATGGGAGTACCTGAAAAAGACATTTGGTGGTATCTGGATACTCGTCGTTTTGGCACTGCTCCACACTCTGGTTTCGGTCTTGGCTTTGAACGTTTGTTGCTCTTTGTCACAGGTATGACTAATATTCGCGATGTAATTCCATTCCCTCGTACACCGCATAACGCCGATTTTTGAGCCTTATTATTATTATAAGCAAATTAAAGCAATACAAGTCATGCAATTATTGTCTAATAAATGGCAAAGTGTGTGACTTTCGCTTTTTTATATTCTGCATTGAGAAAAATAGAGACTTCAGACTATTCTCTTAATGCAAAAATTTCAACTCCTGCACAATCGATATCTGCTCCCATAGGGGGATTCACTTTAGATAATTTGATTTTTATTTCTTCAATTGCCTGGAAACTCTGGAATAGACGGTTTATAATGCGTCCGCATACATGTTCTAAGAGTTTAGAGGGGATGGACATTTCTTGTTTCACTGCTTCATATATATTAGCGTAATTTGCTGTATCAGTTACATCATCAGTTTCTATTGACTTCGAGAAATTTCCTTTTATAGTGAGATTAATGATGAATGTATTTCCTACGGTAGTCTCTTGGGGAGCTACACCATGGTAAGCATAGAATATCACGTTTTCGAGGAAGATGGTAGTAATAATTTTCATTATATTTTTTCTTTATAGTATAAATAGATTTTTATCATTCAACATTTCTTCCAGTCTTTGCTATCAGCTCTTTTATCTTTTCATTTAAAGAGTCTGCTTTCATCAACTGTTCCAAAGTAAGATGCATGCGATAACGCCAGTAATGTTTTGGGTTGGCCGGAATGTTGATACGTTCTTCTTTTGCGTTAGGATTTCTCCATTTTTCATCAATAGATAGCCAATCTTGTAAAGAGAGAATGCAAAATATGGAGTTGCTATCTAGATGATTGCGCACAATTTCTTCACATAATTCAGGCGTCGCTATTGCCGGAGCGATGCCATAATGTCCAAGTATGTTATTGAAGTAGCGTTGTGTCTGTTGGTAATCTTCCTCCCACCAGCCGCGCAAGGTAGTCATGTCGTGTGTTGAAATGGTGCACACTGAACGATATGGATAATTACTTAAATGTCCAAACTCATCAGCAGGATTTTTTGGCATTCGTTGTATCTCTAGGCTAAGAATGCGCAAATCGTTCATGACCCATGCCACACAGTCGGGTATCATGCCAAGGTCTTCTCCGCATACCAGCATTCTTGTAGACTGGGTGAGTTGAGGTAATTTTTTCATGGCTTGCAGACGCCAAAATTCGTTATGCCTGTGATAGTAATATTGGTCATATAGGCGGTTGAATGCTGCCTTTTCCCCGTCGTTAAGCGCTCGATATATGAAATCGTGTTGCACGCCGATACGAGGATGGTATTTATTCGGTTCTTTGTGGTCGGGTACAAACAGTACGTCACTAATAAGGGCATACAATCCGTCGCGTATCCATATACTGTCCGGATCTGCCTTTCCTGAGAAGTATTTCTCAACTTTTCTTTGAGTATCAAATTCAGATCGCATTCGATACATTTCCCAAGTATCAGTTGCTTCGATAAAGGTATCCTTTACGTATTTAGTATGAGGACCGAAGATTTGCGCTAGAAAATATTCATGTATGTATGGAGTAAGATACAAGTCTGGTTGAAAGGGTAGTCCATAACTCTCTATCTCTTCTCTGCTCATAGCTAGTGAAGGAACAAATTGTCCGAGTAATCCGTGTACAGCATGCATCGGTATTTCCCAGATTCGAAAAAAACCTAAGATATGATCAATGCGATATGCGTCGAAGTATTCTGACATTTTCTGAAAACGCTTCATCCACCATTTATAACCATCTTTTTCCATGACTTCCCAGTTGTAAGTCGGAAAGCCCCAATTTTGTCCGTTCACAGAGAAGTCATCGGGTGGAGCCCCAGCTTGTCCGTCCAGATTAAAGTAATGAGGCTCTGTCCATGCTTCGACACTATTGCGACTAATGCCGATAGGTATGTCGCCTTTTAAAACGATTCCATGTTTACGGGCATAGGTGGTAGCCTCTAATAGTTGTGCGTGTAAATTAAATTGAATATAGTAATAGATGGCAATCTGTGGATAATCAGGAGCTCCAGGCGAGCAGATTTTAGCCATTTCTTCATCGTTAAAAGTACTATATTTAGGCCATTCGCGAAAGTTAGGAGTTTTATATACGTCGCGTAGATAGCTAAAGGTGGCATAGGGTTGCAGCCACTCTTTGTTTGCTTGGAAGAAAACCTGAAACTCATTTGAATTTAGAACACTTTCTCCTTCTTGTTTAAATATCAGGCGAAAATAATCCCATTTTGTTTGGTTAACAGCCTCATAATCAATGCTGGAGAGAGCATTCAATTCATTTTGCTTCTTTGTGAATATATTGATCTCTTCAGCACTTTTCAATTTGCCCATTTTGTTCAGATCAGCGTATATCGGATGAAACGCATAAATCGAAATGCTATTATACGGATAAGAATCGGTCCACGTATGTGTCATCGTGGTATCGTTTACTGGTAATATTTGTACGATTTTTTGGTTCGTTTTGGCAGCCCAGTCTATCATTCGTTTTAAATCACCGAAGTCGCCTATTCCGAAGCTTTTTTCTGATTTTAGCGAAAAGATTGGTATGGCTACGCCTGCACCTTTCCATACAGAGACATTGAAGAAAGCATAGCGATCTGATATGAAGACTGTTTCGTTGGAGTTTATTTTAGGATCTCCAATGTAGCGATTGGGATTATTTTCCCACGCTTCTGCTTTTTTCTCTTTCTTATTATATAATACAAATTTATATTCGAGAGGAAATTGTATTTTTTCGGCATCAATCTCTGATATCCATTCAGGGTAGTTCATGCCGCTCATGATCCAAGAGTTATCAGCGTTCCAATTGCCCAAAATATCTTGATTTCCGCAAAGGCCTAAACAATAATTGTCTCCTATTCGTGGTGCATAGGCCTTTATAATCAGACCTTTCTTATATCCTTTGTGGAATGGATCAATCTGATCGTGATGAGCTATTAAAGATTCAGTAAAAGCCGAACTATAGAAGTATTGCTCTTCTGGAATGTTCTTCCAGCTATCATAAATGCGATATCGTTTTTTCTTTTCGAATGGTGATGTTAATAAGCTATGTTGCAGGTAATTCCATTCCTTGCGGATTATTTTTTTTTCTTTGTATATATAATAGCTATATTTTATAACTTCTTTTAGAGAAGATGAAATTTCTATTTCAATATTCCAGTGGGTACCATCTGTTGTCTGTAAAGGGATTGCCTTAGTAACATCATTTTTTCCAAGCTCGGGAGCAGACCCTAGAAGTCTGACTTCTTCGCCCCAATAGGTACGATATTCGATATTAAATGATACTATCATATATATTTAGATTTAATATTAGCTCAATGATACTGCAAGTATAGAAAGATTCTGTTTATATCGCATGTTGGTATTCATCGAACCAATTTAAAATAGTATGCAAACGTTTGTGCTAAGATTCTTGTATAAGTCAAAAAGGAGCTTTTTTAGGGCTCCTTTTTAATTTTCTTTTTTACAAATATTTATCCACATCTTGATGCGCCGCAGGTTGTGCATATCAGGCAACCTTCTTGATATACCAATGTCTCGTTTCCGCAGTTTGGACATCTCTTCCCTCTTGCCTCGGTTCCATCTTGGATATATTTCTTTAGTGCACGTTCAACGCCATTTTTCCATGTGTTGATGCTTTCGCTGTCAAGCTGAAGAGAACCAACTAATTTGATTACTTGTTCAATGGGCATCCTCCAACGAAGCACTCCTGATATTAATTTAGCGTAATTCCAATACTCTTTGTTGAATTTCTCGGATAAACCTTCGATGGTCGTTTTGTATCCTCGTTTGTTCTCAAACTGAAAGTCATATCGCTTATTTCCATTCTCGTCTACACTTTTAATAATTCGTCCTGTGGTTACGGTCTTTGGCAGCAATATACCTTCATCGTCATCTTGCAGACCAGTGAATATTTCATAAGGTCTGCCGTCGAGTAGACCCACAAAAGCAACCCATTTTTCTTTATTGTTTTGGAATCGGACAACATCAGCCTCCAATATTGTTGGTCGTATTTCCACTACCGTGGGTGGTTTGCAAGGTGGGAGCTCTTCTTTTTTATCAGATTTGGTAGCGAGTAGTACCCCTGAGCGCGAACCATCGCGATAAACGGTACAACCTTTGCAACCAGATTTCCAAGCTTCAACATACAAGCGATTAACCAAATCTTCATCTACATTACTTGGTAAATTTATAGTGACACTGATGGAGTGGTCAACCCATTTCTGAATTTTTCCTTGCATCTTCACTTTCATTAGCCAATCAACATCATTAGAGGTCGCTTTGTAATAAGGAGATTTTGCCACTAAATCATCTATTTCTTCTTGTGTATATCGTTTAGAGGGGTCATATCCGTTGGCTTCCATCCAAGTTACGAATTTGTGATGAAAAACAATGTATTCTTCAAAAGCATCACCTGTTTCATCTACGAAATCAACTCGCACCTGTGTGTCGTTTGGGTTCACTTTTCTTCTTCGCTTATATACTGGCAAAAAGATCGGTTCAATTCCAGAAGTCGTCTGCGTCATCAAACTAGTTGTTCCGGTAGGAGCAATAGTAAGACAAGCAATATTACGTCGTCCATATTTCTCCATCTCTTTATATAATTCAGGATCAGCTTCACGAAGACGATTTATAAACGGATTATTTTTCTCTCTTTCACTGCTGTATATTTCAAAGGCACCACGTTCTTTAGCCATTTCCACCGAGGAGTGGTAAGCGTTGATTGCAACAGTCTTATGTATTTCTTCTGAAAAGTCAGTTGCTTCTGTCGTTCCATAGCGTAGATTTAAGGCAGCTAACATGTCCCCTTCTGCGGTTATACCTACTCCGGTTCGTCTGCCCTGACCACTTTTCTTATATATTTTTTCCCAAAGTATGCGTTCAGCACGTTTTATTTCCCCCTCTTCCGGATCTTCGTTGATTTTTTCTATAATGCGTTCTATCTTTTCCAGTTCAAGATCAATGATGTCATCCATGATGCGTTGCGCCAGTCTTACATGTTTCTTGAACAACTCAAAATCAAAGTATGCATCTTTTTTAAATGGGTTTACAACATATGAATATAAATTAATGGCTAATAAGCGGCAAGAGTCGTAGGGACACAAAGGTATCTCTCCACATGGATTAGTCGAAACAGTTTTATATCCAAGGTCGGCATAGCAATCCGGTACGGATTCTTTGATGATGGTGTCCCAAAATAGAACTCCCGGTTCTGCTGATTTCCAAGCATTATGGACAATCTTCTTCCATAATAAGGAGGCGTCTATTTCTTTGACTGTCGTCGGATGATCGGAATCTACAGGGTATTGCTGAACGTATTTTTTGCCTTCAACTGCTGCAACCATGAATGCATCATCTAGTTTAACTGAGACATTAGCTCCGGTAACTTTACCTTCTGTCATTTTGGCATCAATAAAGGCTTCTGAATCAGGATGTTTGATAGAGACACTTAACATTAATGCACCGCGGCGTCCATCTTGAGCTACCTCTCGTGTTGAATTTGAGTAACGTTCCATGAAGGGCACAATTCCGGTAGAGGTCAAGGCGGAGTTTTTTACTGGCGACCCTTTTGGGCGAATATGAGAAAGGTCATGGCCAACTCCTCCGCGTCTTTTCATTAACTGCACTTGTTCTTCGTCTATTTTAATAATGGCACCATATGAGTCTGCAGCACCATCAATGCCTATAACAAAACAGTTAGATAAAGAAGCAACTTGGTAATTGTTGCCAATTCCTGTCATTGGGCTGCCTTGGGGAATGATGTATTTAAAATGATCTAACAGATCAAAAAGCTCTTTTGAACTGAGTGCATTTTTATATTTTGATTCGATCCGAGCTATTTCATTGGCAATTCTCCAATGCATGTCCTCGGGTGACTTTTCGTAAATGTTTCCGAAAGAATCTTTGACTGCATATTTATTGACCCAAACTCTTGCAGCAAGCTCATCTCCTTGAAAATATCGTAAAGATTCTTCGTAGGATTCATTGTATGAGTAGATTTGTTTTTCCACGATGTTATTTTCTTAATTCGAATTTAATAATAAATAAAAGTGTAGAAGTTATACTTATTATTAATAAATGTATTTGCAAATCTAATAATATATTCTGTTATAACAAAATATAATTAGGTTTTTTATTTATTAGTCTAAGTTTTCTTTTTATATATATTAAAATACTGTTTATCAGTATGTTATGATTATATTTTATTTGATTAATTATCTAAAAAAAAAGTCTATATAAGATTATGTTTGACTCAAATCTGTCTTTTAGACAATTATTGCATGAAAATAGAAGATGAATGTTACTCTTTTCTGATCTATTCTATATCTTTGCAGAAAAATAAAAGATGGAATCAATAAAAAACAGAAGGACAATAAGGAAGTATCAACAAAAGGATATTCCAGAAGAAATGTTAAATGAAATGCTCGAAATATCTTTCCGAGCTTCTACGGTTGGTAATATGCAGTCCTATAGTGTGATAGTGACCCGTGATGTTGAAATGAAAGCAAAAATATCTCCTGCTCATTTCGATCAACCAATGGTTAATCAGGCACCAGTAGTACTCACTTTCTGTGCTGATTTTAGGCGTTTTAGTAGGTGGTGTGAGGCGCGAAAGGCAGTGCCAGGGTATGATAACTTTCAATCATTTATGAATGCTGCAATTGATGCTCTTTTGTTCACTCAAACTTTTTGTACCGTGGCAGAAGAAAAGGGCTTAGGACTTTGTTATCTTGGAACCACTACTTATAATCCGAAAATGATTATTGATGTGCTAGAGTTACCTAAATTAGTTTTTCCTATAACTACTATTACTTTGGGCTATCCAGATGAATCCCCGGAGCAAGTGGATCGGTTGCCTTTAGAGGCTATTGTACATAAGGAGTATTATCACGATTATACTGCCTCGGATATTGATAGTTTATATGGAAACAAAGAATCTCTTGATGCAAATAAGAAATTTGTAGAAGAGAACCATAAAGAAACTTTGGCTCAGGTTTTTACGGATATTCGTTATACTAAAAAGGTTAATGAGCTTACTTCTGAAACGTTGTTGCAAGCAATTCGTTATCAAGGTTTTTTAAACGAATAATTGAGCTTTGCAAAAATAAAAGTCAGAATGAGGAAAGACATTCTGACTTTTATTTTGCTAACACTATTACCTTATATCTTTTTTTTTAAGGATGTTTCTATGTTTTCTATGTCTGAGTTGAAGCTTTTGTCTATTTCGCACTGCTCTTTGATTATTTTGCAGGCGTGTAGTACGGTTGCATGATCTTTGTTTCCTATTAATTGCCCTATTCGAGAGGATGAAAAGTCGGTATGCTTCTTAGCTAGGTACATCGCCACTTGTCTAACTAATACGACTTCTCTCTTTCTTGATTTTGTGTGAATCATTGTTGGGTCTAACTCAAAGTGTTTACACGCGATGCCTATAATGTCGTCTATTGTAATTGCTTTAGTCTCATTACGGACGATTTTGCGAACGATTCTTTGAGCTAATTCTAAATCTATTTCTTTATTATAAATTGTAGAATGTGCCATTATTGAAATCACTATCCCTTCCAAGTCTCGTACGCTTTCATTTACATTCTCAGCGATATAATCGATCACTTCTGGTGGAAATTGCAATCCATCCCTATGTATTTTATTCTTTAATATATCTTTTCTCAGCTCTACAGAGGGCTTTTCCAACTCAGCTACCATTCCCCATTTAAAACGAGTTAGTAATCTTTCTTCTACACCTTGCAACAAAATTGGGGCACGATCGGATGTAAGAATTAATTGCCTACCGTTTTGGTGCAGGTGATTGAAGATGTGGAAGAATGTGTTTTGAGTCTTGGTAACTCCTGCAAACTCTTGTATATCGTCTATAATTAGTACGTCAATGGTCTGATAGAAATTGATAAAGTCGTTGGTCGTGTTATTGCGCACCGAATCAGTGTATTGCACTTGGAATAGATGTGCAGAAACATATAAGACTCTTTTCTCAGGAAAGAGCTCTTTAATTTTTGTCCCTATAGCGTTAGCCAAATGAGTTTTCCCTACTCCTGAAGCTCCATGAATGAAAAGGGGATTAAATACCGTCTTCGCCGGATTTTGTGCCACAGCTTCTGCTACACTTCTCGACAATTTGTTGCTATACCCTTCAATGAAACTCTCGAAGTTATAATCAGGGTTCAATTGAGGATCTAAGTCTTGTGGAGCAGGAGCTTGTAGGACATTGGGGGACTTATTTCCATAACGATTCCCATTCTTCTGCGGAATAGCAGTTGAACGGCTACTTGCTTCAAGATTAATCGTTGTTTTAGAGCTCTTGTCCACCATTACATTATACATCAACTTCGTGCCCTCACCAATAACTTTATATAGGGTGGCACGGAGCAGATCCACAAATTTATCTTCTATGAATTCATAAAAGAACTGGCTAGGGACTTGTACAGTTAGTGTTTTGTCCTCATATTTTAAAGGGATAATGGGGGCAAACCAAGTATTATATGTCGTTTCAGGAACATTGTCTCGTATAACCAGAAGACAGCGGTTCCATAACCCGACATGATTTGTTTCAATCATAACGGCTTCAATACATTTATTAATTAAGCAAAACTTCTACAATTGCAAATTTGGGAATCTTATTTGATAAAAACAAATCTCTTTTTTCTTGTGTTTCTCCAATATTGAATAATTCCTTTAATTTCAGCCACTTATAAGAGGATGGCCTTGTACGTTCTTTGAATAGCTCTTGTTTTTATCTAAACATTTGATTATCAGTTTATTTGGCTTGTAAATTGTCCTTTATGTTATAAAGCATAAAGGTCTAAGAAACGTTTATTAACGGATGTCTGAGGCTCAATTTATAACTAACGAAAAATAATTTCTATTTAGATTGAGTCTATATAACATAAAGACAACTACTTCTGTTTCTTGCCAAATAATGAGAAGTGTACATAGCGTTTCGGGTTTATTCTTAAATCCTCTAGTAAACTGGCTGCATTGGCACTAGTCGTATTTAGGTTATTATATAATTGTGGGTCATTGAGTAACAATCCCATTGAATTATCTTTGCTATTTAACCTTTCTGTAATTAATTTTATGTTAGCCAATGTAGAGTCTATTTTATTGAATGTGGCCGCATAATCTATTCCTTTCAAATTACTGCTTACTACTACAAAGTTATCTCCAATAGTGTTTAACTTTCCTGCCAGTAGTGGTACGTCCTTTCTCATTAATACTTTTAGTTGTCCGCTGGCCACTTCTAAGTTGGCTGTGGTATTTTTAATCGAGTTGAGAGCGGTTGGTATGTTTGGATCACTGAGGATGGTGTTTAATGAAGCAAGGATAGAATCTAATTTAGGCAAAATTTGCTCCATTTGGGGCATGAGTGTTGATACACTTTCCATTAGGCCGTTGTTTAATGATCCTGGAATAGTATCTCCGGTTGAATAGCTCTCTCGAGGATTATTTGCCAACAGAATATTCATTCGGACTCCTCCAAGCATTTCGGAGACAAGTTCAGCCGAACTACCTTTGGGTATTCGCATGTCTTTGTCTAGTTCTACTTCGACAGTAACATTGCCTGGATGTGTATAGTCGTAAGCTATATCTCGCACAATACCGATACGGTATCCGTCAGCAAACACCGGGCTTGATTTGGCTAATCCATTAATGTTCTGATATTTCACGTAGAAATAGCTGCTTGGTTTGAACATGCTGACTCCTTTTAAGTAATTGAGGCCATAGACTATCACACATAGTGCCATAATACTTGCTATCCCTATTTTAACTTCTTTCGTAAAGTATTTCATTATCATATTCTGTCTTTTTATTTATTTCTTTTAAATTCATTAATAGCCGCATTGATATTTATCTTTTTTCCATTTTTAAAGGCAATGATGAAGGAATCTTTGAAATCGTTAACTATAGAACGGCGGGTCTTTTATAATTTGTTATAGTCGGTTGAAGCTCCATAAGTGTAT
>DBTL01000051.1:0-535 GCA_002307035.1 Bacteroides sp. UBA1317
TTTTCCAAACAAACAGTTCATTCTAATAAGTTTTATTATCTATTCAACACAAGCATAGAGACAAGAAAACTAGATGCAAAAATATTTTTTCTACAATAAGTCTTTTAGATTGATGGGAGAATTCATACCTTTGCGTGCAAATTAACAAATAGGTTACAACTATCACAATAATGAGCGAAAAATCACCCTTTATGGTATTCTCGGGCACTAAATCGAGATACCTGGCAGAAAAGATCTGCGCCAACCTTGATTGTCCATTAGGAAATATGAATATCACCCACTTTGCTGATGGTGAATTCGCAGTTTCTTACGAAGAGTCTATTCGCGGTTCTCATGTATTTCTGGTTCAGTCCACCTATCCCAACTCAGACAATTTAATGGAACTTCTGCTAATGGTTGATGCGGCCAAAAGAGCTTCTGCAAAAAGTGTCATTGCCGTAATCCCATATTTTGGATGGGCCCGTCAAGATAGAAAAGACAAGCCGCGTGTTTCTATTGGTGCCAAATTAGTAGCCGACTTGCTTTCAGTGGCAGG
>DBTL01000051.1:816-17836 GCA_002307035.1 Bacteroides sp. UBA1317
ATGGATTTGCATGCTGATCAGATTCAGGGATTTTTCAATATTCCAGTAGATCATTTATATGCTTCTGCAGTTTTTCTTCCATACATTCAATCATTGCAGTTAGAAAATCTTGTTATTGCCACTCCTGACGTTGGTGGGTCAAAAAGAGCAAGTACTTTTTCTAAATATTTGGGCGTTCCGTTGGTACTCTGTAATAAATCTCGTGTGAGAGCGAATGAAGTGGCAACAATGCAGATAATTGGTGATGTAGAAGGCAAAAACGTGGTATTAATCGACGATATAGTAGATACCGCAGGCACAATTACAAAAGCAGCTAATATAATGTTGGAAGCGGGTGCAGAATCAGTAAGAGCCATTGCGAGCCATTGTGTTATGTCCGATCCGGCTTCAGAAAGAGTAACAGAATCAGCGCTTTCGGAAATGGTATTTACAGATAGCATACCCTACTGCAAAAATAGTCCAAAAGTTAAACAACTTAGCATAGCCAAAATGTTTGCGGAAACAATAAAGAGAGTTGTAAACAACGAATCTATTAGCTCTCAATACATTATTTGATTCCAGACTTTCAATATAACAATATTCCATACAATATATTCCCTGATTATCTTTGAATACAATCTTCATTCAAGGTATAATCAGGGATTGTTTTTTTGATTGTTTTTCATTTTTCAAGTGCATTATTTGGATATACTGAACAGCATCAAACAATTACAGCCTTCTTTTCGTTATAGATTCATATTAACTAAATGAAAAGGTAATGATTTATAAATTTTTATTCCCAGCCAAACCTGATGATACAAAAGTATCACTATTTCTACTAGCCATGAGAATAGTATTTGGGTTACTACTAATGAATCATGGCATACAGAAATGGAATGCTTTTGATCAAATGTCGGCAGTCTTTCCCGATCCTCTTGGAGTTGGAAGTTCCGTATCCTTAGCATTGGCAATCTTTGGAGAACTGGTCTGTTCTATAGCTTTTATCTTTGGCCTCTTATATAGATTATCAATGATTCCAATGATTATCACGATGTTAGTAGCTTTCTTTATGATTCACGGTAACGATGTCTTTGCTGTTAAGGAGATGGCCTTTATCTATTTGAGTGTATTTGTTTTGATGTATTTCGTAGGACCCGGCAAATTTTCCCTTGATAGATTACTAATCAAAATATTCAATCATAAAAAGTAGAATAATGTTCTATTAATAAATAGAAACATTGTTTAGACACTCGTATCATAAAAATATGGCTATATTTACATCTCATTATTAATTTTAAAAAAAGTATTTATGAAAAGGAAGAAATTATCTCTTTGTGCCTATCTGCTGGGTGCTACACTGCTGTTCAGTTCATGCATCGGGTCTTTCACTTTGTGGCATAAGGTACTCGATTGGAATCAAACAATAGGTAATAAGTTTGTTAACGAACTTGTTTTCATTGCTTGCAACATTGTCCCTATTTATCCGATAGCAGGACTAGTTGATGTTATCGTACTTAATTCTATCGAATTCTGGACTGGTTCCAACCCTGCAAGTGCCAACGTAGGCAATGTAAAAAAGGTAAAAGGAGAGAATGGTGATTATATGGTTAAAACCCTTGAAGATGGTTATACCATTAGCAAAGATGGCCAAACGATGAACTTAATTTATAATAAAGCAGCTAATACTTGGAATGCGGTTTACGATGGCCATAGCACTAAGTTGTTGAAAATGAACAATAATGGAACAGCAGAACTATATTTACCTGATGGTGGAACAATGAATGTTACGCTAGATGCTCAGGGAATGATGGCTGCACGAAAAGTTGCTATGAATAATGTATTCTTCGCTGCGCGATAATCCATATATTTAAGAAATCCCCCTTGCATAGAGTTATCAACTCTACTCAAGGGGGATTTTAGATTCTTATAGATAGAGGCTTAATCGACTCTCAAGAACGATTACATACGGAAAATCAGAAAGGATAACCTACTGCAAGGTGAAACGTAAAGTCACGCTTTAGACTAGGACTAAGTATTGGATAACGGTCGTTACCCGTACTATATACTGGATTAACCGCCTTCATTCCACCGTCAAGACGAAAGATAAGGTAATCAAGATCTAATCGAATCCCTAAACCATAAGCGAATGCTATTTGCTTATAAAACTTATCGAAACGAAATTGCCCTCCCGGCTGATTCTCATAATTGCGTATCGTCCAAATATTGCCGGCATCAACAAATGCAGCTCCTTGCATCCGCCAAAACAGCTTACTTCGATACTCAATGCTTGCATCAAACTTAATGTCTCCTGATTGATTCAGAAAATTACCATCTCCGGGAAACGAACCCGGACCTAATCCACGAACCGACCATCCACGTACACTATTAGCGCCACCGGAGAAATATTGTTTTTCAAAAGGAACAATTTTCGCATTTCCATAAGGAACTGCAATGCCAAAACCTGTATGAAAAGCCACGGAATTGCGTTCATCAATAACGATGTTTTTCGCAAAATCAAAATCGCCTTTCAAGTATTGAGCATAAGGTATGCTAAGAATCGCATATTCGCCATCGCTATTTTTTGATTGATTGATAATACGAGAAATCCCATAAAGAAGATTTCCTGCTGATTCTATCCCTGCACGGATAGAATATGAATTAGATGCAATTGTATTATTCGTCAATACTCCACCAGTACTATTATAATTATACATATACCCTGTCCGCACAATCAGACGGTCTTTGTAGTTGTATTCCAAAATATAAGCTTGACCGGCATCTTCATATTTCTGTCTAAATGTATCTGACATCCACGGCATATAGAGAAAACTCACATCAAGTAAATCAAAACGATGCTGAACTCGTGGATTATTTGACCATTTATAACTCCAAGATGCTGAAGCTACTTTACGCGAAAATTCAGGGCGCAACTGAGAATTATATTGCAATCCAAATTCGGTCGTGGCCCTGATACGCTTTTTAAAGTCAGACGAAAGAAATGGAAAAAGGAAATTAGGAAAACGGATGCTCGCTTCAGCACCGTATTCTGTATAGTTATTATTCTTATATTCTTGTTGCAATCCTGAAATAGCTTCGTATGCACCTCTAAACTTAAGCATAAAAGTCTCAGAACCATGAAATAAGTTGCGGTGTTGAAAAGAGACAGAAGCAGCTGCACCAAGATCACCCGCTGAATTTGTGCCCTCTATCTCGAAAGAGACGGATTGATGTCTACTTTTGGTTAACATTACATAGCAATTCAACATAGTACTATCAGCTATTTGAGTCTCAAAAAAACGAATATTTGTATATTTCAACGCTGAAAGTCTGCCGAAATAAGTATACGTACGTTGTACATCACGTTCATTATATAAGCTTCCCGGAAGAATTCTCAAATTATCCGTCAATACTTTGGGACGCAAGTATAGCTTATCCTTATAATAGATAGGGTATCCTTTGTAATGCAAAGAATCATTAATTTCAATACTACTCAGTGCCGAAGACTGAAGTACATCATAATCAGTAATAAAACTAACTTTGTTTATTTTATACTGTTCATGATCTTTTGGCAAATCAGCTACGTATGTTTTATAGCGTAACAAATGAAGAGTCAGATCAACTTGATAAGTATTTCTAACAGTATCCGCCGTATAAGTAATAAAGTCCTTGTTAAATTTATAATAACCTCTTTGTGTCAAATTATTAGTAATTCGTTGGCGCTCAGCATCCAGCTCGTTCACATTAAACAACATTCCTTCTTTAAGCAAAGAATTGGCCGAATCACTTTGCATGAAAATGGCTATTTTTTTATCCTCTATATCATATTTAAGACGACGTACAATATAAGGTTTTCCGGAAATCACCTGATAAGTAAGTTTCAACTTCTTCTTTTTTGTCGTTGTCACATAATCAACCTTCGCCCCCATATAGCCCATATTTTGGAGCACTTTCGTTAATTCTTCTTTAGAACGCTCAGCTTCAGCAGAGCTATATATCACAGGAGCATCACCCATCTTCCGAAAAGATTTATTATACCACCGCGTAGAATCCCTCCCCGAAAGACTATAAATGTACAATTGCGTCTTAATTAAGCTAAACCACTTTGTGTTTGGATTTTGGCGTACATATTTTTTAAGTTCCGAAGATCTTATTTTCTTATTATCTGTTTGCACAGCAACTTCATCCAACAAATATGCGCCATCGGGTACAAATTTTGTGGCAGAGCATGAAGCGAGTGCCAAAATAATTATAAGCCGTATCGTGTAAAAAAAGCTTCTCCTCATGCGCTTATATATGAAATTAATGGAATGGTTTACAAAGATAAGCCATATTTTTCGTTTAAGAAAAGAAAAAGAACCGGAAGTATTGAGAGGAATTAAGAATATCTTCATAGATTTGCAAAAAAAATATAAACAATAAGTAGTACTATGCCATTAAGTAAAAATAAAATAAAATATATTCATTCACTGGAACAAAAAAAAACACGTAAAGAAGAAAGAAATTTCTTGGCTGAAGGTCCAAAATTGGTAGACGATCTATTAGGGCATTTTCCTTGCCACTATTTAGCCGCTACCAACGAATGGCTGAATGAACATTCATCCATTATTGCCGATGAAATAGCAGTAGTCACCACTGAAGAACTTTCGCGAGCCAGCCTACTGAAAACGCCACAACAAGTGCTTGCCATCTTTGAACAAGCAAAGCACAATATAGAACTAGAGAAAGCACAAAGATCTCTTTCATTAGCATTAGATGATATCCAAGATCCCGGAAATTTAGGCACAATCATCCGACTGGCAGACTGGTTTGGTATTGAACAGATTTTCTGCTCACCGGGGACCGTAGATGTTTATAACCCTAAAACAATACAAGCTACCATGGGAGCTATTGCTCGTGTAAAGGTGCACTACATTCCACTCCCCGATTTAATTGCTTCTTTACGAGGTATTCCTGTATACGGTACATTTCTGGATGGAGAAGATCTATACCAAAAGCCTCTGTCAGAAGCAGGACTTATTGTTATGGGAAATGAAGGGAATGGAATTAGCAAGGAAGTAGAAAATCTTGTAAGCCACCATTTGTATATACCGAATTATCCTCAAAAAAGACAAACATCCGAATCACTGAACGTTGCAATAGCCACAGCCGTAGTGTGTGCTGAATTTCGCAGACAGATGATCATACCTAAGCAATTATAATAAAGGAGCTATTTTAGTTAATTCAGTAGGCAACATAGTAGCAAAATCAAACGGATAAAGACGATACAACGATAATTTTCGGGTAGCAAAATCTGTCATCAAATCAATAGGA
This sequence comes from Bacteroides sp. UBA1317, assembly GCA_002307035.1. GTDB lineage: Bacteria > Bacteroidota > Bacteroidia > Bacteroidales > Bacteroidaceae > Bacteroides. The sequence continues at coordinate 6,106 of DBTL01000051.1, forward strand.
ATCTCCGTTAATTGGTTGTTATACTTCAACAAAGAGCATATACGATCCAATAATAGAGGAGCATATTTACAAAGTATTTCACCTTCTTCTTTTGGCAATAAAAGACTGACTCCAGGCATCCATTGAACGCGCTCAGACTCCTCGCTCAAAGAAAATGCACGTACAGCATATTCTCCTTCTACTTCAACTACGTATTGCTTAAGCAATCCGTAGTGAGGTAACAGCAAGTAATGTGAAGCAAATCGTTTCATCTAATTATATCAATTATTTAAATAGATTTTATCGCCGCTGAAGTTGATTATTCATTGGGCGAGGTTGCATATTATTCCGCCTATGATTGAGTTCTTCGGGATTTTGTCTTCGAGGAGGTACTTGCGCAGGCTCCATCATTCTAGCCGTATCGGCTTTTATTGGTGCAGATGGCCTAGCCTTCTTTACAGAATCCGCCTTTGCCTGTTCCTCTGGAGTTTTAGCTTTAGTACGATAGCGTTTTAGTGAGATTGCGCTTACTAACATGTTAGCCTCTTTCTCTCCTTCAAAATAAATAAAACCTCTTATCTCACGAATAGCCCCTAACGTATCTGCTTGCAAGCGAATACGTTCTATACCAGGTTTCAGTATCTTCTTTGTAGAACTAATAACACTATCATTCGTATATACGATCTGCATAGCCATAATTGGCCTATTAGTAGAAGATGTTTGCATTTTATGCTTTAAGAAGTGAAAATTGGCCTGCCATTCCAAAGCATCTTTTTCTTCAAAATTAGCATCAGCAGGAATCGTAAAGGTGATTTTATTGCTTAAAGGAAAACCTGTCAGACAAGCAACGCGCTCCAAAAACCACACATCAATACTATCTCCTGGAGCCGAGACAGGAGGTTTCTTATCACGAATAGCGACCAGATGATTAATTTCATCTTGTTGCAACTTCAAGCGAGCATTTACTTTCTCGTAGATTTTAGCCAATACCTCTGTATTTCGCGTATACCACACCATTGACGAATCAAATGCAGCCTCTGTAGTTCCATATTTTTTAAAGACATATTCTACATAAAGAGCCTTTTTATAATTATCTTCGCCAGTGAGATTCTCTCCCATTGCTTTAGCCAAATGATAATCATACAGCAGTTCTTCCATCTGATCTTCAGATATCACGCCATCAGGCCTTTTTATTTTACAACCAGCCAGAGCTAAGAACAATATGAGTACGTAACATACGTTTTTCATCTATTACTCTCTCAATTTATTCATGAGAATGATAAGTCTCATTCAAATATTTACTATAAAACAAAAGTAGCGCAATAATTCCGCAACTGATAGCTGCATCAGCAAAATTGAAAATAGGACTAAAAAAGATGAAATGCCCTCCTCCTATCAGAGGCATCCAAGTAGGCCAAGTAGTATCAATAATAGGAAAATAAAACATATCTACCACCTTTCCATAGAACAAGGTAGAATAACCTCCTTCGGCAGGCATGAAGCTGGCAATAGAAGAATGAGTGCTTTCGTTAAATAAAAGACCATAGAATACACTATCAATAATATTACCCAAAGCTCCCGTCAAAATCAAAGATATGCAAATGATATATCCGGTCTTTGCTCCACGTTTAATAATCTTCATCAAATACCAACCAATAAGTCCTACAGCTATGATACGAAAGCTCGTCAAAAACAATTTCCCAAATAGCTCCATACCAAAAGCCATACCATTATTTTCAGTAAAATAGATATAGAACCAATCGGTGACATGAATACTTTCGTGAAAATACATATTTGTTTTCACTACGATTTTGATCATCTGATCTATAAAAAGTACCGAAAAGATAATGAGCAAGGATATACGTCCTTTTGTTAGTATATTTTTCATTCTTATTATGGAGTTGAGAGATTAAGTCTCTTAAGTATTGAGGTGTTAAGTCATTAACAAGATTGTTAAACGACTCAACACCTCAACACTTAAACTTCTATTTCTTATTTCTTTCCGTCATTTTTTGCTTCAATACTCAATGTAGCATGAGGTACGGCGCGCAAACGCTCAGCAGGGATTAACTTCCCAGTTTCACGGCAAATGCCATAGGTCTTATTTTCAATACGCACCAGAGCTGCTTGTAACCCCTGGATGAACTTTAACTGACGTTGTGCCAGTCTGGTTATTTCCTCCTTAGACAGAGTGTTGGCTCCTTCTTCAAAGACTTTATACGTAGGCGACGTATCGTCAATATCATTCCCATCTTTGTTCATGATACTCTGTTTAAATTGGTCATAGTCTCGTTGAGCTAGTTCCAATTTGTCCATTATAATTGCACGAAATTCTGCTAATTCCGCATCTGAGTATCTCGTCTTTTCTGCCATAACTTCTGATAAATTTTAAAGGTTAGTAGTTTTTTATTATAGTTCCTTAATCACGCTGACATATAAAGAAAAATCGTCAAAGTTTAATTCTGTTCCATCTTCAACTTTATCTGCCAACTTCAGTGACGTACCTAAAACTTGATTGCAAATATAGGTATTATATTCATTCACCGCATCATCCGTTTGCTGATTTTTAGATAACACAATTCTAATTTTGTCTGTAATCTCAAAGCCACTCGACTTGCGAATATTCTGAATACGATTCACTAATTCACGAGCAATGCCTTCGCGCCGAAGCTCCTCTGTGACCGTTACTTCGAGTGCAACAGTGAGTTTTCCTTCATTTGCAACAAGCCATCCAGGTATATCTTCACTGAATATTTCAACATCAACAGCCTCTAGAACAACCTCTTCATTACCAAGATTCAACGTATATTTTCCGTTTTTCTCCAGTTCAGCAATTGCTTCCTGAGATAGTTCATTTACTCCTGCAGCAACGGCTTTCATCTGTTTGCCAAATTTAGGTCCAAGCTTCTTAAAGTCGCATTTCACTTTCTTTACTAAAACTCCGGCAGCACCATCCACGAACTTTATCTCTTTCACATTTACTTCATTCATGATCAGTGCTTTCACCGCTTCAACATGTGCTTTCTGTTCTTCGTCAACCACAGGAATCATAATACACTGCAGTGGTTGACGCACTTTGATGTTCACCTTGCGACGCAAAGCCAACACCATGGAAGTTACATCTTGAGCCATTTGCATGCGAACCTCCAATTGTTTGTCTATCAACGATGCATTGCACTCGGGAAATTTAGCCAAGTGAATAGAACCGACATGGTCTCTTCCCGTAGCAGAGATCAAGTCCATATACAAACGATCAGCATAGAAAGGTGCGATAGGTGCCATTAGCTTAGCTACAGTCTCCAAACAAGTATAGAGCGTTTGATATGCCGAAAGTTTATCTTGTGAGTATTCCCCACCCCAGAAGCGTTTACGATTCAAACGAACATACCAGTTAGATAGATTATCGTTCACGAAATCTGAAATCAAACGCCCGGCTTTCGTCGGTTCATACTCATTGTAACAAGTATCAACTTCCTTGACCAATGAATTCAGTACAGACAAAATCCATCTGTCAATCTCAGGACGTTCAGACATCGGGATTTCAGCTTCCTCATATTCAAACCCATCTACATTGGCATAAAGAGCAAAGAATGAATAGGTATTATATAAGGTACCGAAGAACTTACGACGAACTTCTTCAATTCCTTCCACATCAAATTTCAGGTTGTCCCAAGGCGATGAATTTGTAATCATATACCAACGAAGCGGATCAGAACCGTATTTCTCAATAGTAGAAAAAGGATCGACAGCATTTCCCAAGCGCTTAGACATCTTGTTGCCATTCTTATCAAGTACCAATCCGTTTGAGATAACAGCTTTGTAAGATACGCTATCAAACACCATGGTTGCAATGGCATGCAAAGTAAAGAACCATCCCCGAGTTTGGTCTACGCCTTCAGCAATAAAGTCGGCTGGATATACCTCGTGGCTATCTAGTAATTCTTTGTTTTCAAACGGATAGTGAATTTGCGCATAAGGCATAGCACCGGAATCGAACCAAACATCAATCAAGTCCGTTTCACGCTTCATCGGTTTTCCTTCTTTGGACACCAAAATGATATCATCCACATAAGGACGATGAAGATCTATCTTTTCGTAATTATCAGCATTATATTCTCCCGGAACAAAACCCATATCTTATTAAGGGTTCGACTTCATAAATCCGGCAGTAACTGATTTTTCTAATTCATCATAAAGTTCTTCAACTGACTCAATACATATTTCCTCGCTATTATCCTCCGTACGCCAGATAGGCAAAGGAGTACCCCAATAGCGCGAGCGGCTCAGGTTCCAGTCATTCAGATTTTCGAGCCACTTACCGAAACGTCCTGTTCCTGTAGATTCAGGCTTCCAGTTAATAGTTTTGTTTAGCTCCATCATACGTTCCTTACAAGCAGTAGAACGGATAAACCAACTGTCCAACGGATAGTAGAGCACCGGTTTGTCCGTACGCCAACAATGTGGGTAACTGTGCACATGTTTCTCTATCTTAAAGGCTTGATTAGCCGCCTTCATCATCATGCAGATAGAAACATCCAGCGTTTCATCCTTTTCAGTCAAAGTAGGATCATAATCGTTCTTCACGAAACGTCCGGCATACTCCTTGTATAGTTCAACATTCACCCGCTCGCTCACAAACGATTCGTCCAGTTCGTCCAAAAGATAAAATTTACCTGTAAGATCTACCATCGGACGAAGTTCACCTTTTTTGTTGATAAGTTGCAACGGTGGAACGCCGGCCGTTTTAGCCACCTGTGCATCGTCCGCACCAAAAGTCGGTGCTATATGAACAATACCCGTACCATCTTCTGTGGTAACGTAATCACCCGGAATCACCCGGAAAGCTCCTTCACCCGGATTCACCCATGGGATGAGTTGTTCGTACTCCATGCCAACAAGCTCGGCTCCTTTATATTCGCCAATTACTTTGAAAGGGATCAATTTGTCGCCTTGCTTATAGTCTTCCAATGCCAACTCGGTAGCCTTCGGATTAAAGTGCGTATTGAGCAATGCTTTGGCTAGCACAACAGTGATGGGTTGACCGGTATAAGCATTATAGGATTGTACGGCAACATAATCTATTTTAGGTCCCACGCACAAAGCTGTGTTCGAAGGCAGCGTCCATGGAGTGGTAGTCCACGCTATGAAGTAAGAAGTTCCCCACGCAGCCATCTCTGGCTTAGGGTTCTTCATGCGGAATTGAGCTACCACAGTGGTATCTTTTACATCACGGTAACAACCGGGTTGGTTTAGTTCGTGTGAACTCAGTCCCGTTCCGGCAGCCGGAGAATAAGGTTGAATGGTATATCCTTTATATAGCAAGCCTTTCTTGTAAAGTTGCTTAAGTAGCCACCAAAGGGTCTCAATATAACGATTATCATAAGTGATATAAGGATCGTTCATATCTACCCAATAGCCCATTTTGTGTGTCAAATCCTCCCATTCTTTGGTGTATTTCATCACATCTTTACGGCAGGCAGCATTGTATTCGGCTACAGTAATCTTTTTGCCAATATCTTCCTTTGTAATGCCCAAACTCTTTTCAACCCCCAGTTCCACAGGTAACCCATGCGTATCCCATCCGGCTTTACGCTTTACCTGAAAACCTTTCATCGTTTTGTAGCGACAGAAAATGTCCTTAATGGAGCGAGCCATTACGTGGTGAATGCCCGGCATTCCGTTAGCCGATGGAGGTCCTTCATAAAACACATACGAGGGACAGCCTTCACGTTCTGTCATACTTTTAGCGAAAACTCCATTTTCGTCCCATTTCTTGAGCACCTCTTTGTTTACCTGCGAGAGGTCCAACTGGGAATGTTCAGCAAATCTCTTACTCATCACTATATACTAATTTTCTATATTCTATTTATAAGGGTGCAAATTTACAAAAACATTAGATAGGTAGAAACATTTAACTGCAAAAAAAAAGGGTTGCCCTGATATCACATCAGCAAGCAACCCTTTATTTCCTTAATCAATCTATAAATCATTATTATACTTAAGCAATCTTAACCTTAAGCTATTGAAAACACCTATCCTTCTTTTATCAACTATACTATTATTAACTATACTATCCTTATTAAAAGTAATTCATAAGAGTTCTGCCACCTTGAAAATACTTTGTTTTAGAGACTTACTCTCTTCATCCGTTAAATCTGAAATTTCAGGCAATTGGAGCAAAGTATCTTTTGCTGCCTCTATTACTGTCCTTTGTTTCGGACACAACCGCATAAAATCTTCCAGTTCAGTTGCTTTATCAAGATTGCCACCCACAACAGCCAGAATAAAGTCATCATCTTTCAGATAATCATCTATATTGTAATTTGTTCTTCTATCCATCTCTAAATAAATCTATTATAATAAAGACGGAGGTCCAAACCTTATGTACTCAAAAAAAACAAAACAAAATCATTAACCGGCCAAAGTCCTCAATTTGACCAATCCCCGATGCATCAAATTACGAACCGATTGATAGTTCATATTCATAATTTCACAAATGTCATCGTATTTTTTTTCTTCTATATAGTATAATGTAAGCGCCTCCCGTTGACGTGGAGAAAGCTGACCAAGAATATCACCAACGATGCTTTTGTCTTTCTTCCTAGATTCTGAAGCAATATAAGAATCCTCAATATCATCGTCGCTCGAAACATTACTAAATTCTTCTACAGGCGTATCAGACATATAAACCCTTCTCCGCATTTCATCACACAATTTGTTTTTTAAGGAAATAAAAAGATAAGATTTGAAATTGCTGATATCGCTCAAATTGCTTCTTCTTACATACATCTTCACGAAAATATCGTGAATACAATCTTTCAAGAGTTCTCTATCTGAAGTTAATTTGCAACCGTAATTAAACAGAATATTAATATGCAAATCATATATACGAGAGAAAGCATTCATATCACCAGACTGAAAGTCGGCAAATAGTCGTGCATCCAATTCAGAAGAATCATTTAACATAGTGTTAGCATTACAATTTTGTTCTATCATGGTATACTGGGTTGTTTCTTGATGCAAAAGTATGGATAGAGGCAATGCTATTTAGGGAATATTTGGTTATAGGATTGAAAAAACAGGTACTATGTTTTATAACATAAGACATTTCTATTGCATTTTATACAAAAGAAGCCTGCTAATCGATGTAGCAGGCTTCTTTATTTATAATTTATGAAACCAGTAAACTCCATTCGTATCCAACGGAGGTTTTATCTGATACAAAGATTTAATTTTCAAGGACTTATGAATAATATCAATTGCCCCAGTACGAACATTAATGCGACATACCTGATATTTGCCTGTTGATAAGTAAACATCGATATTGGATTCAGATTGGGAATAAATGATCGCTCCTATATCAGAATTTACCATTTTCTTATAAGAAGCATCCTCCGTTTCTACCACCTTCATAGCAGCTGCGTCTTTTAAAAAGGTCGTGTCGCTGACCGGGAGTTGCGGGCAAGATCCTCCTGCCATGAAAACGGCCCATGCCATATCGGGATAATTCTGAGCATAGAACGTTACAGCCTTTTCCGGATAAAATTGGCGATATTCATTCACCGCTTTATAAGCTTCATCAAATGTGATCTTTCCTACTTTCATCTTGCGCATGTGTTGACGTGGAGCCATGTTCTTACCACCTTCGGGTGCATAAGTCGTACCGTCATTCTTATAGTGCCAGTAGCGTATATCGATAATATCGACCACAGCAGAACGTTTATTATCATTCAGAATGGCATCTTGCACATCTTTCGTTGCACTCAATGCGATGAGCGGATGCTTACCTGTTTCTTCTTCCCATTCCGCAATCACATCCAACCAGAACTGCACGAAATGTAGCGGTCCTGTATATTCTGCGCTGACCAGTTGAATCACATTCTTGTTATCGGCAAAGTTATTCAGACATTGCCGGATGTATTGCCGATGCAGTTCTCTGCGAGCGGGGTTCGTCACATCATAAAACATATCTGCCATAAAAATGCGTTTATCTCCGGCAAAAGGAACAGGTTCGGGGAATCCGGTACTGTTTATATTGTTAACCGAGCGCCACGGGGAATCAACCCAATGGGCTCCTGCCTCAATGATATTGTGCTGGAAGTAATTTTGATGAAACAGCAACAAACCCTCTTCTTCGCCTTTATCAGCAAATTGCTTTAAGCGCGACCAATACCAAGCGTTAGGACGAGTAAGATCGTATTTGCTCAATCCTTCCCATGCCGTACTCTGACCACTACGAGCAAAAGGTTGTTCATAAAAAGGTCCCCAAACATCTCCGTCGCGGCGACGGATACGTTCGTGATCATCTCTTCTGCGATCATACCACAGACCGTAATTATGGTCGAGTACCAATAATTTGTTCGTTTTCATATAGCTGACAACTGAATCTATTCTGTCTGTCAGTCCCAAGCCCTCTCTTCCGGGCACAAAACGGGTAATATGAGGTTTGGCAGAAGGAAGGAAGTTTGTTTTTAATCGCCCATTCCACCAAGGCACTTCCTGTCTGCCACCTACCATCAAAGCTCCATCCATCACCAAGCGACCGTCTGTTATTCCTATAGAATGCTTCTTTTGTGTAGTAGTAACCTGCTTAAACTTTATATAATCAATCGATTTCACTTTATCTGAATTTACAGACGCAGTAAAAGTACCTTGACCGATCCATTCTTCCAAAGTCAAGCGAGGAGTATAGGCTTCTTTGGCCAATCTCATCGCTTCTTCCACTTCGGGACTGCTGGTAGCATTTGTATTTCTTGGCAAAATACGTGCACGTAGCGAACAATCTTTTTGCAATCGCTCAGCAAGCTGTGCATAAAAGATGCTGCGTGGTTGAACATGATTATTCGATTCACCCCATTCACCATCACCCGAGAATTGCGCCCAGCAGCCATAAGCACGGTTTGGTGCATCTTTAGAAGGGGAGTAGCATTCTATTTCGGCGGCAGTACACTGCCAGAAAAGACTATTAGCCGTATTCCAACCTGCACCATTCTTATCTTGTCCCAAATTCTTATACACCAAGTTATGTCCATCAATATTGACCACATCAAACAGCAAACCGCACGCCCAAGCATCAATAGAGCCACTGAAGCCTAGAGACTCTTTTGATTCACATTGCACAAATGCATTGGGGCCGGGAGCAGAAAATCCCACAGAGAAGTCGTGGATACCTTGTTCAGAATAGCAACGTTGAAAAAGAGTGAGCTGCCCCATTGTGAAGAAGGTACATCTGCGCATCCCTCCTATTTCTGAAACAGGTTCCTTAGAGATACAATCCTCCACCGTAACTCTGGAAGCAGTTCGCTGTACAGCCACAGCACTACCTGCAAAGTGTTTGAAGTACACACGACGCACCCAGCAATCTTCTGCGTTTTCTATTGAAATTCCAACCCAACAATGATCTTCATCTTTTGGATACTGCTTGTTATAGTCGGACACCAAAGTCATGTTCTCGACACCGGAATTAGAAATGCGTCCCGTCCATTGATAACGTAACATTTTAGATTCACCATAAACAGCGTCAAGTGCTACAGTCAAGGGAACATCAAGCGTTACTTTGTTTCCGTTTACAGACACAACTGTTCTGTCCCAGTATAAGTTCGTATCGCCGGGCTTCCAACCCAGTGAACTGATTCCACCGCCAAAAATGTCGCAGCCAATGGAAGCAATCCATTCTTTAGTCGAAGGTCTCAATACCATTACACGGTCACCTTTATTCAACTGTACTGTCGAAGAGACCTCCATGATACAATCGTTCACCGGTACATAAGCCGACTTAATGCTCAATGTATCTTGAACGATCTTATTATTCTTTCCTTCTACATAAATCAGTGCACCACGATCTACTCCTGTTCTCAGTAAGACCGTTTTCTCCTTATCAGTTCCACGCAGCACTACGCCCGAAGTGCTTATACGCAACTCTTTAGAAAGAGCATAAACGCCCTTATCAAGCAAAACGGCACCACGAAAACCATTCTTATCGGGTGTCAGAGAAGAAACATAGTCTATTGCTCTTTGTATTTCAGCTGAACTATCCCCTTTCTTACAGGGAACAAATACAACTGTATTCACATCCGGTATGTTTTGCTCCGAGTTTCGATAACCACAAAAAGAAAAATCCAGTATTCGGTTTCCTTTTGGATCTTTCGAGTAAGTTAACTTATCATTCTTTACCTGCAAAGCAAAGGTTTGTGCAGCAGCCTGCACAAACCCCATACTTAGTAATCCCAGAAAGAAAAATTTCACATTCAATCTTTTCATTATAACAAGCTTTTACGTCCGGCTAATGTGTCATGATTGTTTTTCACATTCGTCCAGTCTATCTTTTTCTTTGTTTCTATTCCATTAATATACTTCTCAATGTTGGTATAGCCATCGCCATTACAATCGAGTACGGCATCTGAAGCGTCATTCGGGTTCAAACCGTTTTTAATTTCCCATGCATCGGGCATACCGTCATTATCAGAGTCCACATATGGAATTCCTTTATATTCAGGCAAACCACCAACCTGACGAATATCGGTAATGATTCCTTTCTTATAAGAGTCAGCCGGAAGTCTTCTTTTCACATAAGGAGAAACAAACTCCGGTGCATTATCCACATAAATGGCTTTTCCCGTTTGCACAGTCTTCACCACGCGCGCATCTACAGCATCACGTTTGGGAAAGTTGGCTCCTACATTATCCAGCACAAAGTTATAAGCTTTCTGCGTAGACATTATAGTAACATGTGGCATGGCGAACGGTTCATTTACCTTTATTTTTTCTAAAAAGTCTTCCAAATCAACCTCTTTATCCACTTCCAATTGAACTCCACCGTCCCAATTATTGGCAGTAACCTTTTTACTCCCATATACAATATTGCCGGTTACATAAGCCTTTCCGAAAGATATTGCTTTGGTTTGATCTCTACCTGCTTCAGGTTTAAGAATACGATAAGAGATCGGTTTGTCAAGCGGTGTGATAGGACCCGGTTTATAGTAATTATTAATAATATTGTAAGAGCTGGTATGGTCTCCACCATCTACAGAGCGGTTCCACCAATTGTAAATCACATTATTCACAAGATTGAATCCTTCGTTCATTCCTATCGAACAATTACGGCTGATGTTGGATGCAAAAAGATTGCGGGCAAACATGCAGTTGTGCCCACCGATAGTAGCACCAAAACCATGATTGTAACTATCCATCCCTTCAGAAAAAACAGAATTCTGGATCGTAATATTTACTGTAGGAAGTTTCAAGCCATACCCTTTTGCATCACGATTGTAAACGTGGCGGTAGATAGACATGTTTTCATCCAATCCCCAGCTGGCAGAGCAATGGTCGACCATTATATTACCCACCGCATTGCCACCGATTGCATCATCACGAAAAGCGACATCTTGCTCTCCTCGACGGAAGCGCATGTGACGCATCACCACATCGTGTGTATCAATAAGGAAAGAAGCACCGGTTATACAAATCCCATCACCCGGAGCAGTCTGCCCGGCAATAGTAATATAAGGTGCCCTTAAATGGATAGGACTATTGAGACGAATAACACCCGAAACATTGAACACGACAATACGTGCGCCACCGGTTTCACAAGCTTCACGGAAGCTTCCGGGTCCGCTATCATTCAAATTGGTTACGGTAATTACCTTACCGCCACGGCCACCGATAGCATATTCGCCACCACCCATTGCACCGGGAAATGCCGGAATTTCAGCTACAGGTAAATCAGTTGGACGAGCAGCCCATGGAATATAAG
>DBTL01000051.1:17975-18162 GCA_002307035.1 Bacteroides sp. UBA1317
GCCAAAGAGGTTACAACGATCACTTTTCCTCCACGTCCACCGGGAGTATAAGCTCCTCCACCTTCAGCACCCGGAAAAACAGGAATATTCACTTTCAGTAAATCTTCCGGCTTTGAAGCCCAAGGTTTGTACGGACGCCCTTTAGCAGCCTCTTCTAGTACTATTGGCAAAGCTTTTTGCCAAGCCG
>DBTL01000059.1 GCA_002307035.1 Bacteroides sp. UBA1317
GTACAGTTTAGTGTAGCCAATCCAAATTCCCATTCATCTCAACCTGCCGATTAAACTGCTTCTCATTGGCAATTCTCTTCTCCAGCGCTGCAATCTGCTTCTCCAGCTGCTGCCGCTTTTTTGCGCGCTCCACATCTTCCTTGAGCCGTCCATTGCCCCCCAACTGCTCGCCCGCAATCTGGCGCACAAAACCTTCATACGCCGCCTCCATGCTTAAGCCTTCGACGTGCAGCGAAAGCTCGCCAGCGTTCACCCAGTCGGTGTGGTAATAAGCCCCGACTTGAAATGCATTCGATCCGGCAAGGCTCGCTTCTTTATAGCAAACCCACGCCTGTTGGCGGTTGCTATATTCTAACACGAAAACAATTGGTACGGTAGCTACTTGCCGATCTGTGGAAGAATTCAAGTGTCAAGTGATGCAAGTTGAAGTAAGTTGCAAATAGCTTACTTTAGCTTGTTTCGGAATGCGACTCTCATTCTTAGTAAAAGGGATGAGCATAGAATCTTTTAATGATTCACTTTGATTTTGCGGGTCATATCGATTTTTGCTAGGTCACCCAAAGAAGATCGTGCTAAATTCAAAAGAAAATGTGAAAACTAAACCGAAAACAGAAAGAGACGAAACGCCCTTGTTATTATGAATTTAAAGACCTAGAAAACTTGCAAAACAGTAAAAATATATGTTGAAATACTACGTAAATACGTATTATAATACTTAAAATCGACAAAAGAATACCAGAGCAAATTATTAGGCTAACACGTTTTTCTTCCTCGTTTTAGTAGTTTAGTTCTTTCGTTTCATAATTGCGAATGTTACTTTAGGAAAACGAGTTTGTTTATATATTTATGGTCTATTACGAAACAACTTATATTCCACTTAATCTGCAATCCGTTAAAACCAGCTTGCATTTATCTGTATAACAGTAGGCATGCAGAAATTAGGATATTTACCATTCTTGCTTATGTTTATCCAAAATTTTATTTTTAAATATAAAAAAGATTGATACAGTGGGTGTAACCGGATGGTGATGGCTGAAGATTTTCTAAAACTTTTATTTGAATGCAAATCAATATACGATTTAGCAGCTTGTGCATACTATATAGTATGCGAAACCGACGAAGTAAAGGTATGTACAGATGCATTCTCGAGCCCCAAAAAGCGGGGCTGCATTTTTAAAGAGTACAACAATATCTTTGTAGCATATCCACCATATTTTGATCAGAATTTCTCGCGCATTCGTTTGGAATTTTACAGTCTCATTATTAAATACACAAAAGAAGATTTGTGTATGCATTGCGCCTATTTTATTCAAGCACTTGATGTAAATATGATAAATGTTAAACCTACTGGACTTATATACTCCGGTTGCATTCCTTCTGTTGGTGAAAAAGGTCCGTTAAACAAAGCAATGCTTTGCAAAGAAATAGCTGTTTATACGCATGTTAAGTCTATACTCTTGGATGCTTTTTTACAAAACGGTGAACAATCAAAACTTAGAAGAATTGGTGAAGCAAGTGGTGACTCGATTAACGCAATACTAAACCTTAAACACCTTATCCTCGTCAAAGAAAAAGATCTCGGCAAGTATTCTAGTGGAGTGTCTACTGTAACATACAACGACTATGGAAGACTTGAATCTATACTAAAAAACAGAAAGAGCCTAAAAGTTGGGTTCTCACCGATTAGTATAGTCGAACCGTACAATATAGTTTACAATAACAACAAATTCGAGATAGATGGACTAAAGCCTGAACAGGAAAAAGAAATATTAAAGAGATATATCCAGGCCCTTTGTGAAATGGAGCAGGATGGTGTTAACATTGCAGTGTTCCCTGAAGCATTTCTAACTGATGTCATTTTGGAGGAATTGAAAAAGCATCAAAAAGCCTCTGCAGGGGGCTCATGCAATTTAATTGTGTGCGGAAGCGTTTGGAAAAACAATGCAAATGAAGTTGTAGTGTTAACTTCCACCGGCGAAGAACTAATCCGCAATAGAAGATATGCTCCGTTTTTGCTTAAAACCGAACAGGGAGATCAGTACTATGAAAATATTATTCAAGGTAACGAACGAAGGATGTCCTTTATTGATATTGATGGACTCGGCCGTCTCGCAGTATATATTTGCAAGGACTTTATAAGCGTTAATAAACTAGCTGCTACAACACTCGCTGTTAATGTCACAACGATTGTGTCTGCGACAGGAAGTATGGATGAATTCAGAAATGATGCGAAGTATCTAGCGCAGAGACAAAACAACATAGTTTTATTTAACAACACGTGTTGCGAGTTAAAAGATAGAATTCGAGAGCTTAATGAAGCTGATTTAATCGAGGTCGGTTTCGCAGGAGTTCCATGCAAACTAAAAGATACAAATGGCGTAGATATTTGGGGCTATCATGCAAAAAGATCATGTGCTAATAAATGTTCTAGTCAAGGTTGTTATCATCTCTTTTCATTAAACTTAGATGTAGATGAAGTTGAGGTTAGCGAGATGCATGATACGGAAGTTTTACGAAAAATGACTATGCAGGATGCAAAAGAGTGGAAGAAAAAAGCTTCGAAAGACTATTTAGTATTTCGGCTGAAACACAGTATGGAACACCGGCCATTTGAGGTATCATAATGAAAGTCAAGTGAAATTTTTCGTTTTTCCTTGCTATTTTCATTATTGCAAGCTAGACTAAACATGTGGCGTGAAGTATATGTGAACTATCCGTCGAGAGATAATGGTGTGATATGGACGAAAGAATAAGCTTTATATCAGAGCTGTATAAAAGCAGACTTGATTCAACTAAGATGGCTTCATCGGTTGAAGGGTTTTCAAAATTTGTGTTTCAGTCAATTATGGGAACCGGTGTTAATAGTCTGGTTGAACTGATTCAAACTATGAAAGTACATCTAGGGTCATTAATTTCACAGACTGGTGTTTTTGGTTCCGTAGAAACTCAAAAGGCTTATTATCTAGGAATGATTGTGGCATTAGCTGGAATAAGCGAGCAGGCGGTTGAGCAGCAGAAGGATGATTTTGAATTTGATATAATTTTTAATCAATATGACTGCTTATGCCCAATGTTGCAATTAGTAAATCAAAAAGGTGTAGTATCGCATAACGATTTATGTAGATGCTTGAAAAAATCACCTAGTGCGATGACGAATTATTATCTACGAATAGAGCAATACTCATTCTTTACTGATCAAAAGTCGGGGAGAAACAAGCTGTATTTTTTGACGCCTAGAGGGCGAAAGGCATATAGTGTAGCATTGCAAAAGAAATACATTTTAGCTACATTAGACTATGAGGAGCAGATTTATGTTGCGATTTCAGAGATTAGTAGAAGTATTCTTGAAGGGTCGCAAGATGCAAACAAGGTCTACTTGAATATTTTAAATAGAAATCCTGAGTTTTTATTAAAAAAACCAGATGCGGTATTAGGAGAAATAAAGCGTTTACTAATTATCAGCAATAGAAATCGAATAGCAAGTGTTGACTTTAGGACCTATGATAATTGCGACAAAATGTACTTTTCTGGAACTGAAGAAGTTAGTGCGCCAAGTTTTTATCGGGAAGCAAATATACGCGAAGTTTGTTTTGATAAGCAAGTTGCTTTATTAAATAGTCACTGCAGTAAAGATAAATACAGGTATTCAGAGGCAGATTTAAAATGACAAGAGAAGAGTTTCAGGACCAATTCCATAGTATTCAAGAAAATGATTTTAAGAAAACTTTTGTACTTATTGATGAGCTGGTGGAGTACGTCAAGCCGGATTCACTAAACTCATTTATAAGAGGGAACACGCGAATTCTAATCGATACAGATGATCAATTAAGAGGCGCGAATCTATCCGAAAAAATAGATAGTGTAATTATTGCCTTAGGCGATCTTTTCGTCATGCAAAACGATAATTCAATAGAAATAAGACATGCAATCCAGAGCGTTTTGTATGATGAATATGGACAAGATGAGTTTTGGGAGGTAACTGTAAACATTGCTAACCAGAGTGTAACCCCCTATTTTGAGACTAAGTTTTTGTTTAGTTATGATTTGCCCGAACGGGAGAAGATATATGCTTATGTAATGAGTAAGGCAGTTCTTCTGATAGAATCTGAAGAGGTATTAAATAGTGGTATGAATATTCAAGGCTTTGACATAATAAAGCTGAATATTATAGTCAAACTGCTTAACACTCTAGTCGATGCAACAATCGGTAAAGGTAGAGCTTTTAGTAGTTGGCTAGAATATTCCAAGAATGTTCTATACTTAAAAGATGATGACGCGAGATTTATTTGGAAATTAATTGAAACAAACAGACAAGATTTGTATTTCAGATTAGTTATGAGAAAAATACAAGATATTGAAGCAAATATGCTATCCATGAAGGATGATATAGGGGAATTACGATCGTCCAAGTCGCAGTAGCGCAGGTAGAAAGTTAATTTATGATTGAGAAGAGGCAATGAGCTTTTCTGCTGCTTTTTAGCACTATCGAGTTATAAAGCAAACGCTTATTGAACATTCTTTCTCGCCAATTTCCAACCACTTCACAAAACTCACTCTCCGTCAAGAACCTCTCAACCCTAAGAAACTCGCATAATTAGTGCGTTTCTTGGGGCTTTCTCTTCACCGCGCATGGTAAACCGTGAACGGTTCATACTAGGCGTGCCCTCTGTTTGAATCAAATTACCGTGGCCTTGTTTCTGAAAACATCCGCGTTGACATCCGAGTGGGTTACAAAGTGGGTTTTGGGTAAAAGGAAAGAGCCGATAACGCTAGAGTTTATCGGCTCTTTTTCTGGTGCGACCGGAGGGATTTGAACCCTCAAGGTTTCCCCGACGGATTTTAAGTCCGTTGTGTATGCCGTTCCACCACGGTCGCAACGAAACTATTTTACCATGCGGACGGAGAATGTCAATTGATGGATTCCGCACAAGCTTAAATTCTACGTCGC
>DBTL01000037.1 GCA_002307035.1 Bacteroides sp. UBA1317
TTCTCTTTTGCGTCAAGGCAAAAGAAGAAAGAGATTCATTTATTCAGATAACACAGGAAACTCTTTATAGAACTTCAGTAATGAAATGGTTTCTGTTCGAAGCTTTGTACGTACAAACTTTTTCATCTCCTCATCCATTAATTCTCCCAATCCATTTAGCATCCCTTTATCGCTCATTGCTTCAAGTTGATCAATACACTGTTGAACATACTCTGCAAAATCCATTTCCATTCTTTCCTCTACTATTGCTTTATTTATAGCAGTGCGATTTTTCATAAAAAACCAAGTATCAAAAATATCTCGATTGGTTATTTCATTTCTGTCGAGCATAGCACACAGTTTATGAGCAAACATATCCGAAGCTACCATTACCTTCATATTAATCCCGAGTAAATTTTTTATTTCATAGTGGTTGTTCCATTGCCTGTTCGATATTTCAACCTTTAACTTTCGCTCGCCAACCCCGTAGTCAAGAACAATAATCGGTCCGTAAAACTTTATTGCTTCATCATATATCTTGCCATATTTAAGCAATATTTTTCTCACTTTCTCATAGATAATCTTTTCTTTTACAATATCGAGCAGATTGAAATCTAAATCAACAGAAAATTTATCATAAGTTATGATAACTATTCTTATCACAAGTAAAATATTATCCAAAGTAGTATATATATACCCGCTGATTATCAACATTATATTATGCTTACTTTCTAAAACTACTTTGGATAATAATGCCTTACTTTCCAAGACTTTTTAGCCACACCTTCAGTTCTGCATCTTTCTCCCAAGATGATTTTACCTCTATATCAGGTAATACATCGACATATGCAGCTTCAAGAGCTTCTTTTTTTTGCTTTGAGTCTGCTCGCGCATAGATCTCTGTTGTTTGGATTGACACATGCCCCAATATATCACGGATATAGATAAGATTCACACCGGCTTGTAACAGATGCATAGCTTTGCTATGGCGAAGGCAGTGCGGGCTGATTTTATCAGGGATGAGATTCTCTGTGGCATTTCTTGCCATGGTGGCATAGTTTTTCAAAATATATGTTATTCCTGCTCCTGTCAACTTTCCACCGCGACCATTCTGAAAGAGCGGTCGCTGATTCATCCGAAGTTCAAGAAGATAATTCTCTTCCATGTATTTACGTAGAATGGTTACCTGGGCATCCTGAATGGGGACGATTCTTTTCTTGCTACCTTTGCCAAAGAGGGTTACGTAACAAGGTTTAGTCAGGCAGACATCCACAGGTCTAAGGTCTATGAGTTCCTGCACTCTGGCTCCGGTTTCATATAGAAGGGAGAGCATAGCGAGATCTCTACGACTGCGTACAATGTCCTGCGGTATCTGTTCCAACAAAGCTTTGACAGCATCCAGTGTCAGATAATTCATAGTGCTCTTGATTGTCTTTTTCATCTTGATACCGAGTATTTCCTGCCATTGCTGCAGACGTATAACATCCTCATACTGCATATATCGGCAGAAGGCGTGGATTGCTGCTAGCCTTTGATTTCTGGTTGAGACCGAACTGTCTTTATCTGCCTGTAGCCAGTCGAGATAGTCGAGGACATTTTTACGGTCCATGTGCTCAAGTGTAAGCTTTTCAGCTTCAACTTTTCTTTTAGCTTTCATGAAGTCCAGATAGGAGGCAAAGGCTGTCCCATATGAGCGCATGGTATTTGGGCTTACACCGCGCTCTGCTGAGAGATATTCGGTAAAGAAGCCTCTCAGGCATTTTGCAAAATCATTCTTCATATTCTCTGATCATTTTTTCAAGTGAGGGGAAGATATATGATGATATAGCTCCGATTTGTACGTTTAGTTCGGGGAACATCTCACTGGTGAGGCGCACATAGGATTCTGTTCCGAAGAGAGTCTTATGTCCCATAAAGACAGAGAGAATGGGAAGCAGGCAATACATGTCCTTACCAGACTTTACTTGCTTCATAAGCGTGTGAACGGCGAAGGTATGACGTAAGTCATGTAATCTTGGTCCATGGTTTCCTCCAATGAAAGGGATGTTGCATAGCTTGAGTATTTTTCTGAACCACGTATAAGCCGTGCTCTTTGATATCCTGTTTCCAGTATGGGAGATAAATAGTGGTATCTCCTTCTGGTTTACACTCTTGATCGGCATTTTATCCCTGTATCGTAGATATTGACGTAGCACCACTTCCAAAGAAGAAGTTATAGGGATAATGCGTTGCCGCTGATTCTTAGTCTTTTTGATAAGTATTACTCCCTTTTCAAAGTTGATGTCCTCATTATTCAGGCTCAATGCTTCCCCGATTCTCATACCGGTGGCATATAGCACACGGAATAGAGTCGGCATAGAAAACAGACATAAGTTGGGTTGGATGTTTTGCGAACGAAGACTGTCTGCTGAAGCGAAGAAGCATCGCATTTCTTCGCAAGTAAAAATCCTAGGGATAAAGACTCTGCCTTTCTGCTTGGGCATTGGAGGGACATAACAAACAAACCCACAGTGGCAAATATAGCGAGAGAACTGGTTTATTATTGACCACTTGTCATAAAGTGTTCTTTCACTGTCATTCAATCGGCTTTCGCGCCATACTTTCACCAGTTCCTTCGTTAAAATCGGTTCTTGGAGAGGTATTGCGCTATAGATTTCATCGAGTTCTTTGAAGATATACTCTATCTTCGATGTCTTGAACCCCATGGCTGCTTTCATTTTCACAAAGCTCTCAAAATAAAGAGTAAAGATGCTCTTGAAGGTATAGTTAATCATAAAAAGCACCTCCTTTCTGTGAATAGAAGGATTCGTCCACCAAAGGAACGTCAAGAACACATTCACGCAAGTTTGTGACATCAACTCGGAGATACTGCATCGTAGTTTGCGTGCTTTCATGACCTAATACGCTTGAGATGGTCGGCAATGAAGTGCCCTGACGTAGCATATTGCTGGCAAGCGAATGGCGCATTGAGTGCGGTCCGCACCTGCGTCCGGAAGTGTCGATGCCGGAAGACTGCATTATTCTCGTTACTACACCATTAAGGCTTATACGAGTCATCGGGCGATATGGTGCTTTTGCCGACAGGAAGACTTCCTTAAAATGAGATTTCGGACGGGAGTCTCGGGCATAAGTTACCAACGCTTCAGCAACTTTCTTCAGAAGTGGCAGTTCCACAGGAGCCTTAGTTTTACATTGATAAAGAGTTATCTTACCATTGTCCCAGTCTATATTATTCCATGTTAAGGCAGCGATATCAGAAACCCTTAGTCCGAGCCTTGAGGCAAGAAGGAAAATGGCATAATCCCGTTTGCCAATTGCTGATGATTGCTCGATGGAGTCTTCAACCTGTTTTATTTCATCTGAATTGTAAACAGAGGGAAGTTTCTCATGCTGTGGAAAATTGTTCCTCGCAAGTACATAACTGAGATTTGTGGATGTTAGTCCCTTTTCATAAAGGAAAGAACAAAACTGACGTATGGCATAGAAGTGTTCGCTCTTGCATGTTTGGGCGTGGTCAACGAATACCACAATGGCTTCCTCCGTTATATCGCATACTTTATTGATTCCCTTTTGGATGAGTCCTTCAACAAAGTAACTCAACAGACGTCTGTGATTATAGATTGTTAGTTCACAACGACGCTGTTCTCTTAAACAATTAAGATGTTGAAGTACAGCATTTCCAATCTCCCCCTCAAGAAGGAACTTGTGAAGCTTCACTATTCTTCGGCGCACTATCCCTGTCTGCATAAATTCCTCTAGCAGATGAATACCTCTACGATGGGCACGTTGCGTTGGAGCTGCCAATTCATATAAAACATCAGATAGAAACGATTCTCCGATCTGAGAAGAGAACTGGGTCACTCCAGTTTTTGCCATGTACGAGACAATTCCTTTCTGCCATCGTCGTTGATGTGTCTCGATACATTTCTCATCATAGCCATCTATGCGCATTTGCACTGTACAATCAGCAATGAGAGACTGAATTTCTTTATTTTTCATGATACTTTGAGGGCACTATTAGAAGGCACCTATGTAAAGTAACACAAATATTATCTGATAATATTATCAAAAGCAATTTTGATAATCAATGAGATAACTGTATATGTGAATTATAACTTTGGATAATAGTTTACTTATGATAAGAAAATCGAGGCAAGTCATAAAAGAACATTAACGCTGTCCCCCCCTTAAATCCTAAGCAAGAACCTAGCTCAATGTCAGAACATATATCCTTAAGGATTTGTAAGAGAAAAAACTTATGTTTGTTAATATTAACCATTTTCAAGCAATTTACGTACCCTTATAGTCAGTACTTGTGAATTATACAAAGGTAACAATTTGTATACCAATTCTTTATTGAGAGGATTCAAGTTATCGAAATAATAATCTTTGTTCAAATACAATGTATCAAGAAAAGCTCTCTCAGGAGTAGCCATATTTATATTTTCTATCCTGTTAAGCCCCTGCGTAACCACCAATATTTCGCCTTTCACTTTTCGATAAGCATATGTTCTGTTCCCTATTTCGATGCTTCTGCTCAGATAACTTATAGCAGTTATTCTTTCATCGTATTGAAATATAATTCCATATTTTTGCAACACATACTCTAAAGAGATATAAGACGGCGTGTAAAGCGCACAAGCCATCTCTTCAGGATTATAGCCTACTTTTACGTAAAAGCCTTTTCTGGGACGGAGTAATTTCCCTTTGCTTACATAGTAATTTAGCTTACCATTTAGTGAATTGAAGTTGCTTTCATTTATAAGCATAGCAATATCTGTAAGAGTAAAGACACTCCTATTATTACTATAGATAGAAAACAGTATATCTTTTTTCATTTGGGAACCAGACATTTGATTATTTCCAATGTTCAGGCTACAAATATATCTATTTAAGTTGAAAGAAACAAAAAACGTCTACATCAAAAAATGTTCCGTGAACACATAAACAAGTTTACTAGTACCACCTTTTCTGATCTCTGTACCATCCGTAAATTCAATGCGAAGCAAACCCAATGCTGAAAGCGAGAAGTAAAAAGAATCACGAGCGAAGCAAAGTGGAGTAAAAAAGAAAGGACCGGCCTCTTGTGTGAAGCGTTAAACGGAGACAACGCCCGCAGCGTTAAGCAAGCGATTCTGTTTGAGCGCAGCGAGCTCAATCGCTTGTCGCTTCGG
>DBTL01000109.1 GCA_002307035.1 Bacteroides sp. UBA1317
ACTTGGCAATCGAATATGGCTTAATATATGCTCGCCAGCTCTTTGGTCATCAATTGAATCCATTGTTGTTTGTCGATTATAAAGTGAATAACAGGTTGAGAATATCGGGCATGCTACCGATTCGTCCAAAGATTAGTTATCAATTGACAAGTGCAGTGACTCTAATAGCTGAAATGGAGGGGAGCCAACGAACATTTCGAATTACGGAGGGTGATGATAAAGGTTGTTATTTACGTTCTGTGGGTTGGAATCTTTCAAGCTCTGCCGATTTTCTGATAACAAAGCATCATTTACTATCATTGGGAGTGGGTTATAATCGGGGAACTACACTTCAGATATATTCGGATGCAGATCATAATAATTGGACATTGTTCACATTTCCTATCGGCAATCGGGCAGAGCCATTGAAGAAAATGTCTATGAAAAGTTTTAGGTTAGAGTTTGCGTATCGATTCTTTTTGCCAAGTAATAAAAATGCTGAGTAGGTTTACTTCCTTTTTATTTTCTACGAAAATTATCAAGGAGAGAATTATTACTGTATCTTTGGGTTAGTGATCATGTTGTATTACTATGCCTTTAATCTTAATTATGAGCTAAGTATGGAGCGTGTAAAAAATATCTTATTTCCTGTGGCACTGGCTGTCCTTTTGCCGGTATTAAATTTATTCTCTAATAAAGAGGTGTTTGAATTTAGCCTTGATGTCTTTCATCGATGGCTTTTGGCTTCAATAGTGCTTTATTTGTTATGGCATTTATTAGATAAAGCATCTCATTCTCAGGCAAAAATTAGGGTATTAAAGATTGTGATTGCTATAGTAGTTGGGTCTACTTTTGCTTATGTTCTCTCTACCCTTCTTATTGTTCATGTATGGGAACCCATTCGATGGAATCTTATATTAAAATTATTATTAGCTTCTATTTTATTTCTTATTATACAGCGTGTGCTTAGTGCCAATGCCGATATTGCTCGTTTGCAGCTCGAGAAGCAGGAGATGCAGGCTGAACATTATAAAGTGCAGTTGCAAGAGCTAAGAACAAGGGTTGATCCTCATTTTCTTTTCAATTCATTGAATACGTTACGAATGATGGTGCGCAGTAAGCACTCGGATTCGGAACGGTTTGTTATGAGCTTATCCGATTTTTATAGGCAAACGCTCAAATATAATGAATCTTCTGCCGTTGCGTTATCCGAGGAGTTGGGTGTGCTAAAGTCTTATCTATTCTTGGTTGAAGCCAGAAATGAGGGAGGGGTGAAAGTGCTAATTGATATTGATGAAGGCTCTTTAGGAAGTTATCTTATTCCAACACTTAGCTTACAAATTGTGGTTGAAAATTGTTTTAAGCATAATACCTTGTCATCGGCTAATCCATTGCAGATTTCTATCACTAGTGTTGATGGGTTATATCTTTCTGTGAAAAACAATATACGACCGAAGTTTACCACACCACCACCATCGGGCTATGGTTTGGATAACATTGCTAAACGCTATAGGCTCTTAGGAGTGCTTGACGGAATGATGATAACGCATACCGACGAAGTGTTTGAAGTAAAACTAAAACTTATTGAAAAATGAATGTACTGATAGTTGAAGATGAGAAATTTACAGCTCAACTCCTCAAAGAGATGATAGAAGAAGATTCTGATTTTTTGGTGACTACTATTTTGGGTTCTATTGTTAAGGCAGTTCAGTTTCTGAGTAAGCATCAAAATAAGATTGACTTGATTTTCTTGGATATTCAACTAGAAGACGGATATAGTTTTGAAATTTTCAAGCATATTGATGTTACGATCCCTGTTATTTTCTGCACGGCTTATGATGAATATACGTTGCAGGCTATTAAGAATAATGGTATTGAGTATATTCTCAAACCTTTTAAGGAGGGGGAGATTCAGGCAGCATTGACGAAGTTTAAGAGATTGATAGGAAGTATACAAGCTAAAAGTAGCGCCTTGGCGTTTGTTCCTGTTCAACAGACAAATACGTATCAAGAGAGCTTTTTAACGCAGTTACGTGAAAAATCGTTTGTTGTCTATATTAAGGATGTTACCGTTTTTGCTCTTGAATTTGAAACGGTTTATATGTATACTTCTGATGGAAAGAAGTACCCTTTGTTTAAGAATTTGGAGTATGTGGAAAAAGTGTGTAATCCGCAGGTTTTTTTTCGCATTAACCGTCAGATGATTGTCAATCGGGCAGGAGTAATTTCCATTCAGGCCTACTTCAATCGAAAAATAGTCGTACATTTGAAAGTGCAATTGCCAGAGAAAGCAATAGTAAGTCGGTTGAAAGTTTCTTCTTTTAAGGAATGGCTGGAAAAGAGCTGAGTACGGGCGTATATGCTTCCTCTTTATATTTGTAAGCGTCCTTTTTTCGCCTTCTTTTATCGTAACTTGTGTCCAAAGAACATCCCCATGTTCTTCTATAAACATCCGGATGTTATGTGATTGAACATGAGGATGTTTTTATAGGCAACATGGGGATGTTGTTATATATGAACAGCTGTTCTGAAAAGAATCTATAACTGTTTTCTGCAGTAAGAAGTACTTTATTTTATACCGCAACCAATAGCTTTGGTAGAACTGGGGTTTACTTCTTTCCCTGCTAGCAAAGCATCTACTGCGTTGGCTAGATAAGGAGTTTTCACTGCTGAAGCATCTTCGTAATTGTCGTCGATGGCACCTATGTAGCGAACTACATTCCCTTTCTTTGTTTTCTCTAACAAGAACACATGGGGTGTGCGGGTAGCACCATATACGGGATATATCTTTTGTCCGTTATCAAACAGATAAGGGAAGGTAAATCCGGCTTCTTTATGGCGTTTCTGCATTTCTTCAAAACTATCGGCAGGCACAGTCGCCGGATTGTTAGGGTTAATGGCAATTACCGGATAGCCTTTGGCTTTATATTTTTTGTCTAAAGCAACGATTCTCTGTTCATAGGCTTTTGCATATGGGCAGTGGTTGCATGTAAACACAATGATAAAACCTTTGGCTTTTGAGAAGTCTGCCAGAGAAACCATCTTGTTATCAACGTTTTTTAGTTTGAAATCGGCCGCAGTGTCACCAACTTTGTAACCTTGGGCAGAGATGCCTGCAAATGCTGCAAGAACGAGTGTTATTAGAAGAACGATACGTTTCATTGTTTTAAAAATTTAATTGTTAATACTTGAAGCTCATCATACGTAAATGATTTTTCGTAAAACTCCCGGCTGTTCCCTTTTACTATCAACGTAGCAGGTAGTGCCCCGCTCCATGTTGCATTCACCTTGTCAATCCAACTGTTGGCGTCGGGGTCGCTCAATACGATGACAGGCGATTGCACTTTTCGCTTCTTGATAAAAGGAATTACTTGAGAGGTTATTTTTGATTTGAAGTCCATACTAATCAGAACAACTTTTACTTTTTTAGAAGCATATTCTTTCCCTATTTGTTCGAAGTAAGGCAGCTCTTTGATACAGGGAATGCAGTAGGTAGCCCAAAAATTGAAAATGTAAGTAGTATCATTGTCAGCTTTTGGATGAAGCATAGGCTCCAATTGAGTATAATTATAGACAGGAATTTTTATAGTCTCAGACTTCACTGTCTGCTGAGCTTTGATGCTCGACGAGAAAGTGGTAGACAATAGTGTGAAGAGGATAATTATAAATAGTTTCATTATCAGTAGCGTTAAGTGGTGATTAAGCGAATGGCTGCTGCTTATACTAAGAAACATAAATTTCCGCTTAACTTAAAATAATAACAATGATTGCAGAAGAAAAAGCACATTTAATGCCTTAAAAGAACTTATAATTCTATAAAATAGAATTTGCTTCCACTTTATTGAATTCAATTGAGACCTCTTGATCGACTCAATTCTTTCTCCCAAAGGTCTGAATGAATATCAATGCAATCGATGCAAACTATTACAGTTACAAGCAAAAGAGTAATCTGGGTTTAATCTATTTGGTTTGAAATCTTACTAGAACTTTGTGACTTGTAACGGGCTTGCTGGCGTTTTGAAAGTTGTTTTTTATTTTGAAATCAAGTTTTTTCGTTTGTATCATTTGGCTCGAAGGATTGATTCTTTTGAGTAATATACTCTGAGGGAGAGACTCCATAAAAATTTTTGAATGCAGTTGAAAAATGAGTTTGGCTAGAGAAACCAACAGCGTATGCAATTTGTGAGATGTCTATTTTCTTTTCTTTTAGTAGTATGGCCGCTTGTCTCAATCTTATGCTGCGAATGAAATTTCCGGCTGATAGCCCTGTTGCCATTTTTATCTTTCTATGTAGATGAACCCGACTTAATCTAAGATCCGCCATCAACATGGCTACATTTAATTGGGGATTGCTTATGTTCTTATTAATTATAGCCATGATTTGCTCCATAAACGTTTCATCACTCGACTTGAATTCTACGGGAATAACTTTTTCTGACTGATCTTGCATTCCCGAATACTTACTTTTCAGGAAAGATCTGCTGTTGATTAGATTCTTCATTATCAAAGATAATTCTTCCAGATCGAAGGGTTTAGTCAAATAGGCATCAGCCCCTTCATTCAGTCCTTCTATTCGATCTTCGAAATCAATCTTTGAGGTTAGTAAAATAATTGGAATGTGGCAAATGTTGCTATTGCTTCGTAATTTCTTCACCAATGTGAAGCCATCCATTTGAGGCATTAAAACATCGGAAATAATTAGATCTGGCATTTGAAAAAGTGCTGTTTGTAGGCCTTTAGTACCATCGTTCGCAGTCAGCACTTTATAAGCGTCTTTGAATTCATTTTGTAGATAATTTATCATCTCTTCTTCGTCATCAATCACTAGTATTTTGTACTTCGTCTTTCTCTTGAATGATTTTAAAGGCTCGTCTTTTTCTGGTAAATTAGAAATCGAAGACGAAATTATTTGTGGAAATGTTTCTATGAGATCTTCTTTCTTCAAATGATTTTTGCCTAAAGGTATTCTCACTGAAAAACGGCACCCTTTCTTATCTTTGAGGTTTTCTACGCGAATAGATCCGTGATGAAGCTGAACTAACATCTTGGCAAGATTCAATCCTATTCCGTAGCCCATTTCCCCGAACGTATCGCGATTATAGCTTTGATAATATTTATCAAATATTTTGTCTTTTTTATCTTCATCTATTCCCATTCCCGAATCTGTTATGGTTATTTCTGCATATTCGAATAGAGTGTCTGTTCGGGTTTTGTAATTGCCGCTGGTCAAGTTGATTGAGATTTCTCCTTTATCCGGGGTAAATTTGAATGCATTTGATAATATATTTATAATAATTTTATCAAAATTATTTTGATCGATCCAAGCCAATAAGAACTCTGTTTGATGCGAAAAATTAAAGCTTATTCCTCTCTCCTGCGCTTGAATTTCAAAAATATTATATACATCATTGATAAAGCTAACTAAATCAGTTTCTCGATATTTTAATTTCATTTTCCCTTGGTCGATTTTTCGCACGTCAAGAAGTTGATCTACAAGACCGAGCATGCGATTTGAGTTTCGATATACTCCTTGTATTGTTTTTTCTATGTTTGGAGGAAGGTCTTCTTTAAGAAGTTTCTTTATCGGATTAATGATCAATGTGAGTGGGGAACGTATTTCGTGGGATATATAGATGAAGGATTGGAGCCTGAATTCATTTATAATTTCTCTTCTTTTCTTTCTAATCAGATAAAAACTGAATAGAACAAATATGCTGACCAGTAAAATGTAGATAAAATAAGCAACCTTACTTTTATACCAAGGAGGGGATATAATTATTGTAATTGTTTTTATTTGAGATATTGACTCATATTTGCAGGCACGTACTTCCATTGTGTATTTTCCTGGATCCAGGTGGCTGTATGCCACTTGGTTTACGCCTGATTTTGTTGAGTTCCATATGTTGCTTAGCTCTTTTATCCTGTATTGAAAATAGATATTTTCCGGATCTTTGAAGTCCATGGTAGAAAATTCAAAGGTAAAAGTATTGTCTTCGTAAGAAAAATGAAAGACATTGGAATTTAAAACATTCGAAGAAACAATGTTTTTTCCGCCTGATTGAGTGTTTGCTGTCACTGGCTGGCTATGAGCATACAGGCTCGTTATCAACACTGTGTAGCTGTATTTTTTATTGAAAGTCATTTGAGATGGATCAAATGAAGTTATCCCCTTGTTTCCTCCGAAGAAGATCAGCCCGTTTGGGTCTTGCCAATAAACATCTCGGTTGTAGGTTTTATCTTCTAAACCATTTCCTTGGTAGAAACAGATTATCTGATTTGATAATCTTCTCAATAGGTTAATTCCACGAAAGGTGCTACACCAGATATTTCCCTTTCCATCTTCGGCCAAACCGCAGATGACATTGCTGTACAATCCGTCGTCTATGGTGTAGTTTTTAACGTTTTTCGTTTTTTTGTCGAGACAAAAAAGTCCATTATAGGTGCCGATCCATATTTTTCCATCTCTGCTCTCCATGAGTGAAATACAGATCTGTTTGGATAAGATATCTTGTTGTTTTAGATCAATAAAACGATTGTTATCGGGATCGAAACAACTTACGCCTTTGTAATGTCCAAGCCATATTAATCCTTGCGAATCGCATAAAATGCAGTTGATCCAATCGTTTCCGAGCCATGATTTATTTTTCTGATTCATTTCATATTTTACCCATTTTCCAGTATTTAAATTGTAGCGCATAAAACCTGAACCAAACGTGGATATGTACAAATGGTCATCCCGGCCTTCGACCATCGTTTTCATATATCCGGTTGAAGTAATATTCATAAAATTGCACTGCTCGCTTTTCTCGTTCAATACTCCCAATCCGTGTTTATAGGAGGTTATCCAAAGTTTTTTGTGTGAGTCTTCATATATTTTTGTGATGTCGTCAAATGTGTTGAGATGCTTAATGAACGCTCCTTTATTGTTTAGTTTTATTATACCTTCATTTTCGACTGCACACCAAATGTTTTCATTATGATCTTTGCAAATTGATATGGGAGTATTGCCCATTTGGTATTCATTGCCGCTCAATGGCCAAAATTTGAATTTTGGTGATTCATTTGGAATAACAAGAATTCCTTTCGAAAAACAGCCTAGCCATAAATTTGAATCCCGGTCTTCAAAGATTGTTTGGATTTTTGTCCTTTTTAAATCATATGGACTTTCTCCAATTGAGACAGGTAATATCTTGTTTTGTTTGGTGTCTATGTATTTTAATCCTTGCCCATCAGTGGCGAGATATATTATTCCCTTTTTGCTTTTGATCAGACCTCTTATACTGAGTCCAACTTCCGTTTTTTCAATAGGAATGAATGTTTGTGATCCATCATTCATATAATAAACATAATTCGATGTACTCATGAAGAGTCGGCCCTGCCTATCCTCGACAAATCCCGATACATTATTATTGAATTGAGAAAAAGAAGTGTATTTTTTTAGAGAAGGATCAATTCTTAGAAGCTTTTTATTCGTACTGATCCACAACATTTTGTGTCTGTCTTCGTATATAGACCCCGGGAAATATCCTGCAATCTGGTTTATAACCGTCATGCTCTTCGCTTTAAGAGTTGTTCTGTCGATTAGAAATGTTCCTCTGCCTGCCGTTGTAACCCATATTTCCCCGTTGTGTATTTCTCTAATTTCCGAAATATAGGGAGTTAGGCTATCCGGAAAAGAGATTGTTTTAAAAGAATCTAAAGCAGGGTCATAGAGTTGAAGCCCACTATTGCATCCCACCCATAAATTGCCTTTTTTGTCCAGCGTCAAAGTCTTGATATTATTACTCAGAAGCGAAGTGTGGTCTTTTCTGTTATTCAGATATTGGACGAATTTGAATCCATCGAATTTGTTCAGCCCATAATCCGTGGCGATCCATATAAACCCATAAGAATCTTGTACTATTTTATTGAATAAATCAGAAGATAGTTCCTCCGAGCCATATTCTTTTACTTTATGAAGCTGGATTTGCGCAATCGCATGATTTGTATAAAGTGTAAGGCCAATTAACAATATATAAAATGGTTTCATAGTAGAGGTGTTTTTCATCTGCATTCAATAAGCAAAATGCAAATACAATCAATTTTATTGCTTAATTCAAAATTAAGTAATTTATTCTATTAATGAAAGCTCAAATGGGATTATAGTTTCGAATGGTATAAAAAAAGAAGAGAAAGATATATGCGGGTAATACCTGTTAATCGAAATGTAATATAGAAATGAGGCTACAGACTCTGTTTCAACTATCTTTGCATTGATTAAATAAACAAGGATCTGTAATTCAATTATGTGCTATCCTGATTTCTTTATATGATCCAGATTTCGTATATACCTTGACCTTGAAAGTTAAAAAGCTCTTAATCTATAATTAATTTATTAACCAATTTATTTTATGAAAACACTAATTATTACGCCGGTTTTATTAGCCGTATTGGCCGTATTTCCAATATCATTGTTCTCACAAGTAGTGTATACCTTTGACAAGGGTGGCAACGGTTATTACAATGGAAGTACCTATAAGAATATGGTACCGTTTCCAGGCACTGCCTCTTCCAGCACTTTTGAACTTACGAATGCTGCAACCTTGGGTGTGACTTTAGCAGATGCTAACAAGACGAACCTTTTTAGAGGGCTTACCCGTACGGGAAATGTTTGTTCTGTTGATCTTACGGCAATTTCAAGTAGCGCCGATCAGCAGGTGGAGTGGATTCAGTATACCAAAACTTCGACCACTGATCTCACAAAGAACGGTATTGTTCTAAGAGCGCAGTCTGCTGCTTCCGGGTATTCCTCTTGTGTTAGACGGGGCTATTATTTTGTAGTTCAAACTACAGGGATTGTGGGGCAGATGAAATTTCGTGGGATAAAATTAGATGAAGCAACAGGCGTGACCAATATTTTTGATGCCAAGATTTCCTTATCGGGATACACCACAGGTCCATTATATCTTAGGGCTGTCGCTAAAGGAACAACCCTTTCGTTCTACTACTCGTTAGACAATGTAGCATGGGAATTGGCTGCGAAAGGTACTGACACGACTTTTAAGGAAGGTACAGTTCAAATAGCATGGGGAGTCGGCGGTGGTTCTAATGTTACAGATGCATATTTTGATATGGTTAAATTTGAATAAAAGGAGCTACTGAGTTTCATTGCGCTTGAGTTATATGGATCTCAATAGCAAGAAAAGAGCTCTTTTACAGGGAGATTCAACAAGGAGTGCTTTTCATTTGCATTCAAGAAACAAAATGCAAATACGATCAATTTTTATTGCTTAATTCAAAATTGAGTAGACTATCTTATTGATAAAAGCCCAAATAGGATGATCCAGATTTCGTATATACCTTGACCTTGAAAGTTAAAAGCTAAGGTAGTTTAACCGATAAATTAAGAATTACTTATGAAAAATGTAAAAAACACACATCTCTATTTGTTTATGGTAGCAGCCTTCTGCATAACTACGCTATTTGTTTCATGCGATGGTTTTAAATTACCCGAGGTCGAGGGAGTGACAGTGGGAGTGTCTGGCGTATGGACAAGTCAGGAGGGAAGCGTTAGCCGTGAAATTTCCTCTTCTTACTTGGGGCGGCGCATTCGTTTGGAAGGTTTTGGCTTTACTGGTTTGACAGCTGTTTATTGCAATGGCCAGAAAGCATCCTTCAATTCAAGTTATACTTCTGATAATTCAATTACATTTACTATCCCTACAACTACTCCAATTGCAGAAGAAATGTCCGATACCACCTCTGTGAATGTTATTAAGGTGGTAACGAACCACGGGAATGCAAATTTCGAATTTATATTCAAGAAAACATCTGTGATAACCAAGGTTTCGAATTCGCTTCCCCGCGAAGGAGATGTGGTTACTCTAACAGGAAATTACCTTTCAACCACGACAGAAGTCAGTTTTCCGTCAAGCAGCGGATACGTCGATGCTACGGAATTCAATGTCATAAATAAGACAACTGTCACCGCTATCACACCGCCGGGAGCAGGTGGTGTCAGCAGCGGATCCATCAGAATTCTGTGCAATGAGGGGGATACGGTTTATTCTCCGGCTTACATGTATTACAAGAAGGGAATATTCTTGGAATCGTTCAAGGAATCTTACATGGTCACCACGCCTTCGAATGGGGCTATATTGAGCGACTCGGCTTCTATTGCCCAAGCAACTGGCCTTGCGCAAAATCCGGACACGGTGTTGGCATTTCCTTCGTTAGCAGGATCCATTCCGATTAAAACCTCGTCAAGTAGTTTGAACTCTTTTATTAAGTGGTATCCTAACCCCGCTCTTTCGGCCATGTTGAAAAAGGCTGGCTCTGAGATCACTTCATCAACCAGCATGACGGATTTGGCAATCCAATTTGATCTGTATAGCCCTTACAGTTGGAGTTCGGGAGCAATCACATATCGGGTTAATAAGAATTATTCAGGTGCGACAAGTTCGGTCATTTACAATTATATTCCTTGGTCGCTGGGAGCGCCGTATGCCTATACCAACGGGTGGGAAACTGTGACTGTTGATTTTAGCAATTTTACCGGGTTATCGTTGACTTCAATCGGGACATATCTTACCTCCCTGGCTACCGATACAGCCCTTCAGTCTCTTCTTGGCTTCATCAACATAGACGCAAATAACGATGGTCATACGGCAACTGTAATGAATCAATTTCAATTGTTTATTGCAAATGTAAGGTTGGTCCCGACAGCGACTCCAGTGACTACAAATTATTGATTATCAAAATTTAAAGTAAAGCTATAGGGAATTAAACCATTAAATAATCATACTATGAAGGATTTTATAAACAGGAAATCTCTTTGTTGGAATTTTTTGCTGCTTGTTGTGTTTTTCTCAAATATTCAAATAGTCCTTATTAGAGGATATGCTAGTGAACGAGAACAGCAGAATGATAAAAAACAACAGATTTCACTGAAAGGAGAAGTTATTAACAGTGACGGGGTTTCCATGAAAGGTGTTTTAATCCAAAGCAATGGGAAAAAAATATCAGTTACAAATGCAAACGGGTTATTTGACATCAAAGTGGATAAAGAATCGCTGATCCGTTTCTCGCTAGAAAATTACGAGGAACAATCTATTACGGTTGGTGACAACCAATCCGATATGAAAATTGTGCTCGAAAGAGCGGTTTCTATATTTAATGATGATGTAAATATTGGGTACCAAAAGCATGAGCGAGGAAGCTTTACGGGGTCTTCCACTACAGTGTACACCTCGGCGGAAGCAAACAATCAACATGCATTAAGCATTGAGGATATACTTGGCGGATTGGTTCCCGGACTTACTGTTAG
Source organism: Bacteroides sp. UBA1317 (assembly GCA_002307035.1). Classification (GTDB taxonomy): domain Bacteria; phylum Bacteroidota; class Bacteroidia; order Bacteroidales; family Bacteroidaceae; genus Bacteroides. The sequence continues at coordinate 11,285 of DBTL01000109.1, forward strand.
TGCAAACTCCGGATCTACGGGAGCCTCCAATCAAGTTACAGTTCGGGGAATCAGAACTTTGCAGATGATTTCCTCTCCTATATATGTCGTTGACGGAGTCATCATAAATACATTCGAGGCAGGGGATTATATCGAAAATCTATTGTCAGCTATTGATCCTAATAATATTGAACGGGTCGACGTACTCAAAGACGTAGCTGCAACGTCTTTGTATGGTGCTCAGGCTGCCAATGGGGTGATCGTTATTACTTCTAAAAAAGGGAAACTGTTTCAAAATCCTATACTGAAAATTGCTGGACGATGGGGCATGAATACATTGCCGAAAAAAGTTGATGTTGCGAACATACTTGGCGAAGGATCGACGGATGAGCAAAGTCGTATGTTTCAAAATTCATTCACTAATCAGTACAATCTATCATGTTTAGGCGGCGGCGAGATTTCTACCTACAATATTGCGGCTGGATATTTGAATGAAAAAGGAATCATGTCGGGTAGTGGGATGAATCGTTTCACATCCAGCGTCGGTAGCACAATCGGATATAAAAGTTGGCTAGAGACCGGAATTAATATTGCGATGAATATTTCAGAACAGGATAATGTGGCCGAAAGTTGGGAACAACTAAAATATACGCTTAATCCGACTGCAGAACTCAATGGCTATTCTCCTCAATATATAATGAATAGCAAAACTGCTACGGGAAAAAGATATATGGGCAACGGAAGAGCCTATGTTGAAATAAGACCATCAAAGAAGATAAGCATCCGTTCAGAAATGACAGATAATGCATTTTTTACGGATAAAAGCTATTTTGGGCAAAGGCTAGATACAATATATTCTTCTAATGTTGATTATTCAGAAGCATTGCGCTCTCAATATAAGCATTATATCAATGAATTCACTTGGAGAAACATACTAATCTATGAAACAACCTTCGGGAAAATACATCAACTGAAAGCCTTGGCCGGACATGAATATAAAAGTACATACGACAATTACACTTTTGTTAGTCGAACAGGTTCTTCTCTTGATGATGTTTATTTGCCCGATATTAATGCTGGTGCTGATGATGGATCTTATGCAGGAGGAGCCCATTTCCAATATAAAACAGTCTCATATTTCGGAAATATAAATTACGGTTTACTTGATAGGTATTTCCTGATGGGAACTTTCCGGCAAGACGGAAACTCTCTGTATTCTGCAGGAAATCGTTGGAAGAGTTCAGGTTCGGGAGGTTTTGCTTGGAGGGTTAGCAACGAACCTTTCATGAAAAAGGTCAAGAAGGTTATGAATGAGTTGAAAATACGAGGGAGCTATGGAGTTGTGGGAAACAATAACATCGCAAGAAGGTATTATAGTAATCTTGATCTATATACGCTTTCGAATGAAAACGGAATTTCTTCGATGTCAATTATGATGGATCAGAGTGATGCTGCGTGGGAAAAAACCAACTCTTTGAATATCGGCATTGACATGTCTTTCTTTAACGGGCGTATACAGTTGAGCGCAGATGCTTACAAAGATGTCACAAAGAACATGCTGTATCAGGTGCCTCTTATCTCAACGGATCTTCAGAGGGATTCGACCTGGTTTAATGTCGGCTCATTAAAGAATCACGGTTTTGAACTGTCTCTGAAGACCATTAACGTCAGCAATGGCAATTTTGTGTGGAATACAAGTCTGAATTTAGCTTTCAACAAAAATGAAGTCGTCTCACTTAATACTCAAGGTAACTACATCGATGCATACGATTGGAGTTCCGAAAATCAAAATAGCGGGATCCTCACCCGCACAGCACAGGGGCATTCGGTTGCCGAGTTTTACGATGCGACAAATGAAAAGTTCTTAGGTAGTGCTTCTCCCAAAACGACCATCGGGCTGGTTAATGAATTTAAATACCGCGATTTCGACTTTTCTTTTATGCTTTATTCGCGGACGGGAGCGAAAGACTTTAATTATACAGCCTATGCGCTTGGTGGATATTCTGATTATGCAGGCAATGTGGAAAAGGCAGACTACCTTAGAATGAAGAACATGACCCTTGGTTATAATCTTTCTAATAAAATTAATCATAAGTTTAAGATAACAAATATGAGGATATATGCTAATGTCACAAATCTATTTACTATTACAAGTTATTCAGGGTATGACCCAGAGGTTGGAAATGCAGCATATTATACCAATAGAAATACTGGAGTGTCTTCTCCCAGTTTGCTATACAATGGTGTAGATGCATTCAGGCTTCCAAATCCAAGAACAATTTCGATAGGTTTGGAAGTAACTTTATGATGATATGTATAAAAAAAATAGATTTAATAACATATATAATTTTAATAGGATGAAAGATCTTAAGAGAACGTTGTGTTTGAAGTTCTGTCAGCTATCTTTCAAATTGGGGTTGTTGATAGCTTTAATCTTAGTTTGTCCGGTTGGAGTGAATGCGTCTTTCCGTGCAGAGATGTCGGCACCTGCTGATGGTAATTTCATATTGAAGGGAACTGTCATCTATTTGGAAGATTCTGAACCTGTTATAGGAGTGACTGTGTCAATAAATGGTAAGCCAGTTGCTATAACAAATGAAAATGGAAGCTTCTTGATAAAAGATTGCCAAATAGGGACTATGCTAACCTTTTCCTATATCGGAATGCGAAAGCAGACTGTGAAAGTGAAAGGTTCGGGGTCATTAAAAATTGTTTTAGAGCCCGATTCTTACGTGTTGAACGAAGTTGTGGCAATTGGATATGGCGAAATGAAACGCTCTGACTTGACAGGCTCTGTATCGTCTATAACATCTAAAACCATTGAAGAACAGAATATCACGACTATCGACCAAGCCTTGCAAGGTCGTATTGCCGGATTGAACATGGCTCAAAATACAGGTACACCCGGTTCAGGTACATCAATCACTATCCGTGGAGCTGGATCTATTCAAGGAAGTACGCAGCCTATTTTTGTGGTGGATGGAGTTGTCATCACATCTGATAATACCGATTATACGCAAAATCCGCTTGCGGGTATTAATCCGGCCGATATCGAAAGCATTGAGGTGCTAAGAGACGCCTCGGCTACGGCTATATACGGATCACAAGCGGCGAATGGGGTTATCTTAGTGAGTTTGAAGAAAGGGAAACGCAACGAACGTACAAGCATTTCTTTCAGTTCCAATTTTGGGTTCACTAAATTGGCAAAGAAATATGATATTCTTAACTTGGAGCAATATGCAACATATTTACACAATTATTTATCGGAAAGAATACTTGTGGGGCATGATGCTACTTCTGCAGCACAAACAGACGAGTATCAATATTATAGCCACCCGGAGCTTCTCTCCGATGGGTATGATTGGCAGGATATTATGTTTAAAAAGGGTTTTACGCAAAGTTATAATCTGGCATTACGAGGAGGAGGAGACAAATCCTCCTATTCAGCATCAGGTAGCTATGAAGAAAACAATGGATCGGCCTTGGGTGCTCTTTTTCAGAGATTTACGTTACGATCCATAGGAGAGATAAAGCCAAAAAGTTGGTTGACAATAGGACTATCTACAAATTTTTACAACAGCTACCAAGAGGCAGTTGTTGATGCTGGAAGCCAGATATCTAACGCCCTTCGGTCTCAGCCCTATTTGAGTCCGGACGCTCAACTTTCATATAATTCCAATAATGATGGACACTATTCATACAATCCTTTTGCCCAATTTAACGCAACACAGAAATGGACGCGTAATTTTGGAGTGCAGCAAACACTATATGCCGAAGTTAGGCCGGTTAGCTGGTTAAAGTATAGAGTGGAATTGAATGGTAATTTCAACTTTTCGAAGTTTCACTATTATTTGGGTCCATACGTATCAGGCTATTCGTATAATAGTAGTTTGGTGCGATCCAATAGAGATAATCATTCGAACAGATATACGTGGAAGAATATTCTGACTGCTGATAAAAGGTTTAAGGACGATCACAAACTAACGCTTATGTTGGGGTCTGAATATACGGAAGACTCAAATAATTACTCTTTGGCTCAAAGAACAGAGTATTACAATCCGGATACCAGCGAAGGAGTGACGGATGATAACGAAATCAGTGCGGGAGATCCTTCGCATTCAACCGCTCAGGGACAAACTTATCTGTACAGAATGTTCTCTTTCTTCGGTCGTGCATTCTACAGTTTCAAGGATCGTTATTTGTTTACGGCAACCATTCGTCAAGATGGGACTTCTCGGTTTGGCGATGGGAACAAATGGGGAACCTTCCCGTCTTTTGCCTTTGCATGGAGGTTGAGTGAAGAGCCTTGGTTCAAGAAACAGTCTTTCAGCAATTTCATAAACAATGCGAAGCTTCGTTTAAGTTGGGGATTGGTCGGAAATTCCAATGTCGGAGATTTCCAATATGTCCGTACATTAAGTTCCACCACAAATGGTTTTGGACAGGTGTGGTCAACATCTACTCTTGGAAATCCTGATTTGAAATGGGAATCCACAAATTCCTATAATGCAGGATTGGATCTTGATTTTTTTAGAGGTAAGCTCCAAATAGTTTTAGAAGCATATTATAAAAAGACCAATAATTTGTTGTTGCAATTGTCGTTGCCGGGTTATATGGGATCAAGTAATAATGGCGGTTATACATCTCCTTACTACAATATAGGTTCCATTACAAATAAAGGTATTGAGTTAACCATAAATAGTACAAATATCTCGAATAATAAGTTTACATGGAGGAGTAATCTAACATTCTCCAAAAACATCAATGAGGTCACTTCTTTGAATATTGGCTCAGGATATTTTGATACTGGCTCATACTGGAGAACGGCCGCAGGGCATCCAGTAGGTCAGTTTTATGGTTATGTTTTTGATGGACGTATAAATAGTGCAGCCGATTTTCTTGTTGATAATGGGGATGGAACAAGCACCGTCAAACGTGCTACAACATCCTATAGTAGAGGTACGGTTGTAAGCAATACGATCAACTATAGCGGTACATATATCGGAGATTATCTTTTTAAAGATTTAAATAGTGATGGAGTATTGGATTCCTCGGATCGTACTTATCTGGGTAATCCCTTCCCCAAATTTACCATCGGTCTGAATAACTCTTTTAGTTATAAAGGTTTTGATTGGTCTTTCTTTTTGTATGCAAGTGTGGGAGGAAAAATATATAATTATACGCGTTATGTGATGGAAGACACCAATTCTCAATACTCTAATAAGGCTACATCGATCTTAAATGCTCCAGTAACCGGATTTTATGATGACTTGATCAGCTATGCCAACATCTGGAATGTGTACGTTACGAATGCAAAGAGTAGCCCTGATAGATTAGCTCGTTTGTATCGTGCCAATGATATTAATCAAAATAGCAGAACATCCACAGCATATATAGAAAATGGGTCTTATTTGCGTTTGAAGGATCTGAGTGTGGGATATACTTTGCCGAAAAAATATGTTAGTATGTTTAAAATTTCCAGAATGAGAGTCTTTGCAAGAATGGGTAACGTCTTAACAATTACCGGATATTCGGGATATGACCCAGAAGTGGGATATACTCCTTCTGGGGTAAGTACTAACGGGGTATCTTCCGTTTCTATGACGAGAACCGGGGTGGATAGCTTTAGAAATCCGAGTCCTCGCACTTATTCTTTTGGTCTTGACATCGGATTATAAAATGAAATTACATAGAAGATTACAAATTATGAAAAAGGCTATAATATCGGGCTTCTTTTTGTCCATTGTGTTTCTGTCGTTATTGACAAGTTGTAACGACAAACTGAATGTTGATTCCACTTATCTGGTGTCCGAGGACACATATTACACAAGTTATGCTAACACAAGAAGTGCTACCGGTGCATTGTATAGTTCACCTTGGGCTGTCTTTGTGAACTATTTTGATGTTTATTTTGGTGACTTGCGTGCAGGAAACAGTTTGTCGAAACAAACAAATGTCAGTACAAATTCGACTATGGATTATATTTTTTGGAATACGACATCTCTTGCCTCGCAAATGGCAGAGGGTTGGAATTCTCTGTATGCAGTAGCTGCGCAAGCAAGCAATGTGATAGTTAGCATGGAACGGTCTGAGGACAGAGATCCTGATTTTTGCGGAACGGAGGAAAATCTGAGGATTTGTTATGGGGAAGCGCGATTTATAAGAGCTGTCGCATATTGGTATCTAGCCGACATCTGGCATGATGTATTCATTATCGAAGATCCTCAGAACTATACTTTAAACTTTCAATCAATCGCGCCTTCTCCTTATGAAGATGTATTGGAATATGCCGCACGTGACCTTAGGTATGCAGCCGAGTATCTTCCCGACGATGAAGCAACAAGTGAAGGGACGGCATGCAGTCGGAGATTGACCAAAGCCTCAGCCTATGGGATGTTGTCGCGAATTTATTGTTCGATGGCTGCCTATGCACGCGGAGATTGGTTCTCAAACAGTTTGACAGGTAGTTCCTCGACCACTGAAAATCAAAATCCGAATAAATCGAAATATTATTCATATTATGCGGAACTCTCCGGTATGGGAGTGGGAAGTGATGCTGAGCTTGGTAAGGCGTTATATAAATTGGCTCTCAATGCTGCTGATAGATGTATATCTTATGCAGATAATGGAAGTTATTCTTTGTTAAGCGATTACGAAGATATATCCAAAGTAGGGCATAAGCAAACAGAAGAATTGTTTGCATTGCAGTATGCAATCGGATGGGAAACGTATTCCTACGGAGGTAACCGCAAACAAAGTTCTTGGGGATTTAATAATCAATACTTAGTAAATGGTTTGTTTGGAGCAAACGGAGGTTCATACTATATGAGTTTATCTCTTTTAAAGGACATGTTGGCTCCTAATGCTTCGGACTCTACAGATACCAGTGGACATACGGTTATGGTTGGTGCCGGAGAATCGGGGCTCAACCGCGTTTATGGTTCTCTGTTCACTAAGGGAGAGTATTACGATAGGCTTGCCAATGGGATGGTGCAGTTAAGTGGTATCTATGGAAGCAAGAATACTTCTATCGGAGTTCAAATACGTAAATTCATGGTTGGAGTTGAGGCAGATACCGGTTATCCCGTATATCAGTACAATTCAGGATTATCGCATCCTATGTTAAGGTTGGCTGATGTTTATTTGATGAGAATAGAGGCGAATATGGGTTTAAATGATGTAACTTCAACTTCTGATGCAACAGATATTGTGCTGTTTAATAAGGTTCGTGCACGTGCCGGAGCAAGCCTTATAAGCGATAATGGGAGCATTAGTTTTTTAACTCTGCTGAAAGAACGCCGGATGGAATTTTTGTGGGAAGCCCTCTACATGCACGATTTGTTAAGATATTCTTTTTACGATTTTACGGACGCTAAGCAATTGTTGATATCTCAAGATTGTTATTCCGGATATGTTTGTGCGGGCTACAGAGGAGATTCAACTCTTACTCCTCCGACTGAAGCGAAATATACGGTAACAACAGATGGTAATACTTATACCGGACTTGGAGATAATCGCCGATCTATGACTAACTGGACATTTTGGCGATTGGATTATCCGAAGGAGTCTTCAGATATAAATACCTATTTAACCTCAAGTCCCAAAAATGGAGACTATCAGACAGTGGGAATCGGGGGATTGAAATATTACAGTTTTGATTGGTCTAGTCAGTTCAATGCCGATTGATCTAAAAATAAAAAATATGATTATGAAAAGATATATAATACCTACGGCTTTGCTTTTCCTAGTAAGCTTGCTTCTAATGCCCAACCTTACTTCTTGTAAAGATTCAGATGCAGATTCTGCTTCCTCTTCCACTACTGGTATTAGCGCCATCTTTAGCTGTATAAGTGGGATGCCTTCTGTTGAGATTACAAAAGCAAAAGTTGGCGACTATATTTGTATCAAAGGTGAGGGTTTTGATTCCAGTTCTGTCATTATGTTTGGTATGACAGACTCTACGGCAGCTGTTGATACTCTTGGTGCTGTCACTACATCGGTAAATAACAACAGAGGGCAAATTGGGTCCAATTATATTATCATTGCCGTTCCATCAAATACAGTAGGGGCATTGTGGGTGAGGGTCACTTCCATTAGTGGTGTCACTGAGAAATTCTCTTTTCATGTAGTCAAGGGACTACCGACCTTCTCTACTTATGGAATCCCGATTTCGAATCTTAGCCCGATAGGAGGAGAATCTGTTTATTTACAATTTTCAGACACTCTTCCCATAACAGCCTCTGATCAACTTGAAGTTGCTTTCCCTGACTCGACTAGATCAGGAGGATATCTTTCGGGTACGATTGAAGATATTTCGAGAAATTCCGAGGGGTTGATAAAAGTGCAAGTGCCCGACGGATCTGGTGTACCATCATCTGCCAGCAAGCAATTCTCAAATATGTATGTCGTGGTGCATAATGGATTCTATAAAAGCGATACCATTTATTCTCCTTCGATTTTGTATTATCCCGACAAGCGAGGGTTTGGTTTCGATGCGTATGATTCTTCTGATTCTGATCTGTTTTATACGAGTTCCACATATTCCTTTAATAATACAACAATGGAAGGAGTTGGCGACAATAATCAATCGTTCGCATATTCAGCATTGTGCAGTAAATCAGATCAAATAACGTCCAGTACGAGGCGTAGTGCTGCTATATCTTTTTGGTTGAGGCCCTTCCTTCAGAATGTAATAGAAGCAACAGAGAGAAATAGTTCGGGAGGTTCTGATCCATACCTGAACAAGTACACTGTTCTGTCGAATTTGGCACTTTATTTCGAGATCAACGCTACAGGAAGCAGCAGGGAGGTCAAATCTGGTCATACATGGACCACTATATATAATAAAGAAACTGGAAATCTTTTTAGCAACTCGTATGTTTACACCAGAACTTGGCCCACATTTAATTTCTCTGATGTTGGCGACAACTGGGTTCCTGTCGTTTTGCCTTTCTCTTCAATTACAAGCAATTTGGTTTCGATTGAAAGCATCTTGAACTATTCAGATGATTACTATGTTACATTTTATTATAACAATAAGCAACAAGGTTCTGGAACCTTCCTCACCGGATTGAACCCAACTCCTTTGTCTTTCACTGGCTATCAGTTTCTTGTACGAAACTTTAGACTTATTCCATATTTTTCTCAAACGGCTCAAAATCAAAACTAAATAGTGGATCAATGAAAAAGAATTATATAGTTTATGCTTTTATAGCGGCAATCATAACGCTTGCGCTAACGGTTGGTTGCAGCAATGATAATGACAGCGACAGCATAGGCAACTACAGCTATGCGGGAAGTGTTGCCGATTCGATTGATATGGGTACAAGTGTGGAATGGGCTTCACATAACCTGGGGGCAACTGCTGAGGGAGACTCTGGTGTGTATGCTTCTTGGACGGGTGCATCTTCTATTTTGTCTAAATATTGGGGAAAAGGGTGGCGCTTGCCAACAGAAGCCGAAGTTAAGGAATTATTTGATAATTGCACTGTGACTTGGGATACGATTATGAATTCTCAAAATAGTACCATAACAGGTTACCAGTTTACAGCTTCCAACGGGAATGTCCTTTTTTTACCGGCAAGCGGAGTGTCTCTTAGTGGAAGCGACTCGCTCACTAACGTATCCACCTATGGATATTACTGGCTGTCAGAAAAACATGAAAGTTTTCTCAATGCTGCTTATAGTTTCGCTTTCAGCCAAGATAATTCAGACATATATGGCATAACCTGCACGAATGTGTCCGTCGGATTGAATGTCCGTCCGGTGCGAGGTGAATAAAGTATATATGGAGTACAATGCGCAGGGGCGAAAGCTGAATTTTGCAGATTGTTCGAATCCTGCGCTTTTATCCGCATCATATCCCAATTGGATAAAATCAGGTTGGTTGAAGTAAAGGATAGGGAGAAAAAACAGTATAAAAAAGATGAAACAATTAAATGCAAAGGTTTGGAAAAAGGTATTAGCTGCTTTTTTCTGTTTTTGGTCGGTGTCCGTAGTTGTTTTCTCCCAAGAGGTGCAAGACGACCTTCTTGATTCGATAAAAAGTCGTTTCCTGCGGCAAGTAATCTCGTTCCCCCAAGAAAAAATATATGCTCAAATTGATAAAACTTTTTATATTTCAGGTGAAAGAATTTGGCTCAGAGCATACCTTGCTGATGCAATGTCGCATCGTCCCGACACGACCAGTCGCTATATTTATGTCGAATTGGTTAATCCCTACAATGAGGTTGTGGGGAGGATCAAGATCCGGCATACAGATGGTGCCTATACCGGGCATCTTGATTTACCTGAAGATGTTCCAGGAGGGGAATATCAATTGCGGTTTTACACCCGGTTTATGGAAAATTTGAATCCGAATTATTTTTTTCGCAGAAAAATCGAAATAGGTTATCCCGAATCTGCTCCATGCAGAGTTGAATCTTCTTTTGAATATCAAAATAGCAATCAGAAAGAGATAAAAGGGGAATTGCATTTTTGGGATGTCAAAACGGGAAAAAATATTGTACCTGAGAATCTGAAAATCAAGGAACAGAATGGTATCCTGAAAGCGATAGAATATTCACGAAAGCAATCCATCGCTTATATTACCATCAAAGTTGATCCGTATCAACAGGCAAACGCTTTGTATCTAGAATATGATTATTTGGGAAAATTGCAGAAATTGTTTATTCCCATGCATGCAAAAAACGATGACTATCAGACGGACTTTTTTCCCGAAGGAGGCAATCTCATTTCGGATGTTCCCAACAAGATTGCATTCAAAGCTCTAAACAGGGATGGCTTGGGTGAAGATATAAAGGGATTTGTCAAGAACCAATCTGGGGATACGGTGGCTACATTCAAATCGGAGCATCTGGGAATGGGGTGTTTTTTTATTAATCCGAAATTGGACGAAACTCTTTATGCTGTATGTCGAAATTCAGACAACGTCGAAAAAACGTTTGAATTACCAAAAGCTGTTGCGAGCAATCCCGGCATACAAACATTCTGGCAAAAGGATCATTTACTGGTGAGTGTCATTAAACCACAAAGATCTGACTCGACGCAATTACTTTATTTGGTGCTGCATTGCAGAGGTTTATTACTTAGTGCATTGAAATGGGATGACAAAAAAGATTTTATTTCCTTTGATAAGGATAGGTTACCTTCCGGGGTGATAAATGTCTTACTTGTCAATTCTAAGTTGATGCCGATTAGCGAAAGATTAGTCTTTAATTTGAATCAATCTGATATTTTAAATTGTAATATCACAACAGATAAGGCTAATTATGCAAAGAGGGAGCTCGTGAAAGCTTCTCTCAATCTCAAAGACAGCAAAGATCAACTCATTACAGCGAATTTGTCGGTTTCTGTGACCGATGATTGTGATGTGACGCCCGATTCTTGCGTCAACGTGCTTACGTCCATGCTTTTGGCTTCTGACCTTTGTGGATATATAGAAAATCCGGGCTATTATTTTAAAAAAGGAAATGCTAAATCTTCTATGCATCTGGATATGCTGATGATGACTCAGGGCTGGAAGCGTTATAATATTCGGAGAGTATTGGCAGATACGATCGAAAAACCGCATATTGCCATTGAAGTGGGACAAGAGATTTCCGGCAAAGTGAAAAGCGGTATTCTATTAAATAAAAGTTCGGCTGACTATCCCGTAACAATTCTTTCGACAACCTATCCCTTCTTTGGACAAACGTTTACTGACAACAACGGAGCGTTCACGTTCAATCATTTTGAACTTCCGGACAGTGCCAGCTACATTATTCAAGCTCAAACAAAAAAGAAAGGTAATAGAGTGGACCTGAGTCTTGATCTGGAAAATTTCCCTCCTGAAAAAAGAGGAATATTTCCTCAAAAAAGAGCAGGTTATGGACAATTAAAAGAGTATATTGTGAAAGCCTCTCAAAGATATACCTATGAAAATGGGGTTCGTATGATTAATTTGGATGGAGTGACTGTGACAGCAGAGAGAAAAAAGAAAAGTAACAGCAATTCTATTTATTCATCAGCATTCAATACATTTGTTTCCGCAGATCAAATTGCGGAGAAAAATGCTACGGATATCTATCAATTGCTCATGGGGATAGCAGGGGTCAATGTCTTTGGTAATCACATTCGAATTCGCAACAGCGATAATCCTCCGCTTATCCTTGTCGACGGAATGAATATTGAAGAGGACGAACTGGGGATGATGGGCGTGCAAGACGTTGATCAAATAGAAGTTGCTAAAGATCCTGCAGGAACTGCTATATTTGGAGGCAAAGGAAACAATGGAGTTGTAATGATCTCGACAAAAAAGGGTGAGGGACTGCAAACTCATGAAGAAAATACGAATATCAAGTTCGTAACACCATTGGGCTATCAAATTACCAAGCAGTTCTACACACCCAAATACGAAACGCAGGAGCAGATAGATAATCCTATGCTCGATTTGCGTTCTACGATTTATTGGTGTCCGGCTCTCAAGACAGATGCGTTAGGAAAAGCGTTGTTTGAATTTTATACGGCAGATGCGCCTTCTACTTATTCAATTGTCATTGAGGGTATTGCTCCCGACGGAAAAATAGTGAGAGCTGTCGGGAAAATTCGGTGCGAGAAGAAATAAAAGTGTTGCAAATAACTAACAGTTCGGCATCACTTTCCAAATATCGGTTCTTGTTGTTAAACAAATTTATAAATTATATAGAAATGCAGTACTCATGAAGGTAATAAACAACTTTAGTTTTACAGTAATTGTGGGCTTCGTCACCCTATTCATTTTTTGTGTGGGGGGGGACCGTTTGTCTGCACAAACTGTCTGGCTCGATCAACTCGATTTGGGCGCAGCTACCCAAGGGTTTGGAACGCCTCGAAGCAATAAATCGGTGGATGGCAAACCGTTGTCTATAGCCGGCAAAATTTTCGAACGAGGTTTTGGAAGTCATTCCGAGAGTTCGCTGACCATTTTACTGGAAGGGAAAGCCCTTTCGTTTATGGCTCAGGTTGGAATAGACGACGAGGTAAAGGGTCAGAAACCTGCTGCTGAGTTCGTTGTGTATGGAGATAAGAAAAAATTATGGTCAAGTGGAGTAATGCATTTGGGCGATACTGCCAGAACTTGCTCAGTACAGCTTGCTGGTGTACAGAAAGTTGAACTGGTGGTGACCGACGGGGGTAATGGAAATTATTATGATCATGTTGACTGGGTGGATGCCAAATTTGAAACCACAGGTGTTACAAAATTCAAAAGCTACAGCCCGGTGGCAACCGAGCCATATATCCTCACTCCCGCTCCCAAGGCCGAACCCAAAATTACCGGTGCTAAAGTCTTTGGTGTCCGCCCTGGTTCGCCTTTTCAATTTCTTGTCACTGCAACAGGTGACCGTCCGATGAACTTTTCGGTCAACAGTTTACCGAAAGGTTTAAAGATCAACCCTCAAACAGGTCTAATTACAGGAAAGCTTTCGAAGTCAGGAGCATATATTGTTACACTTCAGGCTAACAATGCAAAAGGAAAGGCGGTGAGGAAATTCAGAATAGAATGCGGCGACAAAATAGCTCTCACCCCGCCCATGGGATGGAATAGCTGGAACTGCTTTGCCAGCGAGGTTTCGGCCGATAAGGTGAAGCGCGCTGCCGATGCCATGGTGAAAAGCGGACTTATCAACCACGGCTGGACATATATCAATATTGACGATTTCTGGGAAAACCACCGCGGCTCCAAAGATCAGTCGTTGCGTGGAAAGTTTCGCGATGAATCCGGCAACATTGTTCCCAACTCGCGATTTGTAGATATGAAAGGGCTTGCAGATTATGTCCATGGCCTTGGCCTTAAAGTAGGCCTTTATTCAAGTCCGGGCCCATGGACATGCGGCGGTTGCGCCGGCAGTTATGGCTACGAGGAACAGGATGCAGATAGTTATGCCAAATGGGGTTTCGATTACCTGAAATACGACTGGTGTAGCTATGGTCATGTAATTAATGGATTGCCGGATAATGACCCAGCGAAAGTATCGTCTTTGTCGTACAAAGGTGGCAGCGAACTGAGTACTGCCATGAAACCATTTAAGGTGATGGGTGATTATCTCCGTCAGCAACCCCGCGACATCGTGTTTAGTGTATGCCAGTACGGAATGTCCGATGTATGGAAGTGGGGCGGTTCGGTCGGCGGCAATTTATGGCGCACCACCAACGACATAACTGATACGTGGGTGAGTGTGAAAAATATAGCACTCGACCAGGACAAGTCGGCTCCTTACGCCAAGCCCGGCAATTATAATGACCCGGACATGCTTGTTGTGGGCATAGTAGGATGGGGGAATCCCCATAAAAGCAGGCTTAAGCCTGACGAACAGTATCTGCATATCAGCCTTTGGAGCCTTTTCTCGGCACCGCTTCTGATTGGTTGCGACATGGAAAAATTCGATGACTTTACTTTGAACCTGCTGACAAACGATGAAGTGATCGAAATCAATCAGGACCCTCTTGTCAAGCAGGCAGTCTGCCTTCAAACCATGGGTGAACTTCGCATTTATGTGAAGGAATTGGAAGATGGAAGCCGGGCAGTGGGGTTCTGCAACTTTGGTCTCGATATAGCGGACATTTCATACAAGGACTTTCCAAAATTGGGTATCAACGGGAAATTTATTGTTCGAGACGTATGGAGACAGAAGGATATCAGCAATATTGATACTGGAAGGGATGAATTGAAACTCAAAGTACCTGCCCATGGTGTGGTGCTTTATAAATTTATAGCTGCAAAATGAATCTTTAATAAATAAACCTGTATATATCAAAATGAAATACAATAGTTGGAATAAATTAGCTTGTATAGCTGTTGTTGTGATAATGTTTCCCTTTATGGGTAAAGCGCAAAACCCTGTTGTACAAACCACATACACAGCCGACCCAGCTCCAATGGTACACAATGGTACCTTGTATCTATATACCGGGCACGACGAGGATAAATCAACATGGTTTACAATGAAAGACTGGTATTGCTATTCTACCACGGACATGGTAAACTGGACTGACAGAGGACCCGCTCTTTCTCTCAAGACCTTTGGATGGGCTAATAAGGATGCTTGGGCGGGGCAGTGCATTTTTAGGGATGGCAAATTTTATTGGTATGTTCCCATCAACCAGTCTAACGGCAAGGGAATGGCCATCGGGGTGGCCGTTTCGGACAGGCCGGAGGGGCCGTTTAAAGACGCATTGGGAAAGCCAATGATTGCGGGTGGCTGGGGATATATCGATCCTTCTGTTTTTATCGACGATGATGGGCAGGCTTACTTGTATTGGGGAAATCCACATCTTTACTATGTGAAACTTAACAAAGAAATGGTTTCTTATGACCAAAGTGTGGGGATTGTTAAAGAGCAGCTAACAGCCAAAGGTTTCAAGCCCCGTGTCATCAATGCCG
>DBTL01000008.1 GCA_002307035.1 Bacteroides sp. UBA1317
GGTATTTTGAAGTCTGGAACGAACCAAATCTTTCGCCCGGGTTCTGGACAGGCACACAAGCAGATTATTTCAAGCTATATCAGTACACAGCAAAAGCTATCAAAAGTGTAAATCCCGATTACAAGGTTGGTGGACCCGGAACGGCTGGAGCTGCATGGGAAAGTGAAATGATCGATTTTTGTGCCAAAAACAATGTGCCAATCGACTTTGTCAGCACTCATTCCTATGGTGTTAAACAAGGATTTCTTGATGAATACGGTAACGGTGGTACTGTGCTGAGTAAAGACCCAATGAGCGTGAGTGGCGATGTGTTGCAATCTCGCAAAGAAATCGCTGCTTCTGCTAAACCAAATCTGGAATTGCACTACACCGAATGGAGTTCTTCTTACACACCTTCCGATCCACTTCACGATAGTTATCATGAGGCTGCATATATTTTGGAAAAGATAAAACAGGTTGGAAATGCGGTCAACTCTATGTCCTATTGGGTATTTACAGATATTTTTGAGGAACCGGGTCCTCGCTATACACCTTTTCATGGCGGGTTCGGACTGCTCACCATTCAAGGTATTCCCAAATCAGCATTTTATGCTTATAGCTTTATGAATAAGCTTGGGAAAACAGAACTGAAGAATACTGATACTCGTTCGTGGGCAAGTAAAAACAATAATGGTGGCGTTCAGCTACTTTGTTGGGACTTCACTAACACGCATCCAGGCGATTCAGTACATAATCAGAAATACTATATACAAGATTTACCTTCAAAACCAAAGGGTAAAGTGAAAGTAAACATCTCTCACTTGCCTGCCGGAATCTATACACTGGAAATTTATAAAGTAGGTTATCGTGTAAATGATGCATATACCGAATATGTGGACATGGGTAAACCGAAACAACTTAATAGACAACAGGTTGATGAATTGAAGAAACACAATGATGGTTCTCCTGTTCAAATTGAAACGATTGAGGTTAAAGCAACTGAATCTTTCTCAAAAGAACTTGATATCCGGGAAAATGATGTTTATTTATTGAATCTTATTAGGAAATAGAGGAACGCATCTCTTATCATCGAGCATATTTATGAGTTTCATAATCAAATAAAAGACTTAGATGTTTTAAAAAAAGGCTTAAGTGTTTGCAGAAAACACTTAAGCCTTTTTTTAATTGATAAATAAAATTACTCTTACTGTCAGTTCTGTCTCACTCTCTTCCTCAAATTGGAAAGATAGTCGTATACTTCCTATGAAAATTAAACTGAAGTAGTCGATTATACGTTACTTTTTTCCAACATTATCCCCTCTTTTTCTTTAGAGAGGGAGGGGGGACTAAAACCCATAGGTGAACCTTGAACCTCTTGAACCTTAATTGCTTTTTGCTAAGGTTCAAAAAACGATTTAAATCATTGATAAACAGGTGATAACAAGCTTTTTGTTTTTTTTGATTGAAAATATTTTTCTAGATAAATTCTTCAAAAAAACACTTTGTTTCTTCGGCTTAATATAGCGAAAATTCACGATATATAGACCTCGTAAATCACTTGATGGCGATGATGCGTAAACGGGTTATTTTCTTCTCTTATAAGCAAAGGCTTGCCACCGCTCTTCGGGCCAATTTTGTTGTTGCATTTCATAGCGGGCCATGGTGAAGAATAAATCAGAAAGGCGATTCATAAAGCGAAGTATTTCTTCAGGTACGGGGTCTTGCCGGTGAAGCGTCCATAGTCTGCGTTCGGCACGACGGGCTACTGTGCGGGCAAATTGTAACTGAGCGCATGCAGGGGTACCACCGGGTAATACGAAGTAATCATTCTCTTGAAGCAAATCGGTGAGCCTATCTATCTCTGATTCGCAAAAAGTGGATAGATCTTGTTGCAACGTATTGGGATTTTCATGGCGAATGGCAGCGGGGGTGGCTACATGGCTCATCACTACCATCAGTTCTTGCTGAATGGTGTGCAACGTTTCCTGATAATCATGCTCTTGTGGCAATAGTGAACGCACAATGCCTATCACTGCGTTCAGTTCGTCTATGCAGCCGTTGGCTTCAATGCGAATGTCGTCTTTCTCTACTCGTTGGCCTCCGTGAATGCCTGTACGACCTTTGTCGCCTCCTTTGGTATATATCTTGCTCATCTTTCTAAAAATAGTGTTATTTCCATAAATCGAGAATGTTTTGTTCTCCCCAGTATAGATGCGTATAGCCTGCTATCACATTTTTGTAGCGAATGAACGCAGTGTCTGTTGCAACGCCTTTGGCGTTATATTGGGTTGCAACAGAAGGTAAAGCATTGGTAAGGCGTGAATAATGAAACTCGTGCCCGCGGAGAGGAATGTCTTTGTAAGTCAGGTTTCGATAGCCTAAATGCAACTTCATACCATCCATGGTGGCATCTTGTTCCAATACGCCTGCCATAGGATACTTTATTCCGTCCATTCCGGTGATCGTACGGCAAAGATACATCATCCCTCCACATTCGGCTAGTAGCTTCCCTCCTGCCCTTACGTAGGTTTCTATGGATTGAAGCATGCTGGTGTTGCTACTTAGTGTAGACAGAAAAAACTCAGGATAGCCGCCGGGAAGGTAAACGAAATTCGTTTCGGCGGGCAATGCTGTGTCTTGTAGCGGGCTGAAATAAGTTACTTTGCCCAAGGTCTCGAGACGACGGATGTTTTCGTAATAGGTAAAGTTGAACGCTTCGTCTTTAGCCACTGCTATTCTAATAGTAGAAGAATTATTCTGATTGTTTTCTTTGCTTTTTGCTTCACGAGCATTTTCTAAAGGCTGTACCCTATTCTGTGACAATTGCAACAATCGATCTACATCCACGAACTCTTCAATCAGGGTAGCTATGCGCTCGGTAAAAGCATCGAAACGGAAGTTCTCTTCAAGAGTAAGGCCTAAGTGACGAGAGGGTATCTCAATGTCGCTTCGCTTAGGCAGATAACCGAGAGATTCTATGCCAGCATCCTTGCATGCTTGCTGCAGATAACTGTAGTGGCTCTCTCCTGCCACTTGATTAAATACGACTCCTGCTATGTGTATTGAAGGATGAAAATGTTTATACCCGTACAAGATGGGAGCTGCCGAATAGGCCATTGAACGAGCATTAAGTATCAACACTACGGGAATATGTAGCAATTCGGTTATCTCCGCACTACTGCCACGCATACCATCATATCCATCGAAAAGCCCCATTACACCTTCGGTGACGCAGACTTCGGTTTCTGCTCCATATCGACTGTAGAGTTGCTTTACATGCTCTTCGGACGCCAACCAAGTATCCAGATTAACGGAGGGTTGCCCGGCAGCTAGAGTATGGTATTGCGTATCGATGTAATCGGGGCCGCATTTAAAGGGTTGTACGGTATATCCTCGCTTGCGAAGGGCTTTGAGTAATCCGAGTGTAAAGGTGGTCTTACCGCTTCCTGAAGAGGCTGCACCTATAAGTATGTGTGACTTCATTGATTTACATTACTTAAGTAAAGAGAATGCAAATATAAAATAAATTAATAACTTTGTCCCGCTTTGGTGATGTAATGAGCATTCTGCACATTACATAAAAGGGAATCCGGTGTGAATCCGGAACAGTGCCCGCTACTGTAAAGCCCAAAACTCTTATGCCAATTAAGAGAAAGAAAGAGAGCATTCCAAACATGCCACTGTGTCCACTTACAATGGATACGGGAAGGTCGCTCTTCTATGGGGATAGTCAGGAAACCTGCCAAGCAAAGTACAGTAATAGAGTATTCCCGGGGTCAGGAGTGCTATTTATTAACTTCTTTAACAAACATCAATGAAGAAAAGATGCTTACTGACAATCCTCTTAGGGGGTTGTGTTGTAATGAGTTCGCTTGCGCAAATCACGCTAAGCGGAAGGGTGATTAATGCCGAAACGGGAAAACCCGTGAAGGGGGCCAGCGTGCGCCTCGAACAAACTACTATGGGCTGTGCGACAAACAGCAATGGAGAATTTCTACTGAAGAATGTGAAAGACGGGCAGTATTTATTGCGTGCAAGCTGTCTGGATTACACTCCTACCACACTAAAAGTGAATGGTAGCAAAGAAAACATGGTGATTAAACTACGAAGCACTTACATTAACCTCGACCAAGTAGTGGTAACCGGAACAGGTACGCATCACAAGCTGAAAGATACGCCTGTGCCCATTGAGGTCATCAGTTCTGCTGATATTAAGAAAGCGGGCGTAACTGATTTTCAGAGTGCGATGACCATGTTACAGCCGTCTCTCTCTTTCTCGAGCAATGCAATGGGTTCCTACCTGATGATGAATGGATTGAGCAACAAGTACGTGCTGATCCTTATCAACGGTAAGAAACTTACGGGCGATACGTCCAACAACATCGACCTTGCACGTATCGACATGAACAATGTGAAACGAATAGAAGTTCTGAAAGGTGCCGGCTCTGCTCTCTATGGTTCGGATGCCATTGCGGGAGTGATCAACATTATCACGGAGAATCCTAAGAACTTGCTTACTGTCACCTCCGACACACACTTTGAGGAATACGGTCAGTTTACCCAAGGTATCAGTGCAGACGTAACGAGTAAGAAGTTTGGCTCATACACTTCTTACAGACGGCAGCAAGCACACGGTTGGCAACAGAATGCTCTTGATGAAGATGGCGAGGCCACAGCAAAATCAAATAGCTCGGGTTACTATGCAAATGTAGTGAACCAGAAATTTACCTTCGAGCCTACCAGTAAACTATCTCTCTATACAGAAGGAGGATACTATAATCGCCTCACTGATCGTCCCGTAGCCGGATATGATTACAACTTAGCTTATAAATCATACAACTTGGGAGCAGGTGCTAAATATCTTTTGGGCAATGCCTCTTATCTGAACTTGGATGTGACTAACGATAATTATGAAACTGCCTACAAATACCTCATTGAAAGTGGTGACTACAAAATTGGCGACAAAAATATGGTGAAAAGACAACACTACTACAATGCCAATCTGAAAGGGGTATTTAAGCATTCCGAAAATTTTAAAAGTGTGATAGGACTTGAATACATCAATGAAGCGCTCAAACGTCCCGATGCGTTAGTAGACAAGAGTGTCTATACAGGAGCGGTGTATGCACAGGAAGAGATTCATTTGCTAAAAGGCTTGGAAGCCATCCTGGGGTTTCGTTACGTTCACCATGAAACAGCCGGAAACAATTTTACCCCCAAGGCTTCGCTGATGTATAAGTTAGGCGATTTCAACCTCCGTGCATCTTATTCGAGTGGTTTTCGCGCTCCGGGACTTGATGAACTTTATTATTATTTCATGAAGAGTGGTACCATGCTAACTGCGGGAAATACGACTCTTAAACCTGAGAAGAGCAATTATGGCTCACTTAACGTAGAGTATGTAAACAATCGTTTTACAGCATCTGCTACCGCATACATCAATTCTATTGATGATATGATTAGTTCAAAGAGCACTTTGCTTTCTGCTATGACCACAGAGGAGAAAGAAGCTATAATTGAACAAGCTGCCGCTGTTTTCGGCACACAAGCTGTTAGTAAGCTGAAGACATACAAAGAATACAGAAATCTCGATGAAGCTTTGGTAAAGGGATTTGAGACAAATTTGAATGCTTATTTGGGTTATGGCTTTTCACTCGGAGGAGGATACACTTTTGCTTATGCTCGTGGAAAAGATCAGGAAGGCATTTGGAGTACGATAGAGCGTAGCATCAGGCATACAGGCAGCGTAACCGGTAATTGGGTACATGCGTGGAATGCTTATAAACTGAACATCAACATCAATGGACGTATGCAGAGCAAACGTTTTCAAGAATCAAGCGGTGTTGATGAATCGGCTCCAGGTTTTGGCCTTTGGAATCTCAATACCCGCCATACCTTCGATGGTTGTAAGAACTTTCTTATCGAACCGGGTTTAGGTATCAATAACATATTCAACTACAAAGACGATCGTCCTTACGGCGTAAATTATGCCAGTCTCACTCCGGGGCGTACAGTTTACGTAAGCTTTCTGCTTAAATTCAAAAAGTGACAATGAAGACAATAATATTTTTTATGGCATTAGCTTTAGCAACCATAACCCAAGCTCGTGAAGAAGGAAACTTTATAGAATCGGACATGTTGACAACAATGCTTCCCGGCGACAAAGCTGCTATCCTGATGGTGCATTTCGGCACAACATACAACGATACACGTACACTGACCATTGATGCCATCAACAAAAAGATGGCTACTGCTTTTCCTGAACTCGCAATACGAGAGGCTTGGACCTCACGTATTGTGATGAGACGTATAAAAACTCGTGGTGAAAATAAACTTTCTCCTACTGAAGCACTCAACGAATTGCATAAAGAAGGATTTACGCACATCATCGTGCAGTCCACCAATATTATTGAAGGCATTGAAATGGAAGCTCTGCGTATCGAGGTGGCACAAGCTGCACATCTCTTCAAAGATATTCGTATCGGCAATCCGTTGCTTTATACCGTTGACGACTATCGTCGGGTAGCACGTATTCTAAATACAAACAAACCTAAATCCGGATCTGCCATATTGGTAGGTCATGGCACATATACACCCAGTACATCTTCTTATACGATGATGGATTATATGCTGAAAGCCGAGGGATATAAAGGTTTTTATGTAGGCACCATAGAAGGCTATCCCTCATTCGATGACATGTTGGAACAATTGAAGCGTAATGGCGAAAAAGAAGTGACACTCATTCCTTTCATGTTTGTAGCGGGAGACCATGCCAACAACGACATATCCGTAGACTGGAAGCAAGCACTTGAAAAAGAAGGAATGCTCGTTTCCGTACGAATGCAAGGATTAGGTGAAGTGCCTGAAATTCAAAACTTATTTATAGAGCACACTCGCTTCATCCTGAAGCATAAGTTGGTCAACATTACTGATAAAAAGAAACACTACGCTGTAGAAAAGGATTAATAACCTGGTAAACGACAAATTATGTATAAAAAATATATATTATTATCATTTCTGTGCTTCACAAGTGCTGGCTATATCTATTCACAAAACAAATACACCAATTTCTCAGATACTATTATTCATATCAATGAGATTACTATTTCTACAAAGCAGAAGCCTAAGATGAACTTTCTGAGATTAGATGTTCCAGTGAAATTCATGCCGGTATCAACCAACTCTGTTTCGAAAAAGTTAATTGAACAGCGAGGTATTCAAGACATTCAAGATGCCGCAAAATATCTTCCGGGAGTCAGGATACAAACATCTTATGGCGGTTTTCAGCAAATTAGTATTCGAGGATTCAACAGTTCTATTATCATGATAGATGGAATTAGAGATGAAAGATCATCTATAGACAACTCCTACCCTTTTCCTGATTTATCAATGGTTGAATCGATAGAATTGCTCAAAGGTCCTGCTTCAATACTCTACGGTCAATCTGCTGTAGGAGGGGTGATCAATATTGTTCGCAAATCTCCTGAAGCACGCAAGTCAGTCAATGCACTCCTTAGTTATGGCAGTTGGAACGAAAAAAGAGCAACAATGGGGATGGGAGGAGCATTGTTTGGTCCTATTAATTATCAAACAAACTTTTATTTTTCAAATCAGGACGGATGGAGAAACAATGGAAATAAACGCTTTTCCGGATATATGGCTTTAGGCGGGATTCTTACTAACAAGAGCAGTATTGATATTCGTGGAGGATTCAACCGTGATTTTTATGGCACAGAAATAGGTCTGCCAGACAATATGGAACATGATATATACAATGCCGAAGATGATGAGCTCTATCTAAAATCGGGAGAAATGCAGCCCGGATTGAATAAAAAAGCCAGATATAATAATGAATCGGACTTTTTTAAGAACAATGGATGGAACGCTTCTGCACAATATACTTATAATTTTAGTGATGCTTTCAAAGTGAGAGATAAAGTCGCTTATACAAATGATGATATCAATTATTTCGGAACCGAAGAATTGGAATATTTGGAAAGCGATGAAGCAATATATAATCATTATTATCTGCTTAATGATAAAAAAAGGTATATCT
This sequence comes from Bacteroides sp. UBA1317, assembly GCA_002307035.1. Lineage (GTDB taxonomy): Bacteria > Bacteroidota > Bacteroidia > Bacteroidales > Bacteroidaceae > Bacteroides. The sequence continues at coordinate 8,036 of DBTL01000008.1, forward strand.
GTTTGGATACAGTGCAACTCACTTTTCCTTTACGTTTTTCACACATGGCGCAAACCATAAATAATCAGTTTGAAATAACTGGAAAGTTTAATACAGGTAAAATCATCCACAATTACCAGGGAGGATATGATTTTGTCGGTTTTCTAAGAAATAGTTTTTCAGGCTATAATTTAGGGGTTGACGTACAAGGACCCGGCCTCTATTCTAAAGAAGTAGTCAATGATCCGCATAGTATGGGATATATGACCAGTTCTTTTAGTAAAGTCACAGTGATGCGTACATTTACTCACGGTCTGTATCTTCAGGATTTAATGGAAATATCGGAGAAGCTAAAAATCTTATTGGCGGCTCGATATGACTTCTTTAATTATCAAAGGGCTACAGCAGCAACAATTGATGGTAAGAGAAAATTTGATATGCCCAATGACGATGATTTCAGCAAAGTAAAAACATCATCACTAACCTACCGTATCGGAACTGTTTACTTGCCTGTACCTGAACTTTCCATTTATGGGTCTGTAGGTAGTTTCTTTAAGCCTTATCGTACATTCTATAGTGATGATAATATTTATGTAGACAGGAATGGAAACACTTACAACGCCGAGAAAAACGGGGAAGTTTTCAAGCCGGAGAAAGGATATCAAGCCGAAATAGGTATGCGATACGAATTTAATAGTGTATTACAGGCTAATGCGAGTGCGTTCTATATAAGGAAGTATAACATAGTGAAAACACTTGTATCCAAAGGATCAACTTATACGGATGAAGATGGCAACGAAATTGTGGCTTCAAAAAACATTGTAGGACAAGTTGGCACGATGGATTCAAAAGGATTTGATGTGGACGTTACCTATACTCCAATAAAAGAATTATCATTGACAGCCGGCTATGGATATACAGATGCGCGTACCCGCCAAATTGAAGATAACATATACATTAGTTCGGAAGAACTAGTAGGTAAGAAAAGTACCTATGTACCCAATAATACATTTTATGGCTGTGCTGATTATACTTTTAATAAAGGGTTGTTGAACGGTCTGAATTTTAACATGAGTATATCGTATATGGATAAAGTTATTCGAAATCAAACTACCGGACTGGCTTTTCCTTCTTATTGGATTACGGATTTAGGAGCTCAATACAAATTATCAAATGGTGTATTGCTCTCGGCCAATGTGAATAATCTATTCAACAGAGAGTATTATAACCAGTCTTTAGGAAGCCAGATGGTACCTAGTATGCCACGTAGCTATAGATTAGCTCTATCTTATAAATTCTAATTTACATGTTCAGAAAATTAATATACTCTATTCACAGAATACTGGGCACACTGCTCAGTATTCTGTTCTTAATGTGGTGCCTGACCGGTTTGGTCTTAATCTACCATACCTTTCCAAGTGCTAATAACAAAGAGAAAGATGCCCGATTAGAATTTATTTCCGAGGAGCAACTCCCTGATATAGCGAGCATTATAAAACGGATACCTGCCGGATCTGAAATAGATCATATCCGTTTAAAACGATATTTGGGGCAAACGACATTTCATATACAGTGCGGTAAACAAAAATATGATATTCCGGCAGATTCAACGCAACAACTTCCAGCTAACGATTGGAAGCGGATAGAGAGTGTAGCTAATGTGTGGTGTCAAGCACCGATAGCCAGAGTAGATACCTTACGTGAGTTAGATCAATGGATACCCTTTGGTCAATTAAAGAAAGAATTTCCTATCTACAAATTTTACTTTAACGACGACGAGAAACATCAACTTTATGTATCTTCACAATCGGCAGAAGTGTTGCAATATACCTCTTCTGATCAGCGTTTTTGGGCGTGGATAGGTGCTATTCCACATTGGGTTTACTTCACTTCGCTCCGACAAGACAGAGAACTGTGGATCACATCTGTAGTTTGTTTAGCAGCTTTAGGCATCTTGATGACAATTTCTGGTATCTACGTAGGAATCGATGCTTATGTACAGCGTTATAAACGGAAAGGAATTTTCTCATCGCCATATAAAAAATGGTACTGGTGGCACCATATCACCGGTATGCTATTCGGCCTTTTTGTGTTAACATGGATTTTTAGTGGAATGATGTCACTTGTGGATACTCCGGAGTGGCTAGGAAAGACACATCATGAATATCCCGTTAATGAAGTAATGGCAGAAGGAAAAGTCTCGCCTGAAAAATATCCATTGGATTATAGAGAGGTCATCAAAGCATATTCAGGAAAGATCAAGTACATTGAATGGGATAATTTCAGAAGAATTCCACTCTATAATATTCAAACAAATCAGACGAAAATGACCATTGATGCTTCTGCCGATACGGTAAAAAGTCTATTATTATCAGAAGCAAACGTTATTGAGGCAATATCTGCTATTCATGGTAAAGCAATGCCGTCAAAGGTCACTTTACTTCATAAATATGATTCTTACTATATAGCCCGTTCAGGACATCTACCTCTACCTGTCTATAAAATTGCAATAGATGATCCGGATGCCAGTTGTTATTATGTTAATCCCGAAACAGGGCAATATCGCTATGTAAATAATCATTCCAGATGGAGTTTTTGGCTTTATCAGGGCATGCATAGTTTGAAAATAAAGTGCTTGGTAAATCATCCGGTAATTTGGACTATTGTTATATGGTTTCTTCTGATTGGTTCCTCTATCGTCTCGCTAACGGGAGTGAAAGTGGGTATTCAATATATTGTCCGTAAATGGCATCAATTAAAAAGATAATTTCTATAATATGATTATCTTTGCAAATATCATTTAATTTATAAAATGACTAAAGGTAAAATTATAGTGGCAGGCATTGGACCTGGAAGCGAAGCGGATATTACTCCTGCTGTGATTCAAGCTGTACGTGAAGCAGATGTTGTAGTGGGATATAATTATTATTTTCAATTCATAGAGTCTCATCTTTCTGCCAACGCTGTTTGCATAGATACGGGAATGAAGAGGGAACGTGCCAGAGCAGAAGAGGCATTTGTGTACGCTGAAGAAGGAAAGACGGTTTGTGTTATCAGTTCCGGTGATGCAGGCATCTACGGCATGGCACCACTCATCTATGAAATGAAGCGGGAACGGGAAAGCGATATAGAAATAGTTTCGCTTCCGGGCATCAGTGCTTTTCAGAAAGCAGCCAGTTTGCTGGGAGCACCCGTAGGGCATGATTTCTGTGTGCTCTCTCTTTCCGATCTTATGACTCCTTGGGAACGTATCGAAAAACGGATCATTGCTGCGGCTATGGCCGACTTTGTTACTGCGATCTATAATCCTCGCAGTGAAGGACGATATTGGCAATTGCATCGTCTTAAGGAACTATTCCTTAGAGAAGGGCGATCTCCTGAAACACCTGTGGGCATTGTCCGTCAGGCAGGGCGAGCAGAGCAACAAGTACGCGTCACTACCCTTGGCGACTTCAATCCTGATGAAGCAGATATGTTTACCGTTATCTTGATAGGTAACTCGCAATCCTACGAATGGAACGGTAGCTTTATTACTCCTCGCGGCTATTACAGAGAGCAAACAGATGGCAAGACAGGCATTGGACAGGAGATAATGATTCGCAGTTTCCGTACGATTGAAGCTGAACTAAAGAATAAAAACATCCCGCTTGGCAGGAAGTGGGCATTGCTACATGCCATACATACTACAGCCGATTTTGAGATGGAGAATCTTCTCTATACCGATGAGAGAGCTGTAGAGACTTTGTATCAGCGCCTGAATGCGGGTGAGGTGAAAACGATTGTGACAGATGTTACTATGGTAGCCTCGGGCATACGCAGAGGTGCCCTACAACGCATGGGGATAGAGGTGAAATGTTATCTGCATGATGAGAGAGTGGCCGAACTGGCTGCATCTAAAGGTATTACCCGTACACAAGCAGGCATTCGTTTGGCTGTAGAAGAATATCCCGAAGCGATCTTTGTTTTCGGGAATGCTCCTACGGCACTGATGGAATTGTGCAAATTGATACGCAAAGGCAAATCTTTACCTGCGGGCATCATTGCCGCACCGGTAGGTTTTGTTCATGTAGAAGAATCTAAGCACATGGTAAAGCCTTTTGCTGCGATTCCTAAGCTCATTATTGAAGGACGCAAAGGGGGTAGCAATCTGGCTGCTACGTTGGTCAATGCTATTTTATGTTTCAATGATGCCGAGCAATTGAGACCGGGGAGAGACGTATGATGGAGAAACAACGATTTATAGTCATTGGGTTGAGTGATAGCAGGCAACAATACTTTAAACCGGAAGTTGTGCAACTGATTAAAGATGGTAAAGTTTTCTCAGGGGGACTTCGCCATCGGGAAATTGTTCAAGATTTACTACCAACAGGGGCTCAATGGATCAATATCGTTGTGCCACTGGATGAGGTCTTTGCTCAATACGCTCATTATTCGGAAGTGATCGTCTTCGCATCGGGTGATCCTTTGTTTTTTGGCTTTGCCAATACCATTATTAAGCGAATACCTGAGGCAAAGGTAGAGCTTTATCCTACATTTAATTCCCTGCAAACATTGGCTCATCAATTACTATTGCCTTATGAAGACATGCGCATTGTTTCGCTCACGGGGCGACCGTGGCATGAGTTTGACAAGGCATTGATTGAGCGCACTTCTAAAATAGGCGTACTCACCGACCGGGAACATACTCCCGCTACTATTGCTGCCCGTATGTTGGAGTATCATTACAGCAATTATGTGATGCATGTAGGCGAACATCTGGGTAATGAGGAGAAGCAGCGTATTCGCACACTCACTATTCAGGAAGCTGCAAGCACTATCTTTGAACACCCCAATAACCTGATACTTGTGAAGAACAACAACGAGAATGCACGACAGTTTGGTATTCCCGACGAGTTCTTTCAACATCTCAATGGGCGTGAAAAGATGATCACCAAGGCTCCCATCCGACTTATCACTCTCAGTGCTTTGGGACTGCAATCTCGCTCTTCTTTTTGGGATATCGGCTTTTGCACAGGCTCTGTTTCGATAGAAGCTAAACTACAATTTCCACATTTGTTGGTTACCGCTTTCGAAATTCGCAAAGAAGGAGAAGAACTCATGCTTGCCAATAGCCGTATGCTTGGTGCTCCGGGGATTACGAGTATTATTAGCGATTTTCTGGAAGTCGATTTGTCCTCGTTCCCTCGCCCGGATGCTATCTTCATAGGTGGACATGGGGGTAAATTGAAAGAAATCGTTATAAAAGCTTATAGCATGCTGCAACCGGGAGGCATCATCGTGTTCAATTCCGTTTCTGAAGAGAGCCAACAACTATTTCTGGAAGCGATACAACACTGCACAAACTTAAGTCTAACGCAAAATATGCGTGTATCTATCGACCAATTTAACCCCATAAACATTATCGGGACTGTTCGTACATGCTAATTTAATATACTATAGATGAAAATGAAAACAGCCATCTTACTTGTTTCTTCCAAGAGTCTTCCAATCGCACAAACTATTTGTCAGGAGCTAACTGAGAGTACCATCTACACTACTACAGAAGCAAAAGGGTGTGAACAGATAGAAAGTCTGGCGCACTTTGTAAAAGAAGAATTTCACCATTTCACCGCTTTTATCTTTATTGGCGCTATGGGGATTTGTGTTCGTAGCATAGCTTCTTGCTTGGAAGATAAGTATACCGATCCTGCTGTTATCAACGTGGATAGTACCGGACGTTACGTTGTTTCTGTGTTATCAGGACATATTGGTGGAGCCAACGAACTGGCACAACACGTGGCAGCCATACTGGGGGCAGAAGCTGTTGTTACGACTCAAAGCGATAATAATGGGCTTTGGGCACTGGATACTTTGGCGAAAAAATATAACTGGACTAGCTCTATCTCGGGTGATAGCATGAACCATATCATAACGGCTTTCGTTAATGGGCAACCGACTGCTCTATTACTTGACATAAAAGATAGTGGTACGCAGTATTTGGAGCAAACTTGTCCCGACAACGTCAAAATATTCTATCATTTTAATGAAATTATTCAGGAAGATTATCAATTGATTTTGGCGGTAACTCCTTTTATTTATTCCTCTGCCACCCCTATGCTGTCCTATCACCCTGCGGTGATGCATCTGGGCATTGGATGCAGGAAAAATTGTTCTCCCAATGGAATCGGCTCATATATTCACAAAGAGTTGCTTAATCACAAGATTGCTGCACAGTCTGTAGCAAGTATTTCAACCATAGAGCTGAAGAAAGATGAGCCATTATTGCTGCATCTGTTCGAGGAATTTCCGCAAAGCTGTCTTCATATTTACTCTGCCGACGAATTGAAAGAGATAGAAGTCCCCAATCCATCGGAAAGGGTTTTCGAGGCTACGGGAGTTTATGGGGTAGCCGAAGCATCTGCTTTGAAAAGTGCGACTAATGGTCCCTTACTGATAGAAAAAGAAAAAGGCATGCTAAGTGAGAATAATAACTTCACTTTTGCCCTTGCACTCGATCGTAGAGTACTTCGTAGCGGACACATCGAAATAGTTGGTGCCGGCCCGGGAGATCCTGAACTGGTATCAGTGAGAGGTCAGCGAATGCTTCAGGAAGCAGATCTTATTCTCTATGCCGGAAGTCTGGTTCCTCGCGAATTAACACTTTGTGCCAAGGCTGGTGCAACGGTACGCAGTTCCGCTTCTATGAGTCTGGAGGAACAGTTTGCCCTTATGAAGAACTTTTACGACAAAGGATTATTTATCGTTCGCCTTCATACCGGTGATCCCTGCATTTATGGTGCCATACAAGAGCAGATGGCCTTCTTTGACAAGCATAGCATGAGTTATCACATCACGCCGGGAATATCTTCCTTTCAGGCAGCGGCAGCAGCATTGCAATCACAGTTTACCATTCCGGAAAAGGTGCAAACGATCATCCTCACTCGTGGTGAAGGACGTACTCCTATGCCGGAGAAAGAAAAGTTGCATTTGTTGGCTCGCTCGCAAAGCACCATGTGCATCTTCCTTAGCGCGTCCGTGGTTGATCAGGTTCAGGAAGAGTTATTACAACACTACCCATCCACTACACCGGTAGCTGCATGTTATCACCTCACGTGGAAGGACGAACGTATCTTTCGGGGTGAACTGAAAGATTTAGCCCAAATCGTTAAAGAGAACGAACTAACACTTACTACGATGATTGTGGTCGGTGAGGCTATTGATAACAGAAAAGGGCTTTCGCACCTGTATTCATCTAAGTTCACTCATTTGTTCCGTCACTCGGAAGACGATAAGGAAGAAGCATGATTTTAATTTTTGGAGGAACAACAGAAGGGAAAGCGGCCGTTAAGGTAGTTGATGAAGCCGGACAACCTTATTACTACTCTACCAAAGGAGAGTGGCAGGAGGGATCTTGTCTCAACGGAATACGTCTTTCCGGTGGAATGGACATAAATGCGATGACTCATTTTTGCCTGGATAAAGAAATCCGCCTATTGATCGATGCTGCTCATCCGTTTGCCGTACAACTGCACCAAACGATTGCCGATGCTTCTGAACAACTAGGCATTCCGGTGATACGCTACGAACGAATCTATCCTCCACGAGATAAAAAAATCATTTGGTGTGAGGATTATGAGGATGCTGTAAGAAAACTTAAATCAAAAGGGATACAACGCTTACTGGCTCTTACCGGTGTACAAACCATCAGTAAACTTCGTGATTATTGGAAAGCACACGATTGTTGGTTCCGTGTACTTCAACGTAAATCTTCCGTTCAATTGGCTGTAAATGAAGGATTTCCTTCCGAACGAATCGTCTTTTATCATCCCGAAGAAGATGAAAACAAACTACTGAGCGATCTTCATCCTGATGCGATCATCACGAAGGAGAGTGGAGAATCGGGCGGATTCATCGAGAAGGTGGAAGCAGCACAACAAATAGGCATTTCTGTATTTGTAATAAAACGTCCATTATTGCCAGATGGTTTCTTTGCGGTAAATGGAGAACATGGTTTGCGTAGGGCTATCGAACAATTTCTTCCCGGATTTTTTCCGTTGCGCACAGGATTCACTACCGGAAGTTGTGCTACGGCAGCTTCTGTAGCAGCCCTCAACACCATACTGACAAGAAGAGAACAAGATAGTGCTACTATCCTTTTGCCCAACGGAGAAAGTCTTTCGCTAGCAGTGAACTGTAGCCGTCTTGTTTCCGATCATTCTGCCACAAGTATTGTTATCAAGGATGCCGGAGATGATCCCGACGTGACCAATGGAATTGAAATTGTTGCTACCGTTTCGGTTAATGACAATACATTGAGTGACGATGAAATCAAGAAAAATCAGACAATGGGTGGAAGTATCTGTGAAGTCGATCACTCTTCTTTACAAAGAGAAACTTCTCCAATCATTCTTAGAGGGATTCAAAATGGAAATCCGAAAAATCCGCAGAAAGTTACCGTGATAATTCTTTATGGTGGAATAGGAATAGGCAGAATAACCCTTCCAGGATTAGGATTAGAAATTGGTGGCCCTGCTATCAATCTCACTCCTCGCAAGATGATAGAGGAAAACTTGAGAAGTTTGCTTGCCGAAATAGACTACCCTCCTTCTACGGTCACAGTTACCTTATCCGTTCCTGCGGGTGCGGAGATAGCTAAACGAACCTTCAATCCACGTTTAGGTATTGAGGGAGGTATCTCTATTATTGGTACTTCAGGTATTGTAAAGCCCTTTTCATCGGAAGCATTTGTTAACTCCATCCGTAAAGAAATCGAAGTAGCTAAAGCTACAGGTAGTGACAGGTTAGTGATCAATTCCGGTGCAAAGAGTGAGAGATACGTTCGTAGACTCTACCCCGACCTCCCTGCACAAGCTTTTGTACACTATGGTAATTTTATTGGTGAAACACTCAAAATTGCGTCCGAACTAGATGTCAGAAAAGTTACTTTGGGCATTATGATTGGAAAGGCTGTGAAATTAGCCGAAGGGTCTCTTGATACGCACAGCAAGAATACCACAATGAACAGAGACTTTCTGCAACAAATAGCCAAGAAAGCGGAGTGTGAACTTCAAAACATAGATTCTATTGGTAATATAACACTTGCCCGCGAGCTTTGGACACTTCTTTCTGCTGATGAGCAAGTTCGCTTCTTCTCTCTATTACTTGAAAATTGTCAGAAGCATGCTACTCCACTCTTACCCAATGGAGAGTTCACGATACTACTGCTTAATGAAGAAGGAACAGTCTTCTAGTTTATCAGAGATATAAATCAACTGCTAGAGGTTGATTTTATGAAATCAACTACCAGAGGTTGATTTTATGAAATCAACTACCAGAGGTTGATTTATTGTGAAATAATGCTATATTTGCAAAGTCATTAGATGAATAACCTCAAAGAGAGATACGATTATGCTAAAAGGAATTATAACCGGTGATATCATTCATTCTACTAAGATTGAACTAGAAAACAGAGGTGTCTTACTAACTACGCTTAAAAAGATCGTAACAGAGATAAGCGAAAATATATCTCCCATAGAAATGGAGATATTTAGAGGGGACAGTTTTCAGATCGTTATATCCGAAGTATCGGAGGCTTTAAGAATTGTCTTATTAATAAGGAGTGGATTGCAGAAAAATACATTCGAAACGATGAAATGGGATGCCAGAGTATCGTTGGGTATAGGAAAAGTGGAATTTGAGGCCAACAGTATTGTACAGTCGGATGGAGAAGCTTTTCATAACTCAGGAAGACAGTTTGATGAAATGGGCAAAACAGAAAAGATGGTGCTAAGAACTCCTTGGGAAGAATTTAACGACGAATTCAGAGTTAGTACCGCATTTGCCGACGAACTCATTTCAAATTGGAGCATTGTTCAGGCCGAAGCAATCTATTATTGGTTACTTAAAAACATCTCTCAGAGGGAACTAGCCGAGATGTTACAGAAATCCCCCCAGACAATCAATAAAAGGTTGCTAACAGCCAATTATGGTTTAATAGAATTGTATTTGAATAGATACAAACAACTTTTAAAAGAACAAATAGAATGGAAATAACCGGATTTGATATTCTTTTCAGGTTATTATTCGCACATATTTTGTCTGATTTTGTTATCCAATCAGACAAAGTGGTCAGCAATAAGAATAAAAAGAAAGTAACTTCTCACATCTATCATAGTTTGACACATGCTATTGTGTCATATTGTATTCTCTTGCAATGGGATAAATGGTACATACTACCCGTTATATTTGTATCTCATTTACTCATTGATTTATGGAAAACAAATCAAAAAGACAGGCTTTTCTCTTTTACCATTGATCAAGTTCTACATTTATTGATTATTATTTCATTATGGCTTATACTGACCGAACAATTTAATCGGCTGGCAGACTCATATATGTATCTGCTAAAGAATGAAAAGATTTGGGGCATTACAATAGCTTATCTATTGATTTTGAAGCCTTCATCTATCTTTTTATCACTATTTACCAAGAGGTGGAGGATGAATGATGAAATTATGCATAACTTGCAAAATGCCGGATGTTGGATTGGGTATTTAGAAAGAATCATGATCTTGACATTCGTTCTACTGAATCAAATAGAAGCAATAGGCTTTTTGCTTGCAGCGAAATCTATTTTTCGTTTTGGCGAGCTAAATAACACGAAAGATATAAAGACTACAGAATATGTGTTGATAGGTACATTCGCCAGTTTTATGATTGCAATCATGATTGGCCTGGCTGTAAGAGGTTTGTTGTAATTAACTTTGGAGTATTCTCTAAGTTTACCTGAAACTTTTTTCCTGTATTTTGATACATTTATAGCCTAATAAACAGGCAAATAACTTTGTTTCTTGAAATAATAATGTACTTTTGTAGAGTGAGGATAGAATATCATTAACTCTAACTATAATGGAAACAACAGCTAAGCTCTATTCGCTGAATCTCAGCAATTCGAAAACGTATTTTTTTACTTTACTTTTTGTAGTAGGAAACTTGGCATTGCCGCAACTCTGCCACCTTACCCCGTATGGGGGCCCTACTCTCTTACCTATTTATTTCTTCACGTTGATAGCCAGCTATAAGTATGGTTTACGAGTGGGGTTACTCACTGCTCTCTTCTCTCCCATTGCCAATACTCTATTGTTTGACATGCCACCGGTAGCTGTATTACCAATCATCTTAATCAAATCCGGATTGCTTGCCGTTACCGCTGCTATCGCCGCTCATTATAGCAAAAAGATCTCTCTTGGAGCCATTTTGCTCGCAATATTGGGCTATCAATTGATAGGCACAGCCATTGAATGGGCAATTGTAGGTGATTTCTATGATGCCGCACAAGATTTCCGCATGGGTATTCCGGGCATGCTTATTCAGTTGTTTGGAGGATATGCTTTGTTGAGAGCCATTGCTAAGATTTGATGCTGATGGGAGGAAAAACATTTGAAGAGGTAATGGAGCGTTTTCGCACCTTGCCGATAGAGGAAGAATTTGATCTGATTGTGGCTATTGCCAACGGTGGTATCGTTCCGGCAGCAATCATCAACCAACGGTTGCAAAAAGAAATACATCTGCTAAAGATTAATCTCAGAGATGAAAATCAGCAACCGAAGTACGACCGCCCACAGTTGGTGGCACCCATTGATTTTGATTTTAAGGATAAGCGCATCTTGCTTGTAGACGATCGGATTAAAACCGGAAGTACCCTTGTGTTTGCCCGCGAACTGTTGAAAGGGGCGAAACTGATAAAGACATTTGCAGTAAACGGGAATGCCGATTATGCCTTGTACAACGAGGCATGTTTCAAATTTCCCTGGATAGTATAATCTTAATTTGTAAGTAGGCTATGGATAGAAGAGATTTTCTGAGAACAGTGGCTATAACCGGTGCTGCCATGACGATACAGCATTCTGAAGCCATGGAGATATTGACACAGTCGGTTAGTAAGTTGGGAGGAAGTAAAGTAGACCTCGTGGCTGTAATGGGCGGTGAACCTGAAGCGATGTTTCGCCGTGCTATTGCCGAAATGGGAGGCATGAAGAAGTTTGTGAAACCGGGACAAAAAGTGGTGGTAAAACCAAATATCGGTTGGGACAAGGTTCCTGAGCTGGCCGGAAATACCAATCCGAAACTTGTGGGAGAGATCGTAAAACAATGTTTTGCTGCCGGAGCCAAAGAAGTGACGGTGTTTGACCATACATGCGACGACTGGCAAAAGTGCTACAAGAACAGTGGCATTGAAGCTGCAGCAAAAGCTGCGGGAGCAAAGGTGATGCCTGCTCATCTGGAATCATATTATCGCACTGCTCCCCTGCCCGGAGGGAAAATTATGAAACAAGCTAAAATACACGAGGCTATTTTGAATTGTGATGTGTGGATCAATGTGCCTGTGCTAAAAAATCACGGTGGTGCCAACCTCACTATGTCAATGAAGAATCACATGGGTATCGTATGGGACCGTGGATTCTTTCATCAAAACGACCTCCAGCAGTGCATTGCGGATATGTGTATGTTGCAAAAGAAAGCTGTGCTGAATGTGGTGGACGCTTATCGGGTGATGAAGACAAACGGTCCCCGCGGACGTTCCACTTCTGATGTGGTATTGGCCAAAGGACTTTTTATGTCACAGGATATTGTGGCGGTAGACACGGCTGCGGCTAAATTCTTCAATCAAATACGTGAAATGCCACTCGACACCGTAGGGCATCTGGCCAACGGGCAGGCATTGAAAATAGGAACGATGGATTTAGATAAACTGAATATCAAGCGAATAAAGATGTAACAGAACTATGCTTAGAATAACACGAATAATAGTAGCGACTTTATTTTTTGTATTAATTACCTTTTACTTTCTGGATTTTGCAGGTATATTGCCCGAAAGTGTTCATTGGTTAGCGAAAGTACAATTTGTACCTGCGCTACTTTCATTGAGCGCTGTTATACTGATTGTCTTGCTTGTGCTCACCTTGCTTATGGGTCGTATCTACTGCTCAGTGATTTGCCCCATGGGTGTTTTTCAAGATGTGATGAGTCGCATTTCCCGCCTCTTTGCTAAGAAAAAAAAGAAGTTCACTTATAGCAAGTCAAAAACATTATTGCGTTGGCTCATATTGGCCATTAGTATTTTGGCTTTCGTCTTTGGAATATCTTTCGTTGTGGGGCTACTCGACCCTTACAGCGCGTATGGCAGAATAATCACCAACATCTTCAAGCCCGCATACATGCTATGCAATAATCTATTGGAGAGCATCTTTTCCCGCCAAGAGAATTACACTTTTTACAAAGTAGATATAGCCATTCGTAGCATCCTCTCTCTCGTCATAGGAGGTGCGACCTTCTTGCTGATCGGCTTTCTGGCATGGAAAAACGGACGTACGTGGTGCAACACAATGTGCCCCGTAGGTACTGTACTTGGGTTTCTTAGTCGGTTCTCCGTATTCAAGATACGTATCGATCTTAATAAGTGTACCAGTTGTGGAATATGTACCACCAAGTGTAAGGCTTCGTGCATCAGCGTATCTACCCATTCTATAGACTACAGCCGCTGCGTTGATTGTTTCGACTGTTTGAACGATTGCAGGCAAGAAGCTATAAATTTCACTCCTTCTGCCGCCATCACCCGTCAGGGAGTAGATGCTTCTAAACGTCGCTTTATGACTGCCGGAATCACTACCGCACTTGTGGCACCTCAAGCCTTGCTACACGCACAGTCTACCCTACTTAGTACTGGTGGCAAAGCTTATAAAAAGAAAAATCCGTTGACTCCTCCTGGATCAGTTAGTCTCGAACACTTTCAGGAAAACTGTACTTCGTGTCATCTGTGTGTAAGCAAATGCCCCTCTCATGTATTGAAACCGGCATTTATGGAATACGGCTTGGAGGGGATGATGCAGCCTACGGTAGATTTTGAAAAAGGTTTCTGTAATTTTGACTGTACGGTATGTGGCGACGTATGTCCCACAAATGCTATTAAACCGTTGACAGTGAAGCAAAAACATGTAACCCAAATGGGCTATGTGGTCTTCATTCTAGAGAACTGTATCGTTCACATAGACAATACTAGTTGCGGAGCCTGTTCGGAACATTGCCCCAC
>DBTL01000013.1:0-3196 GCA_002307035.1 Bacteroides sp. UBA1317
ATTTTGGCAGGAACTAAAACGTCATCAGGAAGTAAACTGATTGTTCCTCCTAATAAAGGTCTGAAGATATCCGGTACTTTTCTCGATGAAATATCCCATGATATTCCTCACCAAAACTGGGGAGAGAAAGAATGGGATCTGGATTTCCAGCACATGAAGAACATTGGCATTGATACGGTGATCCTGATTCGTTCGGGTTATCGTAAGTTTATGACGTATCCTTCTAAGTATCTTTTGGGAAAAGGATGCTATATGCCTTCTGTCGATTTAGTGGATATGTATCTTCGCCTTGCAGAGAAATACGGAATGAAATTCTATTTTGGTCTGTATGATTCCGGTAAATACTGGGATACCGGTGATTTAAGTTGGGAGATAGAAGATAATAAATATGTGATTGACGAAGTCTGGAAAAACTACGGCGAGAAGTACAAAAGCTTTGGCGGCTGGTACATTAGTGGAGAGATTAGTCGTAAAACCAAAGGAGCCATTGGCGCTTTCCGTGCGATGGGTAAACAGTGCAAAGATGTATCCGGTGGTCTGCCCACATTTATCTCTCCTTGGATTGACGGAAAGAAAGCAGTGATGGGCACGGAGAAGCTTACTCGTGAAGATGCTGTTTCCGTGGAAGAACACGAAAGAGAATGGAATGAGATCTTTGATGGAATTCATGATGTAGTAGATGCTTGTGCTTTTCAAGATGGACACATTGATTATGATGAATTGGATGCTTTCTTTTCAGTGAACAAGAAGCTGGCGGATAAATATGGTATGCAATGCTGGACAAATGCTGAATCTTTTGACCGTGATATGCCAATCCATTTTTTCCCTATTAAATTTGATAAACTCAGAATGAAGCTTGAGGCAGCCCAACGTGCAGGTTACGATAAAGCGATAACCTTTGAATTCTCTCATTTTATGAGTCCGCAATCGGCTTACTTACAAGCCGGTCATCTTTACGACAGATATAAAGAATATTTTCAAATAAAATGATATAGATGAACTCACAAGTTAACACGGGATATTTAATCTTTCTGTCTGTAGTAGCTGCATTGGGAGGCTTCCTGTTTGGATATGACACGGCTGTAATTTCCGGAACGATTGCTCAGGTTACTACTCTTTTCCATCTGGATGCTATGCAACAAGGCTGGTATGTGGGTTGCGCTTTGGTCGGATCTATCATTGGAGTCTTATCTGCCGGAGTTTTAAGTGATCATATTGGTAGAAAGAAGACGATGCTTATTTCTGCTATCTTATTTTCCGCTTCCGGCATAGGTTGTGCTTTATGTTCTAATTTCGACCAGCTGGTTGTTTATCGTATTATTGGTGGAGTAGGAATAGGTGTTGTTTCCATTATCTCACCATTGTATATATCCGAAGTTTCTGTACCGCAATATCGGGGCCGATTGGTTTCTTTGTATCAATTAGCAGTAACAGTTGGTTTCTTAGGTGCTTACCTAATGAACTATCAGTTAATGTTATGGGCTGAAACGGGAGTTATTTCGGGTACTCCACTACTCGATAAAATCTTTGTTTCAGAAATATGGCGAGGCATGCTTGGGATGGAATCATTACCGGCTGTATTCTTTTTCCTTATCATCTTTTTTATACCTGAGAGTCCACGTTGGCTCATCCTAAAAGGCCAGGATACAAAGGCGAACAATATTCTTGTTCGTATCTATAATTCAGTGGGAGAAGCTAAAAATCAAGTAGGTATCACCCGCCAGGTTGTTGATGCTGATACAAAATCAGAATGGTCGTCGTTGATGAAACCGGGTATTTTGAAGGCTGTTGTGATAGGTGTGTGTATAGCAATATTGGGCCAGTTTATGGGCGTGAACGCTGTACTCTATTATGGACCGACAATCTTTGAAAATGCAGGTCTTTCCGGTGGTGATTCTCTTTTCTATCAAGTTCTTGTCGGGCTTGTCAATATGCTCACCACAGTTCTTGCAGTGTTCATAATAGATAAGGTGGGAAGAAAAAGCCTTGTGTATTATGGCGTTTCGGGAATGATACTCTCATTATTGCTAATCGCTTTTTATTTTATGGCAGGCGAATCGATGGGTATCCCGAATGTTTTTTTATTAATATTCTTTCTCTTTTATATATTCTGTTGTGCCATATCCATTTGCGCAGTGGTGTGGGTGTTATTATCAGAAATGTATCCTATAAAGGTAAGAGGCCTGGCCATGTCTATAGCCGGATTTTCTTTATGGGTGGGTACTTATCTCATCGGACAGTTGACCCCCTGGATGCTCCAAAATCTTTCCCCCGCCGGAACATTCATTCTGTTTGCTGTGATGTGTATCCCATACATGCTGATCGTCTGGAAGTTTGTACCTGAGACTACCGGAAAGTCTCTTGAAGAAATTGAAAAATATTGGACTAAATAAATCGACCTTAATCGTATAAATACAAATTAAATGATGGTTTTTAAAGAATTGGCGGCACAGTATAAAACTGAGTTGCTTGACGGAGTCTTACCTTTTTGGCTCAATAATTCTCAGGATAAAGAGTTTGGAGGCTATTTTACTTGCCTTGACAGAGACGGTAGTGTATTCGACACAGATAAGTTTGTGTGGTTGCAAGGGCGTGAAGTTTGGATGTTCTCAATGCTTTACAATAAAGTGGAAAAGCGGAAAGAATGGTTGGACTGTGCTGTTCAAGGAGGAGAGTTTCTGAAGAAATTTGGTCATGATGGGAATTATAATTGGTACTTCTCTCTTGATAGGGAGGGGCGGCCCTTGGTGGAGCCATACAATATCTTCTCATATACCTTTGCTACAATGGCTTTCGGGCAATTGAGCCTTGCCACGGGCAATCAGGAATATGCAGATATCGCAAAAAAAACCTTTGAAATTATTCTTTCGAAAGTAGAGAACCCGAAAGGCAAGTGGAACAAGTTATATCCGGGCGCACGTGATCTGAAGAATTTTGCATTGCCTATGATCCTTTGTAATTTAGCATTGGAGATTGAACATCTACTGGATGAAGACTACTTAAAGCAGACTATCGAAACATGCATACACGAAGTGATGGATGTTTTCTATCGTCCTGAATTAGGGGGAATTATTATTGAAAATGTAACGACTGACGGTCAGTTATCCAATACTTTTGATGGACGGTTGGTTAATCCCGGCCATTCCATTGAAGCTATGTGGTTTATCATGGATCTGGGTAAGAGGCTGAATCGCCC
>DBTL01000013.1:3575-33489 GCA_002307035.1 Bacteroides sp. UBA1317
CTAGAATGGGATCAAAAACTATGGTGGGTACATATCGAGACCCTTATTTCGTTGCTGAAAGGTTATCAACTAACCGGTTCACAGGAATGTTTGGAATGGTTTGAGAAAGTACATGATTATGTATGGACTCATTTTAAAGATCCTGATTATCCCGAATGGTTCGGTTATCTTGATAGAAGAGGAGAGGTGCTATTACCCTTGAAAGGTGGCAAGTGGAAAGGATGTTTCCATGTACCCAGAGGGTTGTATCAGTGCTGGAAAGTGCTGGAAGAATTGTAACTTAATATGCTTAAAGTTGAATCTTATGATGAACGAACGACGAAATTTTTTAAAAGGAGTATTGGCTTCATCTTCTTTAATGATTGCTCAAAAGCTATTTTCTTCAGACTATTTAATCGAATCCAGTAAATCATCTTTTGATGCAAATATGAAGAACTCTTATGTTACTCCTAATGCAATGAAAGGAATGCCCATTCATGCTACATTTCTTGATGAAATCAGCTGGGATATTCCTCATCAGAATTGGGGAGTAAAAGACTGGGATAAAGATTTTTCTGCAATGAAGAAGATCGGGATTAATACAGTAGTGATGATCCGTTCGGGTTTAGGTAAATGGGTTGTAGCACCGTTCGAGTCAATAACTAAAAGTGAAGATGTATACTATCCCTCTGTTGACCTTGTAGAGATGTTCCTGTCACTTGCCGATAAGCATGGTTTGGCCTTCTTTTTTGGAATGTACGACTCTGGAAAATATTGGATAGAAGGAGCTTTTCAGAAAGAAATAGACCTAAATATGGCACTCATTGACGAAGTCTGGAGCAAGTACGGACATCATAAATCTTTTCAGGGTTGGTATCTTTCTCAGGAGATTAGCCGTCGTACTAAAAACATGTCTAAGATATATGCTCAGGTAGGAAAACATGCCAAAGAGGTTTCGGGCAATCTGACCACACTTGTTTCACCTTATATACATGGAGTAAAAACAGACCAAGTGATGGCTGGTGGTGATAAAGCTCTTTCCGTAAAAGAGCACGAAGAAGAGTGGGATGAAATACTCAGTAATGTACAGGGTGCTGTCGATATCTTGGCTTTTCAGGATGGTCAGGTAGATTATCATGAATTATATGATTATTTGGTAGTCAACAAGAAACTAGCCGACAGATACAATATGAAATGTTGGACAAATATAGAGTCATTCGACCGTGATATGCCCATCCGCTTTCTTCCCATTAAATGGGAAAAGCTACTGCTAAAACTGGAAATAGCACGAAAAGCAGGTATGGAAGATGCCATCACTTTTGAGTTTTCTCATTTCATGAGTCCTAATTCGACTTATTTACAGGCAGGATATTTGTATGAACGTTATCGAGAACATTTTAAATTATAAATGCCTCATCTATATATTGAAGCGCATTATAATCATATCGCACGAAAATATTATCAAAAAAGGTCTGTAGAATGATATATTAAAATCTTATAGGTATATTTATTTTATAATAGTATTATTTTTAATATATAACGCTTCATTTTAGCCTTAAATTGATAATGTATATGGTAATTATTAAATATATAGAATTATATTCGAACAAAAAAGATCATCTAATCTAATTCAAATTCACTATTTATGAAAAAATTTATCTTTCTTTTTATGATTTTGTTTTCCACCTGTGCTTGGGCGCAGAAGGTTAATTTAGGAGGAACCGTGGTGGACGATAAAGGCGAACCACTTCCTGGCGTTACGGTCATTGTAAAAGGTACCCAAGAAGGTGTTGTAACCAATATTGATGGCAAATTTAATATTGCAACAGAGAAGAAGACTGCATTTATCTTCTCTTATGTAGGCTATACTTCAAAAGAAGTGCCCATAGGTAAAGCAACACAGTACCACGTTGTATTAGAAGAATCTTCAGTTGCTTTAGGAGATGTTGTAGTTACCGCATTAGGGATTAAAAGAGAAAAGAAATCTTTGGGCTATGCAGTACAAGATGTTAAAGCCGACGAATTGACAAAGGCTGGAAGTTCCGATGTTACAAGTGCTTTACAAGGTAAAGTAGCCGGACTTTCTATCAATTCCTCAGGGACAGGTACTGGAGGTTCTGCTAAAGTCGTTATTAGAGGTAATTCGTCACTAGCTGATAATAACGAACCTCTTTGGATTGTGGATGGAGTGCCTTATGATAATTCTACCACTACAGGTAATTATCAATGGGGAGGATATGATAGAGCTGGCGGGGCTTTTGACTTAAACCCTGAAGATGTTGAATCAATCTCTGTATTAAAGGGGCCTTCCGCTGCGGCACTTTACGGTTCCAGAGCAGGTAATGGCGTTATCCTTGTTACTACTAAAAAAGGAGGGAAGAATGAGAGTTTGGGGGTCACTTATACTTATAAGATGAGCGTTTCTCCAGTAGCTTATTCCTTGGATTTGCAAGATACTTATGGGCAAGGAACTAATGGCGTCTATAGTTCTACAGCTCAAAGTTCTTGGGGAGAGGAGATGACAGGTCAGCAGATAACCGCATGGTGGGATAACACCCAAACAACGACCTATTCTGTCCAGGAAGATTTAATGAAAAATTTCTATCGCTCTGCTAACACACAGTCACATAATATTTCCATCAGCGGAGGTAATGAACAAAGTTCTTTTCGTGCTTCCTTAGGAAATGATTATATGAAAGGAAACATTCCGGGGCAAACGGTACAGAAGACTAGTTTTGATGTGGTTACAAAACATAATGTCAATAAGTATTTAGATGTAGATATTAAGGCTAATTATGTAAATACAGTAGGTAGAAACAGGCCATTGCTTGGTTACTACAGTACTATGTATTATTTGTATACAATGCCCAGAAATATTCAATTGTCAGATTTAAAAGAACATAAATTTGATGCAGATGATTTAGCCACGAATAATAATTATTCAGAAGACAACTGGACAACTCCGAATGCCAGTTATCGAAATCCTTATTTCCTACTCGCTCAGGAAAACAATAAGGATTCTAAGAACAAGTTCTTTGGTTACGCTCAGGCAACCATAAACCTTTCCAGTGATCTAAAACTGAAAATCAAACAAGGTTTAGATTATTCAGACACGCAATATAAATACGTATATAACTACGAAGATGCTGTTGAGGCAAACTGGCCTATGATGGAAATGACCAAAGAGACTTTTAAAGAGATGAACTCTGAGTTCTTGTTGAATTACAATAAGCAGATTAAGGATTTTTCTTTGGGAGTAAGCGTAGGTGGAAACCGCATGCACACCAAGACAGAATCTATATATGGAGGTTCCGGACAATTCTCCGTTACAGGAGCCGCTTACTTGAGTCTGGGCACTAGTCAGACTACTAGCAATGACATTTACGAGAAAGAGATTAACTCTCTCTATGGATTTATGAATTTGGGATATAAGAACTTCCTTTATTTAGATATCACTGCTCGTAACGATTGGTCATCTACCCTGCCTTCATCTAATAGATCGTATTTTTATCCATCCTTCAGTTTAAGTGGATTGATTACAGAAGCTCTTGACACTTATGGAATCTCTTATCCGAAAAATATCATCACTTATGGTAAAGTAAGAGCTTCATTTGCTCAGGTAGGTAAAGATACAGATCCTTATCAATTGCAACAATCCTATTCAACAAGTGTTGGCGGTTTTAGTCTTTTGTATGCTTCAGAACCTACTACGCTCTCTAACGTTAATTTAAAACCAGAGATTGCCACATCTTATGAGTTTGGTACCGAATGGAAATTCTTTGGTAACAGAGTAGGTTTTGATCTTACCTATTATAATACAATTACCAAAAATCAGGTATTGGACATTCCTTATATTTATTCTGCTGGATATACTAGCCAGACAGCCAATGTTGGAAAAATCTCCAATAAAGGTCTGGAACTCACCTTGTCGGGAACAGCTGTTAAGACTAAAAATCTCAGTATAGACTTAATAGCCAACTTTGCTAAAAATACTACACGTGTGGACGAATTGGATAGTTCGGTGGATATGTATGAATTTGGAAGCCTGAACAATGGTCTTAAAATAGTTGCCATAGAGGGGGATAAGCTCGGCGAGATATACGATTACGGCTACAAGAAAGATACTAACGGCAATAAAATAATTGGTTCAGACGGATTACCTGAGCAGAGTGATTCACAAGGGGTATTAGGTTGCATTCAGCCCGACTTTACAGGTTCATTTGCTTTAAATGCTAATTATAAAGGAATCTATCTTTCTGCATTATTTGCTTTCCAAAAAGGTGGTGATGTCTATTCTTATACAGAGGCTTCTGCATCTTGGGCAGGAGTTGCCAAATGCACCGAAGATAGAGCAGACAAAGTAATCAGTGGTGTATTGGAGAGCGGTTCAGTTAACACACAATCCGTAACTGCTCAGAACTTTTGGCAGAATGGTATAACAGCAGAACAATTTATTTACGATGCCTCTTACCTCAAACTAAAAGAAATCTCATTAGGCTACAATTTCCCTAAAAAGTTATTGAAATCTCTTACTCACAGCGTATTGGATAACTTCAAGGTGGCATTATTTGGTTCTAACCTGCTATATCTTGTTAAGCATACTCCAGGCACAACTCCTGATGGTAGTGCCATGTCTTCAAATATATTCTCTCAAGCAATTGATTTTTCGCCTGTGCCAAATACGAGCACATACGGCTTAACTGTTAATATAGGATTTTAATAGTAAATGAACTTATGAAAAAAATAACTACACTCATAGCGGTTGTATTTTGTATAACTTTCTTCAATAGCTGCACTGACGGCTTTGACGAGATGAACACTTCAACAACAACACTAACTGAAGCTGACCTGTCAGCCAAATTATTATTTGCGACTTCAATAACGATGGGGACTTCAGCCGATTATCAGAGAAATTATAGTTTATACGATGATCAGTATGCACACTATTTTTCAAATTGCGTCACCAGTTTTTATACTGGTAACTACGAATACAACGATTCATGGGCCTATTACGGATGGGCACAATTCTATACCGAAAGACTCAAAGAGTATTATGACATTGATGAAATTTGTGGTGAGGATGCCAGCTATACTGATATGAAAGCTATGAATACTATCTGGAATTGCTTCTTATGGCAAAGAGTGACAGACCGTTGGGGAGATGTTCCTTATACTGATGCAAGTAAAGGCTCGGCTGTAGCATATACATCACAAGAAGAGATCTACTTGGATTTAATGAGTCGATTGGAAGAAGCATGTGACTCCATTGGTTCTAGTAGTGAAACTCAATATGATCCCGGTACGTATGATTTGCTTTATGGAGGAGATGCTACTCTATGGAAGAAGTTCGGCTATTCACTTATGTTGAGAATGGCTATGAGAATATCGAATGTTGATGCTACCGATGCTAAGGTATACGCTCAGAAGGCTATTGCAGGAGGTACTTTCACTTCAAATAGCGATGTAGCAAAAGTAGAATGCGACCTGAGTGGTGTAGGCTACTACGATTATTACCAATACATTATTGTAAGTTGGAACAATGCAACCACTGATATGGATTTCATGAATTACATGAGAGGTGCAACCACCGATTACGCACGTGCAGACAGCTTAGACCCAAGAGCTCCAATTTGGTTTACTAAAGGAAATCTGGGGTATGTAGGATTTAAAAACGGAATGGCTGCTTCTAATTATCCTACTGACTTTGATTGGAATAATTATGCCTGTATAAACTATTCAAGCACTGGCTATTTCTACTTTTCTGATAGCGATACGAGTGGCAGTCGGTTGTATTATCCTGTACAAAATTATGCCGAAGTACTTTTCCTTAAAGCAGAAGCAGCCCTTAGAGGTTGGGGAGGAGATGCAGAAAGTCTGTACTCAGAAGCTATTACGGCATCTATGAATGAAGTCTCCTCCGTATCAGGCACAACCATTGCTCAGACAGCTATTGATAACTATATTGACGGACTTCCGGCTTGGTCAGCAGCTACCGATAATGAAGCAAAACTGAAATTGATTGCCATTCAAAAATGGATCGCTGTATTTCCTAATAGCTGTGAAGGATGGTCAGAGATAAGAAGAACAGGTTATCCTGATGATCTAACTTATCCTGATGTAAGTTCTAGTGCAGTCGTTACCGATGGCAACTGGATTCAACGGATTTCTTATCCCACGAATGAATATTCGTATAATGAAGACAATATGCCTACTGCTTATAAAAGTAGTAGTAGCAATTACGCTAAGAGAGAACAATATGGGGTTTGGTGGTCACTTTGCGGACAAGATCAAACATTGCCTCAAGTTTACACTCCGGCAAATACATTTGAATAGTTAAAATAGAAGTTTAAATCTCCTCATCAAGTGACATTGAAAAGTGCCAACTTAATGGGGAGGTTATTATATCAACATGATGAATTCTGAGTTAAACATATCTTCTTCTCGCTTCATAGCTTTAGATGTATTTCGTGGACTTACTGTTTGTTTCATGATCATTGTTAATACCCCAGGCAATTGGGCGGCTGTCTTTTGTCCGCTTAAACATGCTGATTGGAATGGTTTTACCCCTACCGATTTGGTATTTCCTTCTTTTCTTTTTGCAGTGGGTAATGCTTTAAGTTTTGCCATGAGGAGATGGAACAATATGTCACAATTAGCAGTTCTATTTAAAATTTTAAAACGAGTATTCCTTATTTTTATTATCGGTTACCTAATGAGTTGGTTTCCGTTTTTTAAGCTCAACGAGTACTCACAATTTGTTCTGTCTCCTATTTCGCAAACACGAATTATGGGCGTACTACAACGCATTGCTTTCTGTTATGGTATTGTAGCTTTGATGATATATTACCTAGGTCACAAAAAGACGCTCTTAATAGGTGTCTTGTCACTATTAGCCTATTGGGTTATATTGTTCATTTTTGGTGAATCAGGAGCAGAATACAGCAAAACAGGCAATGCCGTATTATCACTGGATATGTGTCTGCTAGGTAGCAATCATTTATATGGTGGAGAAGGTTTCCTCTTCGATCCTGAAGGAGTATTGAGTACTCTACCTGCGCTTTTTAATGTCATTGGTGGATATGCAATTGGTCATTTCATTCAGAAACAAGGTAAAAGCTATGAGGGTTTGACTAAATTACTTTTTGTTGGAGTTATTTTGATCTTTATAGCCTATTGTTGGAATCCTCTTTTCCCTATTAACAAAAAACTTTGGACTAGTTCTTATGCGATGCTGACTGTCGGTCTAGATTGTTTGATTCTATCGATAATTATCTATTTATTAGACTTCTCTGCTAAAACAAGAGATGGCTATTTCTTCTTAGTCTTGGGGCGAAATCCTCTTTTTATTTATGTTTTGGCAGAATTAGGGGCTGTCATTATGTACTTGATTCCAATCTCCGATACATCTCTGTTTTCGTGGATCTATTCTACGGTTTTTATTCACACAGGTACCTACTTAGGTTCCTTTCTCTTTGCCTGTTGGTGGATGTTTATCTGTTGGTTTGTTGGATACATTTTGGATAAAAAGAAAATCTATATAAAAATATGAAGATATGCACTTCGATCGAAACATTTATATGAGACATAATTTGATTTTGATTATTATATTATTCTTATTCTGCCCATTTTCCCGACTACAAGCAAAATACGAAATAATCTCTAAAAAGGAGATGGAAGATAAAGTGTCAGGAGCTTGGGCCGGGAAAATGATTGGTGTGATGTATGGTCGTGAAATGGAATTTAAGGCATTAGGGAAAATCTACGATGGTGATATTCCATGGATGCCACAGCTCGTAGAGAAATCTCTTGTTGAGGATGATATCTATGGTCAGTTAAGTTTTATGATGACACTGGAAAGGTATGGATTAAATGCTCCGGTGAAGCAGTTGGCTATCAATTTTGCCAATGCTGCTTTTCCCTTATGCCATGCGAACTTGCAAGCTCGCAAGAATATTTTTGATGGTGTAATGCCACCATTATCAGGTTCTCCTCAGTACAGTATGCATTCAGATGATATCGATTTCCAGATAGAATCAGATTTTATTGGCTTTATGAATCCGGGTATGCCTCAGTCTTCAAATTTGATGTGCGATAGCATTGGACGTATTATGGCTTATGGAGATGGTCTGTATGGTGGAATGTTTGTGGTAGCAATGCACACGATGGCTTACTTTGATAATGATGTAATGACTATCGTGAAAAGTGCTTTGAAGGTAATTCCGAGTGAGAGTACTTATGCGCAATGTATTCAAGATGTAGTAAATGGATATATAGCAAATCCCAATGATTGGGAGAAGACGTGGACTTTGATTCAGAATAAATGGGGATATGATGATGTTTGCATCCCGTTTCACGATTTCGATATTGATGCGAAGCTGAATGGAGCATTTGTGGCAATTGGACTATTATATGGCAATGGAGATTTTGAGAAAACGATGCAGATAACCATACGTTGTGGTCAGGACACAGATTGTAATACTGCAAATGTAGCTGCTGTTTTAGGAATAATACATGGTTATTCAGGAATTCCGGATTGCTTGAAATCATATATTCCGGAGATTGCAGATAAACCTTTTCTGCACACGGATTATTCGTATCATAAGGCAGTGTCTCAGACTTTATTTTTTATAAAAGAGAATATTGTAACTAATGGAGGAAAAATAGGGAAAGATTTCTATAAAGTAAAAGTACAAGAACCTACCTTTAGAGGTAAGTTAGAAAGATCGTATCCAAATGCTTATATGAATAAGCAGATTCAGGTAAAGGATATTTCTAAAGATGCTTTTAAAGGAGATTGGAGTGATTTTGTATACGGAGATGGAGATCCTGATTTATATAAAGTGGCAAATGCACCTGGTGATTCTTTTGAGTTAAAATTTAATGGAACTGGCATTTCATTGCTTGGGAGTTGGAATGTTGATGGTGGACGAGCGGATGTATATGTAGATGGAAAATTCATAAAGCAAATAGATGTTTACTATAGAGAGGAGGCCGGGAAATATGATGTTAATAGAGCACATATTTTTCATCTGTTAGGATTATCCCGCGGTGAACATGTTTTGAGATTAGTGGTGTCTAAAGA
Source organism: Bacteroides sp. UBA1317 (assembly GCA_002307035.1). Lineage (GTDB taxonomy): Bacteria > Bacteroidota > Bacteroidia > Bacteroidales > Bacteroidaceae > Bacteroides. The sequence goes on from DBTL01000013.1 coordinate 12,637, forward strand.
GAACAACCCGGTATCATCCGGGCATAAAATCTGGTTGCAAAGGGCAATTGTGTTTGCAAACAACAAAAATCAAATGAATTAATTGCGAACTTATGATAATGCATGAAATAGGAAAGAAAGTAAATAAATTACTCCTCTTGTTCTTTCTTGGATTTAGTTTGAATCTGACGGCTCAGGTGAACATCATCTCTGGGAAAGTATTCTGTCGGGGAAAAGGTTTGCAAGGAGTTACCGTAAGTGATGGCTGTCACTGCGTGTCAACAGATAAGACTGGTGGGTATAAAATACCTATATGCGGAGATAGCCGATTTGTATATATATCTACTCCTTCGGGCTATACTGTGGGTACACAAAATACAATTCCGCAATTTTATAAAGAACTTGATCCTACCAAACAACAAAATTACGATTTTGAATTGCAGACAAACTCAAAGGATGAAACAAGTCATATTTTTATTGTTCAGGCAGATGTGCAGCTCACATCAAAAGAAGAACTGGAGAGTTATAAGGCCGTTTTGGCTGACTGTAGGCAATTTCTGAATAATCACTCTAATAATGATGTGTTCGGAGTAGATTGTGGAGACATTGTTGGTGATTCTCCATCACTCTACCCTGATTATATTAAAGCGTCAAATACTTTAAATATTCCTATCTACAGAGCAATAGGTAATCATGATATGGATTATTATGGGCGATCTTTTGAAACCTCATATAAAACGTTCGAAGGATATTTTGGTCCCACTTGCTATTCTTTTAATAAAGGGCAGGCGCATTATGTGGTTATCAATAATAACTTTTATATTGGTCGTGACTATTTCTATATGGGGTATGTGAATGAGAAGACACTTTCTTGGTTAGAAGAAGATCTTTCTTCTATTCCAAAAGGCTCTCTGGTCTTTTTGATGATGCACATACCCTCTCGTTTGCAGGATAAGCAAGAGCCGTTTCAATATAATTATAGTATGATAGCAGACCAGACGGTAAATGCGGAAGCTTTGCATGCTCTCTTGAGACCGTATAACGCCCATATTATAAGTGGGCATATGCATTATAATCTCAACCTTATTTATAGTGATAGTTTGATGGAGCACAATACTGCGGCTGTGTGTGGCACATGGTGGCGAGCTGATGTTTGTTTGGATGGAACTCCTCGTGGATATGGCGTTTATGAAGTTTCAGGTAATAAAGTAAAGTGGTATTATAAAGGTTCCGGTTTTCCTAAAGAACATCAGTTTCGGGCATATGCAGCCGGAAGTTCGGATGAGTATCCTGATGATATTGTCGTAAATGTCTGGAACTGGGATGGACGTTGGAAAGTCCAGTGGTTGGAAGATGGCAAGTTGATGGGAGAAATGATACGGTATACAGGCTTTGATCCATATGCCAAGAAACTTTGTTCGGATAAACAAAAGATGGTTTATGATTGGATATCTCCGGTTCCTACCGGACACTTATTTCATGCAACGCCTCATAATGAACATGCGAAAATTGAAATTAAGGTTACAGACCGTTTTGGAAATGTATATGCTCAGGCACTAAACTAAATAGAGAATCCGAAAATGAATAAAAGTTATTGCTTACTGATTGCTTGTTGCCTTCTTCTTGTTAAAGTGCAGGCTAAGATTACATTGTCTTCTATTTTGGGAGATAATATGGTGTTGCAACAAAACTCAAAACTTCATGTTACAGGCAAGGCTACTCCAGCCAAGTTCGTATCTGTAGTTGCTTCTTGGAGTGCAGAGAAACTTCAAACGAAGAGTACCAAAAACGGAGATTGGGAGATAATATTGCCTACACCTGCTGCTGGAGGCCCTTATACTCTAACCTTCTCGGATGGTGAGAAACTTGTATTAAAGAACATTCTGATTGGCGAAGTTTGGTTTTGTTCGGGTCAATCTAATATGGAGATGCCGGTAAAAGGTTTTCGAGGCCAACCGGTGTATGGGTCTCAACAGTATATTGTTTCGTCAGATGAAGAGCGTCCACTTCGCTTATTTACAGTACAGAATTCATGGAGTACTATACCGAAATCCGACGGCATAGTTGGGCATTGGTCGCAATCGTCTTCAAAGGAAGTTGCTGACTTTAGCGCAACGGCTTATTTTTTCGGTGAGTTACTACAAAAAACATTGAAAATTCCTGTTGGCTTGATAAATTGTTCGTGGAGTGCTTCTAAGATAGAAGCATGGATGGACAAAGAAACATTGTCTCGTCTTCCTGAAGTTGAATTGCCTGATGTGAATCAGACGGAATTTGGTTGGCCGGCCGGTACTCCTACTTTATTATGGAATGCAATGGTGAGTCCATGGAAGGGTTTTCCTGTGAAAGGCGTCATTTGGTATCAGGGAGAGGCTAACAGTCCTGCACCGGATTTATATAAAAAGTTATTTCCCGCTATGGTGGCACAGTGGAGACAATTCTTTGAACTTCTGGATATGCCTTTTTATTATGTGCAGATAGCTCCTTGGCAATCAGAAGGAAAAGAGAAACTCGATTGGGCTTTGTTTCGGCAATGCCAGCTAGAATTGATGCATGAGGTGCCTAACGTAGGAATGGTTACTACTACCGATGTGGGCAGTGAAACATTTATTCATCCTCCTTACAAAATTAAAGTTGGGCAACGATTGGCATACTGGGCTCTGGCGAAAACTTACGGGAAACAAGGATTTCAATATTCAGGACCGATCTATCGAAGTTGTAAGTTGAATGCTCAAGTAGTTGAGGTAACTTTTGATTATGGAGAAGATGGTTTGATCCCTGAGAACCAGAAGTTAAAGGGCTTTGAACTTGCGGGAGCAGATGGAAAATTTCTTCCCGCACAGGCTGAGATTATTGGAGGCTCATCTACAGTAAAGGTATGGAACGATTCAATCAAAGAGCCTGTAGAAGTGCGTTATTGCTTTCGCAACTACCTTGAGGGAGACTTGTTCAATAATGCTGAGATTCCAGCTTCACCTTTTCGGGCGATGATAGAAAAATAATGTGTTTACTTATAAAATTAATGAAATGAAGAAACTAAGAATAGCTTTAAGCGTTTGTGCGGCTTTATTAATTGTAACTTGCGCACATAGTAGTACAGTAAAAAGCCATATAAAGGGGAAACCCGCTCTGATGTGGATTGATGCTGAGGCTAATTTTGCCAGGTTCAGCCATCCGGATTCTATTGATTATTATTTAAAGAAAATCAAATCTTTAGGATTTACTCATGCAGTGGTCGATGTACGTCCCATTACTGGTGAAGTGTTGTATGAGAGTGTTTATGCTCCTCGCATGGAAGAATGGAAGGGATATAAAAGGAGTAAATTTGATTATTTAGGCTATTTCATTAAGAAGGGGCATGAGCTAGGTTTGGAAATACATGCTTCCCTAAATATCTTTTCTGCCGGTCACAATTATTTTGATCGCGGGCAAGTATATAACGGGCATCCTGAATGGGCTTCCATGGTGTATACTCCCGATAAAGGAATTATCTCCATAATGAATGAAAAGCAAAAGTATGCTGCAATGATTAATCCACTAAACGCAGATTTTCGCACTCATATCTTGAATGTGTTGAAAGAGCTTGTTACTAAATATCCAGATCTCGACGGCTTGATGTTAGACAGGGTACGCTATGATGGCATAACGGCTGATTTCTCTCCTTTATCTCGTTCTAAGTTTGAAGAATATATCGGTCATAAATTGGCAAACTTTCCGGAAGATATTTATAAATGGGAGAAAGACGCAAGTGGCAAGTATAACATTGCTCGTGGCCCTTATTTCCTAAAATGGATAGAATGGCGAACTAAAAATATTACTGACTTCATGGCTATAGCGCGTAAAGAAGTAAAATCTGTCAATCCTAAGATTTCTTTTGGTACTTATACGGGAGCTTGGTATCCTTCCTATTATGAAGTTGGCGTTAATTTTGCCAGTAAAAACTATGATCCGAGTAAGGATTTTGATTGGGCGACAGCTGACTATCAAAAATACGGCTATGCAGAGTTGATGGACATATATGCAACGGGTAATTATTATACTGATATATCTATTGATGATTATAAAAAAGCCAACCGAAGTGTGTGGAACGAGACTGACAGTCAGGCACAATCGGGTACTTGGTATTGTGTGGAGGGTTCTTGCACTCATCTTCGCACTATCCTAAAGAAGAATAAATTCATGGGGGGCGTTTTAGTTGATCAATTTTATAATAACCCTGATAAGTTGGTTGAGAGTATCAAAATGAACCTGTCTAAATCCGATGGATTAATGGTGTTTGATATTGTACACATCATAGATAAGAACCTTTGGTCTCAAGTGGAAGAAGGAATGAGAGAAGGTGGATCAATTTATTAACTTAACACAGATTAATCAAAAAAAAATACATCTTATGAATAATCGTGCGTTCTCCTTAGATGCGTTGCGTGGTTATGCCATTGCAACCATGATTCTTTCTGCTACCATTTGTGAGGGAATATTACCCGGATGGATGTATCATGCTCAGGTACCTCCTCCCGATCATGTTTTTGATCCTTCCAGATACGGAATAACTTGGGTCGATCTCATCTTTCCGTTTTTCTTATTCGCTATGGGAGCTGCCTTCCCATTCTCTATAGGAAGTAAGCATAATAAAGGAACAGGGACATTGAATCTTGTTATTCATAGTTTACTGCGGGGAGTGAAGCTAACGTTCTTTGCTATATTCATTCAACAGATGTATGTTTGGGGATCCTCATCCCCCCAAGATGCCCTAACCTCTTTGTGTATGCTGGCAGTCTTTATTTTGTTGAATTGCATGTTTGTACGTTTCCCATGGGAGATGCCTAGATGGATGCATGTTGCCTTGGAGATTGTAGCTTATGTTGTTGGTACGATTATGATGATTACTGTCTCATCTTCCGATGGACACTCTTTTGACCCGATGCATAGCGATATCATCATTCTAATATTAGCTAATATGGCTATTTTCGGTTCGTTAGCATATCTGTTCACGTTGCATAATCGGTGGGTGCGCATTGCTATACTTCCTTTTATTATGGGCATTCTACTAAGTAGTTCGACCGAAGGTTCATGGGCGCAGGCAGTGATGGGGTATTCACCCGCTTCTTGGATGTATCAATTTACCTATCTGAAATATTTGTTTATCGTTATTCCCGGTTCCATTGCCGGAGAATACCTATATGACTGGATTAAGACGAGGACTTCAGAGGATTCAGTATGTAACCAAGATAAAAAACTTCCGTTTATACTGTTTATTAGCATAGGGATAATTGTACTCAATGTGTATGCGCTTTATATGAGATACCTCGTGTTCAATCTTGTAGGAACGGTTACACTATTGGGACTGCTTTGGTATCTGTTAAAAGGAGTGGGTACTAATATCTCTTTTTGGCGCAAGCTTTTTGTTGCAGGTGCTTATCTGTTAATTTTAGGTCTTTTCTTTGAAGCTTTTGAGGGGGGGATTCGCAAAGATTATTCTACTTACAGCTACTATTTTGTAACATCAGGGCTGGCTTTTATAGCGATGATTGCTCTTTCTATCATGAGTGATATTTATCGTTGGAAAAAGTTGACTTTACCTTTCGAGATGGTTGGGCAAAATCCGATGGTAGCTTATGTAGCTGCTAATTTAGTGGTTATGCCAACTCTGCATTTGCTTGGCATAGCAGATTACCTCTCGTTCTTTTATCAGAATGCATGGTTGGGTTTTCTGAGAGGAGTCATTATCACTATGCTTGCAATGCTTGTTGCCATGTTCTTCACAAAAATAAAATGGTTCTGGCGCACTTAATTTGTTTCAATGAGTAATGAACTGATATTCAATGTGCTTATCTCTTTTTGTTGTTAATTGTAACTCGACACCTGCTCCTACTAGATTATCGTATTTATTTGTTCTGATTACATCTTTTATTCCGTTATAACATAAAAAACGCAAAGATTGATCTTTGTAAGCCATAATGTCGTATATTTGCAATCTCAACATAGCAAAATGGAGTATGTATAATGAATTAAATGAAACAAAAGCCTCTCCGTTTCAAGAGGTAAATATCGGTTATACCACAAAGGAAGCGATTAATGAAGCTAAAAGATGTCTGAACTGTAAGAATCCTTTGTGTGTGCAAGGTTGCCCTATAGAGCATAACATACCTGGATTTATTAATCAGTTGTCTATGGGTAATATTGGTGCCGCAATGCAGATAGTCAATGAAAAGAGTAACTTACCGGCTATATGCGGTAGGGTGTGCCCGCATGAAAAACAATGTCAAGGGCATTGTATCCTGAATAAGAAGGGAAACCCTGTAAATGTAGGTAAGTTGGAACGCTTTATTGCTGATTTTGACAGCAATATGCTTTTAATTAAGGAGAAGCTGGCACCTAAGAATAGGGGCAAGGTGGCTGTAATCGGTTCGGGGCCTGCCGGACTGACTGTTGCCGGTGATCTGGCTCGTCAGGGATTTAATGTGGTGGTGTTTGAATGGCAGAAGGAACCGGGAGGAGTCTTAATGTACGGGATCCCGGAATATCGCTTGCCGAAAGAAATAGTGAGGCGTGAGGTCAAAAAGATAGAAGCTCTGGGCGTCACTTTCATTAATGATTGTCGGGTCGGAGATCAGATAACGGTAGATGCCATGTTGGAACGAGAATTTGATGCGGTCTTTATAGGATCAGGTACGTCTGTGCCTAAAACCTTGACTGTTCCTGGTATTACTTTATATCGAGTATTGCAATCTTCCTATTTTCTTCGTATGGTTAGTTTGTATAATAGCGGTGGAATTAATCGCGCTGCTGTACCTCTTATAGAGGGGGAAGATGTGGCAGTGATTGGTGCCGGAAACGTAGCGATGGATACGGCACGTACTGCAATTAGGATGGGGGCAAAAAAGGTAAATGTCATTTATCATCGGACGATAGAGGAAATGCCTGCTTTGCAGACAGAATATAACGAGGCGGTGGAAGAAGGCGTGAATTTTCTATGGGAAACAAATACGTTGGAATTTGTTGGAGAAAATAATACATTGAAAGCTATCAGAGTAGAAGATCCTGAGGGTGAGAAACTAATTCCGATGAATCGTGTACTGATAGCTGTTGGTTCAAAACCTGCTGATAGGATTGTTTCGACTTCTTTAGGTATTGAAGTGAATGAAGTCGGTTATGTGATTACAAAAGATTTACCTTATGGCATGACGACTCGTAAAGGGGTATTTGCCGGAGGAGATGTGGTGCATACTCCACAAACGGTTGTCCTTGCGATGAAAGAAGCAAAGATGGTGGCTAAGGGTATTGCACAATATGTGGACGCTGTTAAACTGTTGAGCGAATAGTTTCTTTGCATAATAATATGCTGCTCTTTATTGAAAATTAGAAAAGCCAACTAATCCATTGTAGATTAGTTGGCTTTTTCTACTTGTAGTACTATAATCTTTACTTGATAATTCCTCTTCCTTCTTCCGAAGTTTCTACGAATCGGATGATCTCTTCAATCTCTTCGCTCATCGGAACCTGTTCGTGAATTCTCTTCAAAGAATCAAAGATACTGGTGTTTCCCTGATAGATAAGTCTGTATGCATTGGCAATGTGCTTCTGTATATGCTCGGGAATTCCATTCTGAGAAAGTACCAGTTCGTTAACGCTATAATAGTGAGTAGGATTACCTGCCACTACGATGTATGGAGGGATATCCTTGCTAAAACGGCAACCGCCTCTGACCAGGGTCCATGATGCCACATGTGCACCTTGTTGCACTACTACCTGGCTACCCAGAATGGCATGCGAATCAATGGTACAGTTCCCTGAAACCTTTACTCCATATCCGAAGGAACAATCATCGGCTACATGACTGTCATGTGAGAGATGAACTCCTTCAAAGAGCGTATTGTTATTCCCCAGAACCGTTTTATCCTTAGCGTGGGTAGCGCGGTTTATCACCACATTCTCACGAATCACGTTGTTATGTCCGATGATTAAAGTGGTTTCTTCGCCTGTATAATTAAAATCCTGAGGCGTAGCACCTAGTACCGTGTTTTGAAACACGGAGTTACCTTCACCCAAGCGGGTACCGCTCATAATACTTACGTATGGCATGATGATGCAGTTGTCACCAATCTCTACATTCTTTTCGATATAGGCAAACGGATATATCTCTACATTTTTCCCAATCTTTGCGCTGGGATCAATAAATGCTTGTGGACTAATCATATTTTATCCTTGTTTTTTATGGTTCAACATTATCTTCCTCCGCCTAATGCGTAATAGAGGTTCACAACGGCCTGCATACGACTAAAGTCGTTAGACACTTTTGACAGTTCGGCGCTAAGCAATGATTTCTGAGCGGTGAGCACTTCCAGATAAGTAGAAGATCCCAAAGAGAATAATTGTTGCGTATAATCTACAGCTCTTCCCAATGCTTTAATCTGATTTTCTTCCAATCCGCTTCTTTCTGTCGCCGATTGATATAGCACCAATGCGTTGCTCACTTCACTTCCTGCACTAAGTAAAGCATACTGGAAGCTTAGTAAAGCCTCTTCCTGCTGTGCCTTAGCTACTTTTAAGCTGGCTCTCAAAGCTCCTTTTGCGAAGATTGGCTGTGTAAGTGAACCTACAGCGGAAGCAATCATCTTGCCTGGATTTATGATCGCAGTACCGGCACTATTTGTCCATCCCAAAGCTCCGGTTAAGGTAAGGCTTGGATAGAAAGCCGAGCGAGCTTTATTTGTTGTATAATAAGCTGTAGCCAGTGCCATTTCGCTCTGCTTTACATCCGGACGGTTGGAAAGCAATTGCACCGGAATGCCTGTTGCTAAATGCGTAGGCAATGCTTGCTCTTCCAACTTACCGCGATCAAGGGTTTGTGGAACCTGCCCTAACAGTAGTGAAAGAGAGTTCTCTGTTTCACGAATCTGTCGGCGCAGTTCGGGTAAAGAAGACAGTACACTATAATAGTTTGCTTCGGTAGAGGCGATACCTGATTCGTTAACGGAACCAATCGTCATTAACTTTCTGGTTATTTCTACGCTATGCTTCCAGTTCTCGGCTGTTTGCGTACTAATGTCGAGTTGACGGTCTAACATCAATAAGGTATAGTATGCATTAGCTATATTGGCTATTACTTTCGTACGTACAGCTTGTTGATAGGCTTTGGTTTGTAACAAAGTCGCCTTTTGTCCGCGTTCGGCATTCAGTAATTTACCAAACAAGTCTATCTCCCAACTTGCGGCAATAGGTAATGTATAGGTTTGAGTTGCTTTAGCATGATCAAAACTAGCTATTGTACCTTCCGGAGCAAGAGAAAAAGAAGGTAAGAAAGAGAGCTTTGCTGAAGTCAACATGGCTTCTGCTTCTTTCACCTTTAATGTAGCAGTCAGCAGATCAGTATTGTTATTCAGTCCCATCTCAATCAATGATTGGAGCTTAGGGTCAGTGAACACTTCTTTCCATGGCAGATTACCCATGTTAGCTGTATCGCTCACCGCCAGCGTGTCATTGACAGAAGCTGTATCTCGATACAGCCCACTTGTCTTTATGTCGGGGCGGTCATATGATTTGTAGATGTGGCAACTGCTGAACAGAGCAGTTGTACACATCAGAAATATTATCTGTTTTTTCATTTTTTATTATCCTCCTTATGTAGGTTTGTATATTGTTCAAGCTCTGCCCTAATGGCTTTCTGATCTCCATCTTCCCAATGAAGAGGTTTGATTTTCTCCTGAATAGATTCGAAGATAACGAATAGTATAGGCACGATAAATATCTGGCAGATCATACCCACAAACATACCACCTACGGCACCTGTACCCAATGAACTGTTACCGTTGGCACCAACTCCGGAAGCAAACATCAGCGGCATAAGTCCGATAATCATAGCCAGAGAAGTCATCAAGATAGGACGAAGACGTGCGGCAGCCGCAAGTACGGCACTCCAGGTTATTCCCATTCCCGTCTTCCTTCGTTCAAGAGCAAACTCTGTGATCAGGATGGCATTCTTGGCGAGCAATCCGATGAGCATGATTAGCGCAATCTGGAGATATATATTGTTTTCTATACCCATGAGGTTGGCAAAGATAAATGTCCCCGCCAATCCGAACGGCAATGAAAGAATAACCGTGAGCGGCAGGATGTAACTTTCGTACTGGGCACTCAGGATGAAATATACAAACAGGATACAAAGAGCGAATACAATTGCCGTTGAATTGCTTGAACTTTGCTCGGAACGAGTTAGTCCGGCGAATTCATATCCATAACCTGTAGGCAGTGTTTCTGCTGCTACCTCTTGGATGGCCTTAATCGCATCACCGGAACTGTATCCATCCGCAGCGGAACCATTTACACCCATTGAGGTAAACATGTTGAAGCGGTTGATATTCTGTGGCCCGTATACCTTGGTCAGTGTCATGAACTCACTTATCGGAGCCATTTCACTTCCATTTCTTAAATAGATATTTTTAAGACCTTCAGGATTGGCTCGATAATTAGCATCAGCCTGAATCATAACACGATAAAGTTTACCGTATTTGTTAACATTGGATGCATATAAACCTCCATAATAACCCTGAAGCGTGGTCAGTACATCACTCGGACTGATGCCGGCTTTTTTACATTTTGCCACGTCTACATCAACCATATATTGCGGAAAACGCGGGTCGAATGTACTTTGGGCTGCTGCAATTTCAGGTCGTTCTTTCAGTTTGGCCAGGAAATTCTGAGTAATACCAAAGAATTTGTTCACATCTCCTCCTGTCTTGTCTTGTACACTGAACTCGAAACCATTGGTTGCACTAAATCCTGAAATCATAGGAGGCGCAAAAATAAGAATTTGAGCATCTTTTATTGTTGCGGTTTGTGCATAAAGCAGGCCTATTACAGAATTGGCATCTTGACCTTTTCCTTCTCTTTCAGACCAGTTTTTCATTCTACAGACAAATGTTCCATAAGGGCTTCCCTGACCTGCAAGAAAACTGTAACCCATTATTTGTGCTCTAAATTCAACCAATGGGTTTGCTGCAAGTAGTTTGTCAACTTCTCCCATAATAGCTTGAGTTTTTTCCAGCGAACTTCCCGGAGGGCAGCTTACCGTAATAAAGAATGTTCCGGTATCTTCATTTGGAACCAATCCGGTTGGTGTTTTAGCCATAAGGATGGCTAGTAATGCTACCGCTACCACAACTGTGCCCAAAGAGAGCCATTTACGCTTGATGAAGAACTGAACACCTTTCTTGTATTTGTTTAATGTAACATCGTAGGCAGCGTTGAACGATTGATGGAAACGGTCTATGACACTCAGTTTCTTACCTTCCTCGTCTTTATGAGGTCTCAGGAGGATAGCACATAAAGCCGGACTCAATGTCAATGCGTTTAGCGCAGAGATAAAAATTGCGATGGCCAGTGTTATACCAAACTGTGTATAGAATACGCCTGATGTACCTCCCATAAAGGTTACCGGAATAAATACCGCCGCCATTACCAATGTAATAGAGACAATAGCACCTGAAATCTCACTCATTGCATCGATGGAAGCAATGCGCGCTGATTTATATCCTTGGTCCAACTTGGCATGAACCGCCTCCACTACCACGATGGCATCATCGACGACAATGGCAATGGCAAGCACTAAGGCAAATAGTGTCAGCAAGTTGATGCTGAATCCGAATAAATAGAGGAAGAAGAAGGTTCCGATCAATGATACCGGTACGGCAATGGCTGGAACCAATGTAGAACGGAAATCTTGCAAGAAGACATATACTACAATAAATACCAGCAAGAATGCTTCGATCAGCGTTTTGATAACTTCTTCGATGGAAGCATAAAGAAAGTCGTTGGTATTCATCATTTCATCATAAGTCACGCCCGGAGGGAAGTCTTTTTCCGCAGCCTTTAGAGTCTTCTGAACTTCTTTGATGATCTCAGTAGCATTTGAACCGGCTGTCTGGTATACTGCACAAACGACACCCGGAGTGTTGTTCACCGATGTTTTAACCGAATAACTTAAGGCATCCAGTTGGACTCTTGCCACATCTTTCAAACGAAGTATTTCTCCACTTTCAGAAGCTTTGATGATGATATTTTCGTATTCGGCAACTTCTTTCAGACGTCCTTTGTATCTCATCGTATACTGAAACGATTGATTTCCGCTTTCACCAAACTGGCCCGGCGCTGCTTCAATGTTTTGTTCGGCAAGGGCGGCAGTCACATCACTGGGAATCAATTTGTATTGTTTCATCACGTCCGGTTTTAACCAGATACGCATGGAGTACGTACTTCCACCAAATGCTTGAGCGCTACCTACACCCGGAATACGTTTGATCAGGGGAAGAATGTTGATATCTGTGTAATTCTGTAAGAAAGCTTCACTATATCGATTATCTGTGCCGTGTACACCGAAGATAAGCAACATACTACTTTGCCTCTTCTCTGTCGTAACACCTACCTGAACAACCTCGGATGGCAATAGGTTGGTGGCGGAAGAGACACGATTCTGCACATTAACGGCGGCCATATCAGGGTCTGTTCCCTGTTTAAAATAAACGGTTATGGAAGCACTACCACTATTACTTGCGGTAGAGGTCATGTAGGTCATGTTTTCCACACCATTAATGGATTCCTCGAGCGGAGCGATCACACTATTCAGTACAGTCTGTGCGTCAGCACCCGAATACGTTGTACTTACCTGAATGGTAGGCGGTGCAATATCCGGATATTGTGTGATGGGCAGGGATATTAATCCCAGTATACCCAATATCACAATCAGGATAGAGATAACCGTGGATAATACCGGGCGGTTTATAAATTTATCTAATTTCATGATTATATCTTACTAATTAACTAATTACTTTTTTGCACCCATTCCGGCACCCATTTGAGCAGCTTGTTCTTTCTTCTTTACAGATTCAGCTTCAGTGATAGGTTTGATTTGCATGCCGTCTTTTAATGTGGCAACACCTTCAACCACAATGCGGTCTCCGGCCTTAAGTCCTGATGTTACCAGATATTCTGCTCCATGGTCCAAATCAGCTACTTCAACCAGTGTGTTGACCACTTTATTATCGGCACCTACAACAAATACATATTTTTTATCCTGAACCTCAGTTGTAGCCGATTGTGGAATCATTATGATATTCTCTGATTTATAAGGGATGATTACAGAACCAGAGCCACCACTCTTCAATAAATGGTTAGGATTCTTAAATGTAGCACGCATACTTACTGAGCCGGTTGATTGGTCTATTACACCGCTTACTGTTTCAATTTTACCTGCTTCACTATAAATAGAACCATCAGCAACCTTCAATTGTACGGGAGGGAAACTTTTTAGTATTTCTGCAGTATTTCCACTCTTACGGGTTAAACTCATCAGTTGTTTTTCTGTTACAGAAAAGTATACATACATCTCGTCAATGTTAGATACCGTAGTAAGAGGAGTAGTAATAGAAGCGCTAACCAGGCTACCTACACGATAAGGAATTGATCCTACTACTCCGTTAGACGGGCTCGTAACGCTTGTAAATGAGAGGTTTTGGCGGGCAGTGATTAGTTGAGCTTGCGCCTGACTCAAATTTGCTTCTTGAGTTATCAGGCTATTTTCTGCCATCTGAAGTTCATAGCTACCAATAATTTTCTGATCATAAAGATCTTTTTTATTTTTTGCTGTCAGTTTAGCTGTAGATACAGCCGCTTTTGCAACATTTACAGCTGCTTGAGCTTGTTGCACTGCTGCTTTGTACTGCACAGGGTCTATTACAAATAGCATTTGTCCTTTGCGCACAACAGATCCTTCATCGACACCTAGTTTAGTGATGAATCCTGAAACCTGAGGCCTGATTTCAATATCTTGCTTACCTTCGATTGAAGCCGGATAGGAACTTTGGAGTTCAACGTTTGTAGCCTGCAGCGTTCTAACTGCATACTCTTGGTCTCCTGCCATGCCTCCTTGCTGCTTGTTACCGCAGGATGCCAATGAAATACATAGAGCAAGCACACTAATCTGCAATACTCTGGTAGTGAGGGAACGGTTAATTTTAGTCTTCATACTTTGTAATGTATAGTTTTGTAATAATTGTGATAAAATAATAACGCAATCTCGTTTACTTGTGTTTATCAAGAATAGCTAAAAATTAACTGAGGTTGAATTTATTATGATAAATGGTAGAAAACTTTTTTATTCATTTTAGTTTCTTGCGCAAATGTAACAAGAAAAATGTTATAACTGTTATGCTAGGGCTTCTATTATTAAGCTTTTTTGGCCTTGATTAACGACTATATGTTTTTCATCTTCTTTTATGATGCATAATGGCTATCGGTTGCTTTGTTTAGTTCTATTTTTATTTTGTTGAATGCACTAGTAATTGGAGATTTTTGCCTAAGTTTGCAATCTTAATTCGTTGTTTTAAGTATTCTATTCATGGCAAAAAAGAACTCTGAAAGAGAAGCTCAAAATGTGGCTTCAGCCAATAAAATAGTGTTGTTTTTCAAAAATGAAACTATTCACTTCGTTATCGGACTGATATTGGTTATATTTTCTGTCTATTTATTGTTAGCCTTTTCTTCTTTTTTCTTCACCGGAGCGGCAGATCAAAGTATTATTGATGGTGGAAGTTCGCAAGAACTAGCTTCAGTTAACAATCATGTGAAGAACTATGCCGGCTCCCGTGGAGCTCAATTGGCAAGTTATCTTATTAATGATTGTTTTGGCATTTCTTCATTTTTTATTCTTGTTTTTCTGGGAGTGACCGGTCTGAAATTGATGCGCGTACGCATGTTTCGTCTGTGGAAATGGTTCATCGGCTGTTCTTTGTTATTAGTTTGGTTCTCTATCTTCTTTGGCTTTGTGCTGATGGACCAATACAAAGATTCATTCATTTATTTTGGTGGGATGCATGGATACAACGTGAGCAACTGGCTGATCTCTCAAGTGGGAATACCTGGTGTATGGATGATTCTTTTGGTTACGGCTATTTGTTTTCTTATTTATCTGAGTGCCCGTACCATCATTTGGATACGTAAGTTGATGAGTTTAAGTTTTGTCAAAAGGCAAGAGAAAGAAATGGAGATGGAGGCAGAGGATGAGAAACCTCAACAGGAATTTACCAATCCACAACCTCAGACAGTTGATTTTTCGGTTGACAAGACGTTTAAGCAAAACTTGCTTCATAAGGAAATGGAGATTGTGGCGCCTGATGATGAAGATCGATTTGAAGATAAGAAAGTTGTGCCTGAGGCCTTGGGAATGACTTTCGAAAAGACGTTGGTTGATGTATTGCCTGAAGCTAAGAAGGGAGGCCCTGTTTTTGAAATAGAGACTGCTGTCAATGAAGACGATGAAGCTTATCAGGGTCCGGAGAGAGAACCTTATAACCCGAAACTTGATTTGGAAAACTATCACTTCCCTACTTTCGAGCTAATGAGGAAGTACGATAATAGTAATGAGCCTACCATTGACATGGAGGAGCAAAAAGCGAATAAAGATCGTATCATCAATACGCTTCGCAGTTTTGGCATTGAAATAAACTCCATCAAAGCGACGGTGGGGCCTACGGTGACGCTTTATGAGATTACTCCCGAACAAGGAGTGCGTATTTCTAAGATCAGGGGATTAGAGGATGATATTGCACTGAGCTTGTCTGCATTAGGCATTCGTATTATTGCTCCCATCCCGGGCAAAGGTACTATTGGCATTGAGGTGCCAAACTCAAATCCGAAGATTGTTTCCATGCAATCGATTATCGGTAGTAAGAAGTTTCAAGAATCGACTTATGATCTACCCATTGCTTTGGGTAAGACGATTACCAATGAGGTGTTTATGGTCGATCTGTGCAAGATGCCACACGTGTTGGTGGCCGGGGCTACAGGTCAAGGTAAATCCGTTGGTCTGAATGCCATTATTACTTCTTTATTATATAAAAAGCATCCAGCTGAATTGAAGTTTGTATTGGTAGACCCCAAGAAAGTGGAGTTCAGCATTTACTCCGTTATAGAAAATCATTTCCTGGCTAAGTTGCCTGATGGGGGAGAACCTATTATCACTGATGTCACCAAAGTGGTGCAGACTCTTAACTCTATTTGTGTAGAGATGGACGGCCGTTATGACTTGCTAAAGAAAGCGCATGTTCGGAATATTAAGGAGTATAACGAGAAGTTCATCAATCGCAAGCTGAATCCCGAGAAGGGGCACAAGTTTATGCCTTACATCGTGGTGATCATTGATGAGTTTGGTGACCTGATTATGACTGCCGGGAAAGAAGTAGAGTTACCGATTGCCCGTATTGCTCAGTTGGCCCGTGCTATTGGTATACACATGGTTATTGCTACCCAACGTCCTACGACGAACATCATAACGGGTACCATTAAAGCCAATTTCCCTGCCCGTGTAGCCTTCCGCGTATCTTCTATGATGGACTCACGAACAATCCTCGACCGTCCGGGAGCTAATCAGTTGATCGGGCGCGGTGATATGTTGTTCCTTCAAGGTGCCGACCCTATTCGCGTACAATGTGCATTTGTCGATACTCCTGAAGTGGAAGACATTACTAAATATATTGCTCGTCATCAAGGATATCCTACGGCGTTTTATCTGCCTGAATATGTTAGTGAGGATGCCGGAAGTGATTTGGGTGATGTGGACATGGGGCGTCTCGATCCGCTTTTTGAAGATGCGGCGCGTCTGATTGTTGTTCATCAGCAAGGTTCTACTTCGCTTATTCAACGTAAATTCTCTATCGGATATAATCGTGCCGGGCGCATCATGGATCAATTGGAAAAAGCGGGAATCGTGGGACCGAGTGAGGGGAGCAAGGCCCGCCAGGTGATGTGTCTGGATGAAAATGATTTGGAGATGCGATTGAACAATTTACAATAATAAGCCGTTTATACAGCAATGAAAAAATATATTTTTACCCTATTGCTATTTTTACTTTCTCTCACGCAGGCTTTTGCTCAACAGGCGAAGGCAAAAGAGATACTTGATAAGACTGCTGCTAACTTTCGGCAAGCCGAAGGAATAAAAGCGGAGTTTGAGATTCAATCTTTTAGTAAAGGGCACTTAGCGGGACAAACGAGCGGAGTTATTCAGATGAAATCGGAAAAATTTCTGTTGAAGACGGCAGAATCAACGATCTGGTTTGATGGTAAAACACAGTGGAGCTATCTTTCCGGAAGTGAAGAAGTCAATGTGAGTAATCCTACAGCGGAAGAACTTCAAGGGATGAATCCTTATACCTTATTATATTCATATAAAAAAGGTTTCTCTTTCAAACTGGGTGGAACGAAGACTTTTCGGGGAAAGCAGATTTATGAAGTTGTGCTGACTGCTACTGCCGGAAACAAGAACCTGACAAGTGTTGTGCTGTATGTTGCCAAGGACTCTTATCAACCCCTGTATATCGTAGCGGAACAGCGAGACAGATCTCGGAGCGAGATTACAGTAACCGATTATCATACCGGCCAAAGGTTTGCTGAATCTCTTTTTGTTTTCAATAAGAAGCAGTATCCTCATACAGAAATAATTGATTTAAGATAAAATAAAAGACTAACGATATGGAAACAGAAAAAGTAAGATGCCTGATCATTGGTTCAGGCCCTGCAGGCTATACTGCTGCAATTTATGCGGGACGAGCTAATTTATCTCCTGTACTCTATGAAGGATTACAACCGGGCGGACAGTTAACGACTACCACTGAAGTTGAAAATTTCCCCGGCTATCCCGAAGGAATAACCGGCCCCGAATTGATGGAAGACCTCCGCAAACAGGCTGAACGCTTTGGTACAGAAGTACGCTTTGGCATTGCCACGGCTGCCGACTTGAGTGCTTCACCTTATAAGATCACGATTGATGAAGATAAAGTGATTGAAGCTCAAACAGTGATTATCTCGACTGGTGCTACTGCTAAATACTTAGGACTGGATGATGAAAAGAAATATGCCGGTATGGGAGTGAGCGCTTGCGCTACTTGCGATGGTTTCTTCTACCGTAAGAAGGTTGTTGCCGTTGTGGGTGGTGGTGACACAGCTTGTGAAGAAGCTATTTATCTTGCCGGATTGGCATCGAAAGTCTACCTGATTGTTCGTAAATCTTTCTTGCGCGCTTCTAAAATCATGCAAGACCGTGTGATAAATCATGAGAAGATTGAAGTTCTTTTTGAGCATAATACGCTTGGTCTCTTCGGAGACAAGGGAGTAGAAGGAGCGCATCTGGTTAAGCGTATGGGTGAAGCTGATGAAAAGCGTTATGATATAGCCATTGATGGTTTCTTCTTGGCCATTGGGCATAAACCAAATTCAGAGATCTTCCAACCTTATGTAGAAACGGATGAAGTGGGATACATCATCACTGAAGGAAACTCACCCAGAACCAGAGTTCCGGGAGTTTTTGCCGCAGGTGATGTGGCCGATTCTCACTATCGTCAGGCGATAACTGCTGCCGGCAGCGGCTGTAAAGCAGCCATCGAAGCAGAACGTTATCTTTCTGAGAAAGGGTTATAAAATTCTTAGATAAAGCAAAATAAAAATAGGCTTATCACAATTCCGTTTGTGATAAGCCTATTTTAGCATGAGTTCGATATTAAAATCACAATTAATAGATATGGAACACTTTGAATATAAAAAGCTGAATGCTTTCTCTGTTGGTGATTCCAGCGGGAATCCTGCCGCATGTATTTACCTGAAAAACGGGCAACAACTTTCCGATGCTGAGATGCTGTCCATAGCCAAAGAACACAAAGGGTTCGTTTCCGAAGTTATCTATTGTACTTCCCTGAGTGAAACTTCTTTCCGTTTGAGATACTATTCCTCGGAATGTGAAGTCGAATTCTGCGGCCACGGTACAATTGCCTGCATATACGAGCTAATCAAGAGTAATGATTGCTTAAAAGCCTTACCGCAAATCAGTATAACGACGAACAAGGGAGATCTGATCGTTTACAATGAACTTGAACAGCTCGATGCAGTCTTTATCACGGCACCCGATCCGCAGTATCTCACCGTGCCGGTCAGTGTGAATGATATTGCGGATAACCTGAACATCTCTCCGATGGTGGTTAACAATACTCATCCCGTTGAATTGATAGATGCAGGGCTCAGAACTTTGATTGTTCCGATTAAGGGTGTTAAAGACCTCACTAAAATAACTCCTAACGAAGCAACACTCAAAGAGTTTTGCCTGTCCAACGGCATAGATATAATTCTCGTATTTACTTTAGATGTTGTAGATGAAAAGAGTAAAGCGCGTACCAGAGTCTTTGCCCCTAAGTTTGGCTATCTTGAAGATCCCGCTACAGGATCAGGTAACTCTGCTTTCGGATATTATATGCTCCGGCATGCTTTGTGGAATGGGAAAGCTATCTCTATCGAACAAAACGACAAGATTGTCGATTATAATATCGTTAAGTTAAATACTGCAGATAATAAGGTATTGTTTGGAGGAAATGCAACTCTCAAGATAGAAGGATCTTATTGCTTGTAATATCCGGGCTGACTCTTATAGTAAAGTGGACTTGGAATAATATTTACACATAATCTGCCCCAAATAGAACTTATGACTTCAGCGTGTGGAATGTACGATATCAGCGTGTTGAAAACGTGCATTCAACACGCTGAAGTCGTACATTCAACAACCCCCTCTCACAAAGCCTGTGGAGGGGGTGTTACTATTTTCTTTTATCATGACAAACAGAGGCGGTGATCATCTTACTAGTAAACCTCTACTTCGTCGATGTATAGATTTGCCGGAACTGTTTCTTCCGGAGAATCTTTTCTGCAATCTATTCCGTTTTGTAACACTCCTCCGTTTTTGATCGTAAGTTTGATGTAGCGTGCTTCCGTGGGTGCAAAGATGACGGAATCGGTATAAGCCTTTCTGCCATTCTTAGGCAATTGCCGGCGGAAACTTTCCTGGCCTGCTTTTCTATAAGTAATTCCATCATTTGATATTTCTACTATTGCTTTGCTTGCCGGTAGCACTTTGTATGCCGGATTGAAAAGCGATCCAAAAACAACCTTACTGATTGTTTGCATCTGCCCTAAGTCGACAGAAAAAACAAGCTCATTGTTGCATGCAGCATTCATGTTGAAACTCGTCCAAGGCGTATAAGAAGCATTATTTCCCCGTTTGCCATTGGTGAGTCCTAATGTTGTGTGGTCTGCACCCAACACATCGTTTTCTCCGAATACATCTCCGGTCATCCACCCCGCTTGCGGGCTAACAACATATTTCTTTCCGCTGATTAAGTTACCGTATAAGGCTTTTGAACAAACTTTTCCAATCCTCTTCTCACCTTTGAACGCAGCTGCCCTCAGGTTGATGTTGCCATTCAGAACAAATGGACCGGTATATCTGGATGAATTGATGGTTGGTTCTTTTCCGTTTATCGTATAGCGTATTTCTGCGTCGGGTGCATAAGTTTCCAGTGTTACCTTTAAAAGGTTGTCACTGTCTACATGCGTGTAAGTGTTGACCTCGAAGAAGTTTCGGCAGGCTTTCACGTTCATCACCTCCATTCGTTGAAAATCACCCGCCATACGTTGCCGGAAACTATTCCAACTCTTATTTTGATTCAGCGTCCAAGCTGTTTCCGCTACGGCAACAGCCCGTGGAAACGCTTGATAATCTCTACGCTCATTCGTTTGCATGTACTCAGTCCATATATTTCCTTGCAAACCAATGATATGTTTTTTTACCAACTCATCAGCATCTTCAGGCACTGGATTGTAGCTGTATGTTTTCTTTAGTGTCGTATAGCCTCCAATTGTGGTTGGAGCAAATTCAGGATCTTCCTGATAACTATCCAGATACACATAAGCACCGGGTGTCATGATGGCATCATGTCCGGCTTTTGCAGCATTCATTCCGCCTTCCACTCCACGCCACGACATCACGGTTGCATTGGGAGC
>DBTL01000013.1:33738-34192 GCA_002307035.1 Bacteroides sp. UBA1317
GGCATTGGGAGCCAGTCCGCCTTCCAATATTTCGTCCCAGCCGATAATATTCCGTCCTTTGCTATTGATGTATTTCTCCATTCGGGTGATGAAGTAACTTTGAAGCTTTTCTTCCTTTGAATGTTTTCTTCCATCTACAAGATTAGCGATCGAGTCATCTTTGAGTCCCAATTCCTTTATCAGAGCCTGGCAATGTTCACTCTTTATCCAAGCCGTTTTGGGGCATTCGTCTCCTCCGATGTGTATGTATGGGCTGGGGAAGAGCTCCATTACTTCATCCAAGACTCCTTCCAGGAACTTGAAAGTCTCCTCTTTTGGGCAATACACTTGTTCGAAAACGCCCCACGTTTCGGCTACTTTATAGGTACTATCCGGTGTGCAAGATAGTTCCGGATAAGATGCTATGGCAGCTAGTGCATGTCCCGGCATTTCTATTTCCGGAATCACCGTGATA
>DBTL01000013.1:34428-39882 GCA_002307035.1 Bacteroides sp. UBA1317
TATTTCCGGAATCACCGTGATAAACTTACTTGCCGCATAAGCTACGATATCTTTAATCTGTTGTTGCGTGTAATATCCCCCATGTTCCTTGCCATCGAATAGTTGCGGGTAATTCTCGAAATAGTATCCTATAAGAGTTTCATCACGTTTAGAACCAATTTCAGTAAGTTTAGGGTACTTCTTTATTTCGATTCTCCATCCTTGATCTTCCGTCAGATGCCAATGGAAAGTATTCATCTTATGGGCAGCCAGCATATCGATAAACTTGTAGATGTATTCTACCGGTGAATAGTGACGGCCAACATCCAACATCAGTCCCCGATAAGAAAAACGAGGTGCATCTTCTATCTCTACCGCCGGAATCGACCAATCTTCCTGTGTGATGCACTTGTTACCATACACAACTGGAGGCATCAGTTGATAAATGGTCTGTAAGGCATAAAAGAGACCGTTCGCTTTTGATGCTGCAATGTTTATACCTTTAGGAGATACGTTTAGTTTGTATCCTTCGTTGGCAAATCCGGATTGCAGGGTGAACTCAATACTTGGTATCTTCGCGTCTTTTTTCTCAGCATACTTTAATGAGATTCCGCTCGTCATTTTTATACGAGCTATCAGACTATCTGTTATAGCTTTTACCTCCGGCAGAGCGGAGATGATGACAACCGTTTTGTCCGTCAACTTGAAACGGCCTTTTTGTGGAGTGAGCTTGTTGGGTAATGGAACGAGATTATACTCATTCACTACTTCTTTTGCCTGACTGTATTCGGGGGTGATGAACAGGCAGAACAGAAGAAGGAAATAGATTCCTTTTTTCATGGTACAAAATTGTGTTAAGTAATAATTGTGAATGTAAGATTTATCCTATCTTGCTGATTTTCTTTATTTTTTCTTCATCTATAATCTTTATCTTTCTTCCGTCAATGGTTATCAATCGTTCGTTGGCAAATTGTGATAGCGTACGGATGGCATTGGAAGTTGTCATGTTTGATAGGTTGGCCAGATCTTCTCGGGAGAGATAAATACTCAGTGTGGATCCATCCTCTTCGAGTCCATAGCTGTCTTTTAAGAATAAAAGAGATTCGGCCAGTCTTCCTCGAATATGTTTCTGGGTAAGGTTCACCGTTCTTTCATCAGCAATGCCTAAATCTCGGGATAATTGTTGGATGAAGAATAAACCTAAGTTATTATTTTGCTCAATGAGTTCTGTGACTGCGCTCATTGGTATCAGGCAGATTGTAGAAGGTTCGAACGCAGCAGCGGCAGTGAGGTAGTCTTCTTTGGCAAAGTAAGCTCGATATCCAAAATACTCAACGGGCTTTACCATTCTGATTATTTGGCTTCGTCCACCTACTCCGTCTTTGTATATTTTCACTTTTCCGTTCAAAAGACACATTAAATTGGTCGGAGCTTCGCCTTCACAATAAATTGTTTCATTTTTTTTATAATTTTGTAGAGTGAAATTATTGGCCAAGAACTCTCTCTGCTCAGCATTTAAAGGAGCCCACATATCGGCTATATACTCTGAAACAACTATGTCTGACAAATTCATCTTTACCATGAGTGCAGCAAAACTGTGTTATAAAGCACAAATGTAAGAAGAAAAAATGGAAAGAATAAGCAAAAAGGGAAAAGATTATTCGAGAAAGTGCTCTTTTTGTGCAATCTTTCCGTTTGAATGTTGTTTGGCAAATATAATCATCCAGGCTTTACAAACAGGATTTATTTTTGAATGCAATTAATTTATTCTTAAAGAATTGTTCGTGATTACTCTTATTATTCATTAAAAAAGAATGTATTAACAGATCCAAAAAGCAGTTTTCAGCTAAATTTTCTATATTTGTCATAACAAAAAGCTTTTTCGGTTGAAACAATATATATTTATATGGATTTGGCTCTTTTTTCTGTTCTTCTTTTCTCAAAGAAGCATGGCTGATAATGCTTCTTCTCCTTATAAGCCTAAAGTTGTATCTGTCGACTCTATTTTGGATAAATTGATGCTTTATGCTCCGTTCTATGAAAAAATGATCGGTGACTATAGGGCTGATGTATATGTGAAGGGGAAAGTAAATATTAAAAAGAAGAATGAACTTCTGCGTTTTGTTCCATTTATGTTTAAAATGGAAAAGAATGTACGCAAATATATAGTGGAGTCATCTTCTGATTTACATTTTACGGCTCCCGGTATTTATGATCAGAAGTTAAAAGCTTGTCTTGGTACAGTAAAAAACATGGATGATTTTGGCGAAGAGATTGCTGATTATTTTCATATTCATGTCTATTCAGCAACCTTATTCCATAAGAAATTGTTATCTCCGCTTGCTCCAAATGGTCGCAAGTATTATTCTTATCGGATTGATTCTATCTTAGTTAATTCGGGGAAGATTAGTTACAGAATAGAGTTTGCCCCTAAAAGTCCAAGCTATCAGTTGGTTCACGGATATATGATCTTGAGCAATGATGTTTGGAGTGTGAGAGAGATTTATTTTGCAGGCAGATCCGAATATCGTTTTTTTGATAATCTCATAAAAATGGGAGATGTGGGGGCAGATAATGAGTTCCTTCCGGTCCGTTATGATGTGAACACGACGTTTCGTTTTTTATGGAATGTTGTTGAGAGCCACTATACGGCCCTATTAAATTACCGTTCAATTGAATATCAGCAAGTACAACATCGATATAAAAAAGAAAAGAAAATATATGACTTAACGGAATCATATACGCTGAAGTGTGATACTAATGCTCTTAGTGTTGATAGTTTGCCTTTTAAAAAAATGCGCCCGATTAAATTATCAAGAGAAGAAGAACAGCTATACAAAGAATCTGAGTTGCGTAACGATACATTGATGCATAAGATTCCGTTTGAGACTAAAAAATGGACAGTGTTCGGACAAGCGGGCGATTTACTTACGAGTAAATACTCCGTAAATATTCTTCGAATGGGAGAAATTAAATGTTCTCCGTTAATCAATCCGTTTCTTCTTAGTTATAGTGGAAATGATGGTGTGTCTTATCGACAGGCATTCAAATATAATCGTCTTTTTTCAGGTGATCGATTGCTCAGCATTGTTCCCAAGGTTGGTTATAACTTTAAGCGAAAGGAACTGTATTGGTCTGCAAATTCCGATTTTGATTACTGGCCACGTAAAAAAGCGGCGATTCATCTTAGTTTTGGTAATGGTAACCGGATTTATAGCAGTGATGTGCTTGATGAACTGGAGAGTATTCCTGACAGCATTTTCGATTTTAACAAAATCCAACTAGCTTATTTCCGCGATCTATACTTGAACTTTAGTCACAGCCTTGAGATAACGAACGGATTGACTTTAAACTTAGGGTTCTCGGCACATAAAAGAACTGCTATTAAATCTTCAAATCTAGCTCCTATCGATTCTTTAATTCCCGATGCCAAGGTTAAAAATGCGTACGTCAGTTTTGCGCCCAGAGTTCGGTTGGATTGGACGCCGGGTCAATATTATTATATGAATGGTGATCGGAAGGTAAATCTTCATTCGGACTATCCTACCTTTTCGATCGATTGGGAGCGTGGAATCAAAGGTGTCTTTAATAGTTCCGGACAATATGAAAGGCTTGAGCTGGATATTCAGCATCAGCACTCTATTGGTTTGATGCGAAGTATTTACTGGCGTTTTGGCTGTGGTGCATTTACCGATCAAAAACAAATGTACTTTGTCGACTTTGTCAATTTCAGTAAAAGTAATCTTCCGATAGGTTGGAATGATGACATTGGCGGTGTCTTTCAATTGCTTGATAGACGTTGGTATAACTCTTCACGAAAATACGTTAGAGGGCACTTTACTTACGAAGCTCCTTTTTTGCTATTGCCCCATATCGTAAAATATACCCGTAACGTGCTCAATGAACGCTTATATGCCAGTGCTCTGATGGTACCACATTTAAAGCCATATTTGGAATTTGGTTATGGCATCGGTACGCACATTTTTGATTTAGGTATCTTTGTTAGCAATGTGAACGGAGAGTTTTCTCAGGTTGGTTGCAAATTCACTTTCGAATTATTTAATCGCTAGACTTTTTACTAAAAATAAGGACGTTTTATTGTTTTAAATACTGATTAATATGAAAAACTGGAGAATTGAAGCATTACTTATTGCTATTGGTTTATTTTTAGTTGGATATCAGATCAAGACTGGTATAACAGCGTTTAGAGACAAAGATCGGGTTGTCAGTGTGAAAGGGCTTGCCGAAATTGAAGTACAGGCTGATAAAGTGATATGGCCATTGATGTATAAAGAATTAGGAAATGATTTACTTGTTCTTTACAATACCATGAATGCCAAAAATAAATTGATTGTTTCTTTTCTGAAAAAGAATGGCATTGCAGAAGCAGAAATAACCATCGCACCTTCTGAAATACTTGATATGCAAGCCGAAAGATATAACTCCACTCCTTCTACTTATCGTTATAATGCTACTTCTGTGATAACCGTTACGTCAAAGAATGTAGTCAAAGTACGCAAACTTATGTCTGAGCAGTCTGAATTACTGAAACAAGGCATTGCCATTGCCAGTGGAGATTATCGCTATGGTGTGGTGTATGAATTTACAGGACTTAATAAAGTGAAGCCTCAGATGATAGAAGAAGCGACCAAAAATGCGCGAGCTGCGGCAGATAAATTTGCGCACGACTCTGAAAGTGAGTTAGGTAAGATAAGAGATGCCTCCCAAGGGCAATTTACAATCTCTGATAGGGATGCAAATACCCCTTTTATAAAGAATATCCGGGTAGTAACGACAATAAACTACTATTTGAAGAACTAATTTGTCGAAATTCCTTGTCTTTCAAGGAATTAAATACTATCTTTGCGCCCGATTTAGAGTTTATTTAAATATAATGTCTTACTCAATTAAAGTTTTTTAACGATTATTTATTAATGGAAAATTTAAAAAACATTGCTCCGATTGAAGATTTCAATTGGGATGCGTATGAAAACGGTGAGCTCTTTGTTGGTGCTAGCCACGAAGAATTAGAGAACGCTTACGATGCTACGCTCAACAAAGTGAATGACCGAGAGGTTGTTGACGGTACTGTAATTGCGATGAACAAACGTGAAGTTGTTGTTAACATCGGTTACAAATCAGACGGTATCATTCCTTTGAATGAGTTCCGTTACAATTTGGACTTGAAGGTTGGTGATACTGTAGAAGTATACATCGAAAACCAAGAAGACAAAAAAGGACAATTAGTATTGTCTCACAGAAAAGCACGCGCTACTCGTTCTTGGGATCGTGTTAATGCTGCTCTGGAAAATGAAGAAATTATCAAGGGATTCATCAAATGCCGCACGAAGGGTGGTATGATTGTTGATGTATTCGGCATTGAAGCGTTCTTGCCGGGTTCTCAAATTGATGTGAAACCTATCCGCGACTACGATGTATTCGTTGGAAAGACGATGGAATTCAAAGTGGTTAAAA
>DBTL01000035.1 GCA_002307035.1 Bacteroides sp. UBA1317
CGGAATTCAACAGAAAATCATAGCGCCCGCCTTTGTAATATTGCCGGAGAGTAGTCAGCAAATTGTTGATATTAAAATCTACTTTTTTCACCTTAATTTCACGCTGATCCAACTCTTGCCGGTAATCATCACGCATAAATTCATAAAAAGTGTTGAAGGAAGGAATTATACTCTTGTCGGTTTGAATCCGTCGGATATACGCTGTTACAGCACTTCCCAACTCGCCGCTTTCGGTTTTTGATGCTTTGTCATCTTCACTTTTCCAGAGGGTCAAAAGCAGTGTTTTGATGCTATCTTTTTTCTCAACATCAAACTTGTAGTCATCAGTGAAAAACGGATTGAAACTGATGGGATTCTCTTCGGTATAGGTAAAATAGATACCATCTTCTCCTTTGGTCTTTCGGTTGATCAGGTTACAAAGTCCCTGATAAGAGTTTCCGGTATCTACCAACAATACGTGTGTGTCGAGTAGGTCGGCTCCCTTACGGGAGCTTTCCCCTCTAAGAACCGTACGTGAGAGTTTCCCCTCATACGGCTCAAGCAATTCAAAATTTCTATTATGAAACCGGCTCATTTCTTCTGTTTTTAAGTAATACACTTCTGCGACAGCTATCATGTACCAGAGTTCTTTTAATGTGACTATTTACGGTATGTTCCGTAACGCTCCATTCTTTTTCCCTGTTAATCAAGTTCTCACAGATAGGACAAATACGATTCTGTTGTTTCCAGATATACACAAGAGATTTCCTGCCTTTAAAAGTGTTGAGCATCTGATAGGTTTCTCTTTTATCAAAATACTCTATCCATTCTAAGTCATATGGGTTAGCCTCTGATTTAATCTTCACATAGGATTCTGTTTTTGTGTTCGTTAGTCGCTTTAGCGAGAAAAATTCACTATCTATTTTGCGACTATCCTTTACTGAAAAAGTCCAGTTTCTACCATTTACCCTATGGAAATATTTATTGGCAACCCAATATTTCCCTTTAGCATTATGTCGTCTTCTCGACCATCTCCATAATTTCCTGAAAATTTCAAAATCTGCTCTACTGAATGTTTCTGATGCTATACTATATTTATAGTAATTTGCCCAACCGATTAATATTGGATTTAGTAGTCTTATAATTGTTTCTTGTTTCGCCATTTTATTCGTTTCAATAATATGCCGAACTTTATCCAAAAAGACTTTTACCTTTTCTTTCGATGGTTTCACAAGCATTGTTCCGTTATACTTTCGGAAGTTGAAACCGAGAAAATCAAATCCATCATCAATATGAGTTATCCTCGTCTTTTCTTCTGATAGGGTAAGTCCCCGTACTGCAAGAAACTCTTTTAATAATGGCATAATCTCGGATTCTAATACATCTCTGTCTTCACTTGTGATAATGAAGTCGTCTGCATATCGAACAAGATTGACCTTTGGGTAATATATTTTTCTCTCACCCTTAACCCTTCTTGGTTTATACTTCTTTGCAAGCAATTCTTGCAGTCCATCTAAAGTCATATTAGCCAGAGTTGGAGATATGATGCCGCCCTGTGGCGTTCCTTCGTCTGTCGGGAACATCGTTTTATTGAATACAAAGCCTGCTTTTAACCATTTTTTTAGCATAACCTTATCCATAGGTATATTTTTCAGGAGCCACTCATGACTGATATGGTCAAAACAACCTTTTATATCTCCTTCCAATATCCACTTAGGACAATAGTCTTTCGCCAAATCAATGAAACACTGTTTCATGGCATCCTGTGTGCTTCTTTCTTTGCGGAAACCATATGAATGGCTGTCGGCAGTTGTTTCAGCTACAGGGTCTAATGCCACGAGATATAGTGCTTGCATCGCTCTGTCTTTCATTGTTGGAATTCCTAACGGACGTAATTTCCCGTTACTCTTCTTAATATGAACCCTTCTTAACGGTTGCGGAGAATATCCCCGTCTTTTCAATTCAGTAATCGCATTTGCCTTGGCTATTGGGGTATTCCATGTTTTACCATCTACCCCAGCCGTAGCTTTCCCTTTGTTAGAAGACACTCTTTTCACCGCAAGTGCTTTAGCGTAGAAAGAGTGAGTAAGTACCCACTGCAAAGCTTTCACCTTGTTGTGTTTACTTTCCTTTTGAGCCTTTACAATACGTGCTTGTAGCTTTTTAACCTCACGCTCACATCTGTTCCAATCAATGGATTCCCAGATGATGGCGTTCTTTTGGTTAGTTGATGCACACGATGTTTTAATTTCGTTCATTTGCTTTTCCACTTTAAAAAAGTTCTAAAAGTTTCTTGTAAAGAATTACCTTATGTAGAAGTCTGCCCACTTTCGTGTGAGGTAACGTTTAAACCTCTATCCGCTTCATTACAAAACGACATTCGCTTTTTCTACTATCCCATACCCGCATTCCTATCGGCTCTCCTTACGGTTCGCTTTCCTAAATAAATAGGAGAAATACGGGTTTCCCGAGTTCTGCATAAGTAACACGAACGGGTTAGGCTCTGTCTATCCACCGGCAGCTCTTACATTCGTGTAATCCTACAAGGAAGAGGATTATCTTGGCTGCGTACCTTTTGGTTCAAGCTTATCAGCATTCTTTAGCTTGTATCTACGTAACGATGTTTATTGACAGTTTACATTTGTTAGCCATACCATTCAGCCTCGCTCCCAGAGCGCATAATGCTTACGCTCGTTGTCTTTCCCTCACGGTTCCGACTTCTCCTTTCGGAAGGGTTACTTTCTCAGGATAGCTTCGTACAAAACAATTACTCATAATGCACGTATCCTTAGGCTACTATTGACGAAACAATAGGTTTAATCTTGCTGTTAAACAATTACTTATGCAACTTCTCGTCGCACCCCTTGCTCATAATATTGTCTGACCATGTGGTTCATGAAAAA
>DBTL01000031.1 GCA_002307035.1 Bacteroides sp. UBA1317
ATTTAGGCCTTTTGGAATATGTTCACTGGAATCCATTTTACAGATTTATATTAGCCGCTATTTGGTTTTATGGAGCAGCTTGGCATTATAATTACTTAGAATCTAAGGGAAAGTTGTAGTTATGAGTTTTTTCGAAACGCACTAGGAGTCTTTCCGGTATCTTGTTTAAAAACTTTGATAAAATAACCGCAGTCATCAAAGCCTAATTTATCGGCAATTGTACGAATGGGCCAATCTGTGCTATGCAAAAGTTCTTTTGCACGATCCACTTTAACATGATTCACATAATCAGTTAAACTTCCCAAATTCTCCTTGCTAAACAATTTACTGAAATAGCTAGTAGAAATATTGCATAGTTTTGCCATATTGGAAAGAGATATCTTCTCATGGATATGCTGGTTAATAAAATTAAATGCTGGACGCAGAATTTCGTTATGCATTTTGCTATTATTATTAGCAATTCCACTTGGTTCATCATGCACTTTATCTAGATACTGTGTTGACTGATTCTTAGAACTCAGTTGAGCAATGGACGCTCTAAGAACTGCTTCTTCTATACAATAATTACCGATATGCAACAACATATTAGCAAGCGCTATGATTTTCTCTAGGCTCATGACTAGCAACATGTTGTACAATTTCTGAATTTCGATATCACAGGTTAAATCGATGGTATTGCCAACTCCAGATAGAATATGTTCCAATTTATTTTCCGAATCTTTTTGTTCTAGAAGCACTTGCCCGGCCATAAAGGCACCTACATATAAATTATTTACAATAATTGGTATGGCAAAATCTATAAGTCCCGCATGACAAAAATAAATAAACGGCTTACGAATTCGTGCCGCTTCAAGGCCTCCACGGGAGTCGCATTTCTCGCAATAATGATGATATGTCTCAGAAGAACGAAGCCTTTTACAAAATTCGCTACAATTACTATGAGCCGTGAGCGGTATCCCTGTATAATCGACTGTTATAATTGCAAGCCCGGTTGCTAACGAAATATCATCCTGTATTTTTTGGAATTTAGCAGGATTGACAATTTGTTGTAAGTTAGTTAAGGTTGTTCTCAAAGTTATATCCTTCCCTAGCCCATCTCCATGCCTCGCCAATCAAATGTCCTAGTATAATGTGTTTCGCTGCCGACTTCCACTCCCACGATGCTTGTTGCTTCTGTGACTTGATTTAGCTTCTCGTTCTGTTGTGACGGTTTCCGCTGTTTTTGAGTTGGATTCTATCTGCTAGGTTTTATCCTCTCAAATCCAAACGTGAGGTCGCTTTATATTTGAATCGCTTTTTTCCATTTCAGAAATGTTCCTTGAAAGAGGAAGACTTTCATTGAAGACAAAGTCTTTAATAGAAAAATATTATCATGTTATTGCTACATATTCTAATTATACATTAAAAGAAATTATAAAGTCAATTCGTAGTATGTACATATTGTTTAGGCAAATTGCACCATATCCTGATTTAAATTAAATTTCTAAAGTGTACCGTTGCGAGGGGACAAATAATGGTATGAAAAGTTATTACCAAGACCATAAGCAACATTACTATAATTGGAATAAAAGTTATTGGTTGGGATTTGGTCAATTGTAAAGCCATACTTAAATTTAGGTAAAATATGATACAAATATATTAATAATTTGTTAAACTTTACTACTTGCTTTTTTAACAAATGTGTAACATTTTCTAATGTAATTATACAAATCTATACTAAAATAGTAATTGTAATAAATTAGCAATGTCCGGATATTGATTTTTTATGCAATACCTATAATTTGTGAAGGAGAATTTTTATGAGAAAAGCATTTATTTGTCCCACAAAGTATGTGCAGGGCGAAGACGAATTATTGAATTTGGGATATTTTGTAAAAAGTTTCGGAACATCGGCGCTCTTGATTGCCCATCCGGATGATGTGGCCCGAATAAAGGAAAAACTAAATGCCACAGCGGAAAAATTTCAGGTTGCTTTTGTTGAAAGTGGGTTTAAGGGCGAATGTTCACGTCAGGAGGTTGCAAAGTTACAAAAAGTTGCAAATGAAAACGGATGTTCCTGCACCATTGGATTAGGCGGGGGTAAAGCAATTGATACGGCAAAATGCGTAGCTATGGGGAATGCATTGATTATATGTCCGACAATTGCAGCGACAGATGCTCCGACAAGTCATTCAGCAGTATTGTATACTCCAGAGGGTGCATTTGATGATTACGCATATTTTAAGCAAAGTCCCAGCGTGATTTTAATTGATACAACGGTAATTGCAAAAGCGCCTACACGTTTCCTGGTATCCGGTATGGGTGACGCCCTTTCTACTTATTTTGAAGCAAGAGCAACTTCAATTTCTTATTCTAATGTCAATGCGGGTTTACCGTGCGGTTTCCGTGAAGATTTATGTGAAGAAGCAAAGGGAACAAATACGGCACTGGCTTTAGCGACATTATGTTATCAGACTTTATTAAAGGACGGCAAAAAGGCAAAGATCTCCTGTGACTGTAACCAGGTCACTCCGGCACTGGAAAATATTATTGAGGCCAATATTCTTTTGTCCGGTTTAGGATTTGAGAGTGGCGGACTTGCCGGTGCACATGCTATTCATGATGGATTAACGAGTCTGGAAGGAACGCATAAATATTTTCATGGTGAAAAAGTGGCTTTTGGTACAATCGCACAGCTTGTGCTGGAAAATGCTCCGGAAGAAGAATTACATGAAGTATTGGATTTCTGCCTAGAAGTTGGATTGCCTATGTGTCTGGCAGATATCGGAGTAGATTCGATTACTCAGGAAGAATTAATGCAGGTGGCTAAGAAATCTTGCATTCCAGAAGAATCTATTCATTCAATGCCATTCCCGGTCACACCTGAGTCGGTGGCAGCTGCAATTATCACTGCTGATGCTATAGGAAGAGCCTATAAAGCAAGATAGAGAGGGGGGTTCTATTTATGAAAAAGATTATCAACAGACCGGAAACAGTCGTAATCGAAATGTGTAATGGTATTGTATCAGCGCATCCGGAATTCGAATTTATTGAAAATTATAAAATTATTAAGAAAAAGGAAATCAATAAAAATAAGGTTAGCTTAATCAGCGGCGGAGGAAGCGGTCACGAGCCTGCCCATGCAGGATTTGTAGGAAAGGGAATGCTTGATGCGGCAGTTTGCGGAGACATCTTTGCTTCTCCTTCTCAAATCCAGGTATACCAGGCAATTAAGGAAACAGTAAGTCATAAGGGAACCTTACTTATCATCAAAAACTACAGCGGCGATATGATGAATTTTAAAAATGCGGCATACCTCGCAGGGGAAGATGGTATTAAGATTGATTATATCAAAGTAGAAGATGATATCGCAGTACAGGACAGCCTGTATACTATCGGACGCCGTGGAGTTGCAGGTACTGTGTTTGTTCATAAGATTGCCGGGGCAATTGCAGAGCAGGGAAAAAGTTTGCAGGAGGTTAAGGCAGTGGCACAAAAAGCTGCCCTGAATGTACGAAGTATTGGATTTGCTTTCAGTTCCTGTACTGTACCTGCAAAGGGCACGCCAACTTTTAAAATCGGCGAAGATGAGATGGAGTATGGTATCGGTATTCACGGAGAACCGGGAATAAAAAGAGAAAAGATTATTGCAGCAGATGAACTGGCGCATCAAATGGTAGAGTCGCTCTTGAAAGATTTACAATTGGGTGAATCTCCAAAAGAAGAAATTGCATTATTGGTCAATGGATTCGGCAGTACTCCTCTACAGGAACTATACCTTTTAAATAATGCAGTGACTAGAGAACTATCTCAAAAGAACATTAAAATCAATCGGACCTTTGTAGGGAATTATATGACCAGTATTGATATGCTGGGTGCATCTGTTTCAATTATGAAACTGGATGAACAATTAAAAGAACTTCTTTCCTGCAAGAGTGATGCCCCGGCATTTAAAGTAGATGGGCCGGTAGAAAGGGTCAGATATGTGAATTTGGCAGCCCTGAGTGAGGAGGCAAAAGAAGTTTCCTATAAAGTTGAGACAAGTGAATCTTGTGCAGTTGTACGCAATAATAGAACGTCCCTTAGCAATATGATTTATATTGTCGATAAAATGAGCGAATGTATTATTGAAAATGAAGTTCCTTTTTGCGAATTAGATTCTCATGCAGGAGATGGGGATTTTGGAATGAGTATCGCCAAAGGATTTAAGGAGTTAAAAAGAGAATGGAGGGAAATTACTAAAAACAAAACCCAATCTATAGGGGATTTTTTGGATGCTTGTTCTTTAGTAATTATGGAATATTGCGGAGGCGCTTCAGGTCCTATTTGGGGTTCTGCTTTTAGGGCGGCTGGGAAATATGCTGGAGATAAAAAGGAACTTTCAATTGAAGAGTTTGCAGATTTACTGCAGATGGCGGTGAAAGGAATTCAAAGTACCGGAGAACGTTCTTTTGGTAGAGGGGCCGTAGTGGGAGATAAAACGCTCATTGATGCTTTGGTCCCTTGCGTTGATTCTTGGATCGAAAGTGTTAAGCGAGGTGATAATATAAAGACAGCATTTGAAAATGGCGCAAGAGCCGCGGTGGCGGGAGCAAAAGCAACTGAGAAAGTTGTTGCAAGAATGGGCAGAGCATGTAATGTTGGAGAAAGAAGTTTAGGGTATCCTGATGCGGGGGCGTATGCCTTGGGGGTTATTTTTACGGAGATTGCACAGAGCCTAAGGGTAGACTAATGTGAAAATTTTTAGTATTACCCTGATAGAATAGAAAAAGCAGAAACTGACAAAATTTTATCGTTTAGTGAAAATTTCCAGATCATCTTAAAAGACAAAATTAATATACTATATTGACGATAACTAGAGAAATCAGTTATTATCTATATAAATTAAACTAAAAGCCCAGTTATCGCTACAACTGTCGCTTACGAGCTTTCACGATATTATTCGGAAGCCATGGTTTTAGAATGTGAAAGTAATATCTCAAATGGAATGACAAAGTCAAACAGTGCGATTATCCACAGTAAATTCGTTTGGAACAAGTAAAAGAAGTAATAGACATTTTATTTCATGTTTGTCGTGTTTTTTTATTTTCTTTTTTATGACAAAGGGGGTGAAAATTGCGCATAGTTAATTGGAAAATGCAAGAAACTAACAAATATTTGAAGGGAGATAAAATGAAGAAAACGGCGAAAAATGCAAAAAAATGGCTCCTGATCGCAATCGCTCTTATGCTTATCAGCATGATAGGCACATCGGCAATGCAAACCTGCGGGGGTAGAATTACAATCAAAGAGTTGTCATGGGAAAGCACGGCCGGTCATCAACTCAGCGCATATCTCTATAAACCGAAATCAGCAACCGCTAAAAATCCTGCTCCGGCAATCGTTACTGTCGAAGGCTGGTACAACAACAAATCGATGCAGGATTTGTACTCCATTGAGCTTGCAAGAAGAGGCTATGTCGTTCTTGCGTTAGATATGCAGGGACACGGTGATTCCGAAGCGCTTACATGGGAAAAGTTGTACAGTGATGCAAGTGGTGAAAACTCAGCTGTAGAACTTGCGGCGTCTCTGCCCTATGTCGACAGCAAAAAAATTGGTATCACCGGACATTCCAGCGGCGGTGATATGATGGGTGCCGCAATTGCCATGGACAACCAGAGAAAAGTTCCTCTGATTGCTGCTGCTCTCTATCAGGCCTCCATTCCGTTTGACGACACGGGAGTTGACCACAGAGGAGACTTCGGTAGCCGCAACGTCGGCATTGTTGCTGACCAGTATGATGAATTTTTCTTTTATGGCGGCTTTGGCCTCACTAGTATTGCCGGGACTCCTGACGTAAAGGATGTGCCGCGAAACTTCCTTAAAAACAATGAGGCGAAAAATTTTCTTAACTTTAACGAAGGCGCGGCAGGCTTCAAAGGCGAGCCAAAATCCGACACTTACTATTCTAAAAACATCAATGGAACCACTGCCAATAGAGTGATGTATACGCCTGCGATAACCCATCCACGGGTAACCTTTTCATCCGTATGCGTTTCACATGCCGTGGATTTCTTTGAAAAATCCCTTGGCGCTCCGCGACCGATAGCTTCCAACAATCAGATTTGGCTTTGGAAGACTGCATTTAACACGATAGGACTCATCGGATTCTTCATGTTTCTGGCTGCTTTTACGATTGTTATGCTTGGTAGCAGGTATTTTGAATGTCTTAAAACTGCAGAGACAGCGCAACCTATCGCTCGTCCAGCTGGTAAAGGGAAGGCATGGTTCTGGGGAACACTCATTATCAGTGCGCTTTTCTCTGGCTATAGCTTTAAGGTGATACTTGATAAGATCCTTACCAAGAAAACAATCATCGGCTTTCTCCCGCAAACCAGTACACTTTCGGTGGGCATATGGTGCGTTGTCTGCGGCATTTTCGCCGTAATTCTGATGTGGTTATTTTACAACTATTACGGAAAGAGTAACGGTATATCTGTTCAGGAACGAGGAGTAATGATGGGGAAGGAAATCTTCTGGAAAACCATCTGGCTCGCGCTCTTGACGATCTGCGTTGCTTTTGGGATTTTGTTTTTTGCCGATTACTTCTTCAAGGCCGACTTCCGTTTCTATGTGGTTGCACTCCGTACATTTAAATCTGATACTGCTCTTATCGCATTACGTTTCTTGCCGTTTTTCCTTGTATTCTATGTGATCAACTCCATCTCCATTAACTGCTTCAACTACAATGAACTCGGCGGGAAAAAGTGGGTTAACATTGTTGTTCTGGCCATCTTCAATGCTCTCGGAGTAATTGGATATGACATCATTCAGTATGGGACTTTCTTTGCCAATGGCAAGACGGCTTTCAGAGGTACGCTTGGTCTTGGTATCAGCGGTATATGGGCGTACCCTACGATATTCTTTCTGTTTGCCACGCCATTTATAACAAGAGCAATTTATAAACACACGAAAAACCCATATATCGGCGGGATTATTAATGCTATTGTCGTAACCATAATGTGCTGTGCCAATACCGCTACGGTCCTCGGCTCGTAAAATAGAAATTATAGGGGCATGCCGTGCTAACGGTTCGGCGTGCCCCTGGCAAATTCTAATGCTATAATGACTTGTTAGGGCCGAGTTTAGGCGGTTACATCATTAAAAATTTAGATTACGGCTTATTTTTTTCATCAATATCTCGATTGGAATCCTTGGTATAGTTATTGTTTTATATTGTTAGGAGAATCGGAATTATGCCCTGCTAAAGGCCTTGATTGGGTGGGGTGCCTAATCACCAGCGTCGGTTTGGGATGTATGTTATATGTATTGGGAAAGACAACATCGATTGGGGCGACCTAAAACACGAGGCAGAGGCATCTGCCCATAAACCGACTGAATTACCTTATATCAGTCACCTGATATATGAGATCTACGCCTTGTTCCATAGTGTTTGGATTTAAATCCTTAATGTTAATCATATTATTATAATAACGGTTGGTTTGACCGTCCATCAACTCGACATATTGCTCTTGAGGTATGTTATAGATGGAATAAGAACAAGCTACTTGTAAAAGATCATCGGTCCGGCCATTGATACAAATGAAATGATATCCGAGTTCATTTCCGGCTAGGAATTTAACGTCTTTAACAATCGGCAATATAATGACGGCATGGGTAAAATTAAAATTTTTAATGCTTTCTAAGCTAATATTTTTCACAGAGAATTGATGGTCGTTATCTGATAATATTTCAAATGCTTCGGTGATTAATTTGTTATAATGGGTCTTCATCACTTCTTCTAAATCCCAGG
>DBTL01000028.1 GCA_002307035.1 Bacteroides sp. UBA1317
ATGACGTTTTAGTTCCTGCCAAAATTGCCGTATCCTCCGACCGGTTTAATCCAAATAACGAAGGTGCTACTAAGGCCGAAGCCCCGGCTAAAGCAGCTTTTTTCAGGAAGTCCCTACGATCGTTTGTTTTCATATAATTAAGACTTTTAAAAAATGGGTAAAGTATTAAGGTGGTTCTCTAAATACAAATATACACACTTTTATTAAATAAACAATAAATAATAAATTATTTTATTATATAAGCGTAATTTTATTAGTTATATTTATAAACCCCTCCTCATTTAGCTCGAAACAGCGATTTTAAAAGAATAGAATCTTTCCATTTTCAACAATCAGAGGTATTTAGGAGACAGATAGAGTCTCTACAAATAAACAAAATGATATCAAAAAAGAGAGTTATTAAATTTATTTGGTATATTTGCATGAAACGCACAACAAATTAAGTTATGAACCAACAATTCCTCAAAGAGATAGAGATAGGATCTAAAAATGCACTTGTCAAAAAGCGCATCATTACACATTATATATATAATGGTAGTTCTACCATAACGGATCTATCGAAAGAGCTGGACTTGAGTGTGCCCACCGTCACTAAGTTCATTGGCGAAATGTGCGAGGACGGCTATCTTAATGACTATGGAAAGCTTGAAACGAGTGGAGGCAGGCACCCGAGTTTGTATGGACTGAATCCGGAATCAGGCTACTTCATCGGAGTTGATATTAAAAAGTTCGCTATCAACATAGGCATCATCAACTTCAAAGGTGATATGGTGGAGCTTAAAATGAACATTCCTTATAAGCTTGAAAATTCTATTGAAGGAATGAACGAATTATGCAAGATTGTCCTAAACTTCATCAAAAAGCTAACTATTAATAAGGAGAAGATTTTAAATATCAACTTCAATATCTCTGGGCGTGTGAATCCTGAGTCCGGATATAGCTTCAGCCTGTTTAACTTTGAAGAACGTCCACTTGCCGAGGTACTGACCGAAAAGTTTAAATACAAGGTTACCATAGACAATGATACACGTGCGATGACTTACGGTGAATACATGCAAGGATGTGTAAAGGGAGAAAAGGACATCATCTTCGTCAACGTAAGTTGGGGCATTGGGATTGGCATCATCATCGACGGGAAGGTGTATAATGGAAAATCGGGCTTTGCCGGAGAGTTCGGACACGTCAACACATTCGATAATGAGATTATCTGTCACTGTGGCAAGAAAGGTTGTCTGGAAACGGAGGCGTCGGGAGCTGCACTTCACCGAATTTTGCTCGAACGAGTGCGAAATGGCGAGAATTCAATTCTAACAGAACGAGTGGCAACAGAAAACGAAAACCCGTTAACGCTCGATGAGATTATTTCAGCAGTTGCCAAAGAAGATGTGCTATGTATCGAAATCGTTGAGGAGATAGGGCAAAAGCTGGGCAAACAGATTGCGGGACTGATCAACATATTCAATCCGGAACTGGTCATTATTGGTGGCACTCTGTCACTAACAGAAGATTATATTACTCAGCCTATCAAAACAGCTATTCGGAAATACTCTTTAAACCTGGTCAACAAAGACTCGGTCATCATGACTTCAAAACTGAAAGACCGGGCAGGAATCGTAGGAGCATGCATGCTAGCCAGAAGCCGCATGTTCGAAGATTAATCACTTAAACATCCAAAGAATGAGCCATCTCCCTGCTGAAAATATCTTGTAAAAGAGCTATTTCCTTTGCATAGATGGTTTTCTTTCGTTGCACAAAATATAATATATTAATAAGAGGGGAAGTTCCTTCCCAAACAAGTTGAATATTACCATTCTCCAATTCCTTTCTGCCCAAAAAGTCAGGAATAACAGCAAATCCTTCCTTACCAGAGATACAACGAATGATCGAACTTAGATTAGGAACGATGTAACTCGGCTCAAATTCAGCTCGCTTCTTAAAGTTGTGCAACCAAAAGTTCCTAAGATGTTCCATATCGCCTGTTGTTCCAAACCACGTCTGTGCATTTAGCCACCTCTCACAAGCTTTGATGTCAGCTTGTGCTGCTATTGCTTTAAACTCCGAAACGTTATTCCTCGAACCGGCAACTAATATCAACTGTTCTTTTGAAAAAGGTGTATAAGATACATTCAGTGAATCATCTTTCTGCGGAGTTATCACAAAATCGAGTAATCCCTTATCAAGGGAACTAAGCATCTCCTGATAGTCGCCAAACCTGGATATTAAATTAAACGGCAACTCACTTATATAAGGTTCCAACACAAACTGAAAAGTTTCAAAACACATGCCAATACTGATACCTACTCGGTTGGATGCACAATTCCTGAAGAAATGTTTTTCCGCTGTTTCCAATTGCTTCACCGGATCAACAATTGCGTTATAGAGCATCTTACCATGTTCGGTAGGCAACATCTTGCGTGTACCTCTATCAAACAACTTATAGCCAATATGAGCTTCCAAAGAATTCAGGTGCAGACTCACTCCGGGTTGGGAAATATATAATTTATTTGCCGCCGAAGTGAGTGAGCCCGTTTCATAGATAGCTTTAAAAGTCCTAAACCATTCAAAATTAACCATATTCTAAATCTATCATAATTATGATGCAAATATATGAATTATATTATTTTATTTATGCGAATAATCTATGTAATTTTGCAGCATAAACAAAATGAGATAAAAAGATGAAGAAAATTTATGTAATAAACGGGGCACCAAAGTTTGCCCACTCAGGTGGAGAATTCAATAAAACTCTTTCCTCATGGACTATTGATTATTTTAATAGTCTTGGGAACTACGAGATTAAATACACGGATATAAATCAGGGATATAGTCCGGAAGAAGAAGTTACTAAATATGTATGGGCTGATCTGGTTATTTACCATACCCCGATCTGGTGGTTCCAGATACCCAATGAATTCAAGAGATTCTTTGATGAGGTGCTGACAGCGGGACATCAAAACGGGATATACTTTAGTGACGGCAGGCGTTCAGCAAATCCCAAAAGAAATTATGGTAAAGGCGGATTATTGCAAGGCAAAAAGTACATGCTTACCACAACGTGGAATGCTCCGTTGGAAGCTTTCACACTCGAAGATGAGTTCTTTCAGCAGCACAGCGTTGATGAAGGTGTCATGTTCGGCTTTCATAAGATGAATGCCTTCATTGGCATGAGCCAGCTTGAGAGCTTCCATTTTTATGATATCATGAAAGCGCCCGACATAGAGTACTATCACAAAGTATATAAAGAGCATTTAGATCAAATCATTCAATCGTTATAGAACAAGCGGGTTTAATTATTTGTTCCATTAGAAATAATACAGAAAAGATTATGGAGACATTTACATTAAACAACGGAGTAAACATTCCTTCCATAGGCCTTGGCGTATGGCGAATAGATGATGCGGAGATTGCTTATAAAACGATAGAACTGGCTTTATCTTTAGGCTACAGACATATTGATACTGCTATGATTTACGGAAACGAAGAGGCTGTAGGAAAGGCTATCAAAGATTCCGGTATAGCGCGAGAAGAGATTTTCTTAACCACCAAACTATGGAATGATGACCAACGGTCGGGCAGAGTAATGGAAGCAATAGACGCCAGTCTGAAAAGATTGGGAATGGACTATGTCGACTTATACCTGGTTCACTGGCCGGTCAAAGAAACGTATGGAAATGTATGGAAAAAGATGGAAGAGGTTTATAAAAGCGGCAAAGCCAAAGTGATTGGCGTGAGCAACTATCAGCCTCATCATCTTGACGATTTATTGCAAGTTGCCGAAGTGGTACCTGCCGTGAACCAGATAGAGTGCAACCCTTATCTCTCGCAAGAGGCTGTTATCGCATATTGCAAAGGAAAGGGTATTTATCCGGAAGCTTGGGGGCCGTTAGGTGCAGGCAAAACGGATTTATTGATTGATCCTGTCCTTCTTGACATTGCTAAAGCTCATGGTAAATCTGCTGCTCAAGTGGTTTTACGCTGGAATCTTCAACGCGGAGTTATTGTGATACCTAAATCGGTACACAAAGACCGATTAATTGAGAATCTGAGCGCTACTGACTTCACTCTCACAACGGAACAAATGAAGCAGATAAACAGCCTGGACAAGAATCTACGTTTAGGTTCTCATCCTGATAACTTCGATTTCTAACTGCCTCTTTCCACAAGAAGTCTTAGTATAAGCCTAGTGGAAAAAGAAATAATCGGCAAATACACGATCGATGTATAGCACCTGAAAAGCAGGCCGGCATACACGAACTTGTATCTGCCGATTTCTATTCAAAATATTTATTGTATTTTTGCAGCCTTAAAATAAGCAAGAAGTAACCTATGGGATTGGAAAAGGGTATTTTTAAAAGAACAGAATTATTATTAGGCAATGACTTGATGAGCAAGATTGCCAACACAAAAGTGATCATCTTTGGAGTAGGCGGCGTGGGTAGTTGGTGTGCCGAGAGCCTTGTCCGATCGGGCATCAGCCTCTTAACGATAGTAGACTCTGACCGCATCTGCGTAACGAACATAAACCGCCAACTGATGGCGACAACAAAAACAGTAGGACAGGTAAAGGTAGAAGCTCTCAAAACCCGTTTGCTCGAGATCAACCCAAAAGCAGAGATTAATGCTTTGCAACAAATCTATAGTGCCGAAACGTCGGACTCTTTTCACTTAGATGAATATGACTACATCATTGATGCCATAGATAGCCTCGAAAACAAAGCCGAACTCATTCGCACCGCCACTAAAACCAAAGCCGTTTTATTTTCTTCCATGGGAGCCGCACTAAAAATGGATCCTACAAAGATTAAGGTAGCCGAGTTTTGGAAGGTAATCGGTTGCCCGTTGGCAAGAGCTCTTCGCAATAAGCTAAAGAAAGGGGAACGACCTTCTAAGAAATTCCTATGCGTGTTTAGTGAAGAATTACTCGAGAACAAAGGCGGAAATTCATCGTGCGGTACCGAACAGTGCCTTTGTCCCAAAGCAAAGAACGGCCCGGGTGATCCTGACTTAGTAAACCATGAATGGTGCAGTCTGAAAGCCCGTATCAATGGAACATTGGCACACAGTACAGCCATCTTTGGCTTTACCATCGCCGGACTGTTGATGCAAGATTTATATAACGAGAAATGAGGGTGTGTCAGTTTTGACACACCCTTTATTAACAGCAGCTACACAACTGACAAAAACTCTTCTCCTATTTTATGTAGCCCATCTACAATACGTTTACGTTGCTCCGGACGTGGTTTTTTAAGTCCATTGGCGTAATGGCTAAGCTGCCTTTCGTTAATGCCCGAAGCTCGTGCAATGGCCGCAATAGACGTAAACTTCTCACAACTGCGAAGTAGCGCAGACGTTTCCAATATAAATTCAATTTCATAGTCTCCTTTTTGCAACCATTCAGGAACACCATCGCCATCCTGAAGCATTCCCTCGATATGAAATTGTAGTGCTTCTTTAAAAGCTGCCTTTGCACCTTCAAATGTTTTATCAGTAACAACAATGCAGCCTTCAACCTGTTTTCCGTTGCCAACACAATAATTGCGTCCGCTCCAACTAATAAACGCTTCAACTTTTCCCATACTGCTTTTTATTTAATGCCGAGTGATTATTTCCACCCTGCCTGTTTCCAGATACTATTCAATAACTCTTGACTTAGCGTTTCGCTTGGCTTTCCTCTTAAGGTAACCTTTCCGCTTAGTGTAGGATGCTTAAATTGCCTGTGATCTCCTTTTGTATAACTTAAAATCCAACCGTTTTCCTCAAGCAATTTAAGAACCTCCTTAACCTTATACTTTTTCATTTTTACGCTATTATCAGACATCACAAAGGTAGTAATATTAATACTACATTAAAAGAATAAAGCATGAAAATAGTATTAATATTAATACTATTTAAATAAGGAGTGAGGATGCGTCAAAGACTGATCATCCTCATCTAATTCTTCTTTTTGCCCACTATTCATCAAAATTAGGCTCAAATTGATTTGTTATTCAGTATATATTCATATATTTGCCAAGAAGCATACTTTATAACGCATCTTTTTGAGTTATGGAAAAACAGTATTTACTCTTTAACAGGTTCTCACAGCAGGCATTGCAAACCTTG
This sequence comes from Bacteroides sp. UBA1317, assembly GCA_002307035.1. GTDB lineage: Bacteria > Bacteroidota > Bacteroidia > Bacteroidales > Bacteroidaceae > Bacteroides. Next base: position 6,103 of record DBTL01000028.1, read on the forward strand.
CATCGCTATAGAGCCGTACAATTTAGCCCCACCACATTTATGTTTTAATCGATGAGATAGAAATCTTTTTTCGTTTCACTTATTAAAAACATAAATCATTATGAATAATCCCACTATACAAGAAGTACAAGATTGGGTATTGAAGCTTCATGCCCAATGCGAAGAGGTAATGACCGATGAAGAGCGCAAAGAACAACACAAGTATGCAACCATGGTTCAACGCCCGGGCGACAAAGCGTTCTTATCTAAAATGCTCGATGAATCGTCACAAATTCGTGATAATAAAAAACTTGCCAAACGCATCAATATCCTCATAGAAAAATATGGCATACCCGAATTTCTAAATAAGAGAGATACCTTCTTATTCAAAATGTATCATTCCTTCGGATACTATTTTAGCACGATAGCAATCCCTATTATCAAGAAGCGCCTCCGGATGGATACATCCAAAGTAATCATCAACGAAGCACGCCCTAAGTTGACCAAACATTTGGCCAAACGTTTTCATCAGAAGATCGGGCAGAACGTAAATCTGCTCGGTGAAGTGGTACTGGGAAACAAAGAAGCCGACCATCGCTATTTTCATTATCTCGAAGCACTCGAATCTTCCGATATCAACTATATCTCCGTAAAAATATCAGGAATCTATGCGCAGACGCATGCGCTAAACTATAAAGAAAGCTTTCCTGAACTCGTTAATCGCATGTCTGCCCTCTATCAGAAAGCCATCGACTTTCCTTATGTAGACGAAGATGGAGTAGCCAGACCCAAGTTCATCAATCTGGATATGGAGGAGTACAAAGATACTCACTTCACCATGCGTCTGTTTAAAGAGGTGCTCAGCAAACCGGAATTTAAGGACTATTCAGCCGGAATCGTGATACAAGCCTATCTGCCGGATGCTTACGGCTTCCAAACCGAGCTCCTCGAGTTTGCGAAGGAGAGAGTGGCTCAAGGGGGTGCTCCTGTAAAGATGCGCTTGGTGAAAGGTTGTAATCTCGAAATGGAGAGTGTCACTTCCTCCCTTCGCGGATGGCCTAACCCCATACGTACTTCTAAGATAGAGGTGGATGCCAATTATCTACATCTGCTCGAGAGGGGTTTGCTAGCTGAGAATGCTGCTTGCCTTCACATAGGAGTGGCTTCGCACAATCTCTTCACCATTGCTTATGCTTACCTGCTGAGTCAGAAGTACGGTTCAACACAGTACATGACTTTCGAGATGCTCGAAGGTATGGCCAATCATCTTTGGCGGGCACAGTCCAAATTAGGTAATCGGGTTATTCTCTACACGCCGGTAGTGAAAGATGAACATTTTCTCAATGCAGTGTCCTATCTGGTTCGCCGTCTCGACGAAAACACGGGCCCCGAAAACTTCCTCTCCTATTCATTCAACCTGAAACCGGGTAGCAAGAGTTGGACTTTCTTAGAAAAACAATTCGAAGAGGCTTATCAGATGAAAGATAACATTACGCACGCTCCTACCCGAACGCAAGATCGCAACAAGCCTTATGTTTCTGTAGCTCCGGCCGATGAATTCATCAACGAACCGGATACCGACTTTGACTTACCACAAAATCAACTGTGGGTAGAAGGCATTATCCACAAATGGAAAAAAGGAAAAGAAGAAGTTCCGTTTATCCTGCCCTTGCAGATAGGAGCTGAGACAGTGATTACCGAGAAGAGGCATGTTTACCTGGATCGTTGCCAGAACGACGAAGTGAGAATTTGCGAAATGTCTCAGGCCGACACCGAACAGATAAAGAAGATTATCGCCATTGCCGATGCCGATCCCACAGGTTGGCGACAGACGACTCTGGATAAGCGTCATGAGATAATGTATGCGGCAGCCAATAACTTAGCCGAGATGCGGGGCGACTTAATCGGTTGCATGTGTGCCGTAACGGGCAAAACCGTTACGGAAGGCGATGTAGAAGTATCCGAAGGGATAGATTTTGCCCGCTTTTACCCCACTTCGATGAAAACATTCGAGGCGCTAGAGGATATTAGCATCACTCCAAAGGGAACAATCCTTGTGATCTCTCCATGGAACTTCCCTTGCGCCATTCCTATTGGCGGCGTCTCAGCAGCACTGGCCGGTGGCAACACCGTCATTCTGAAACCTGCCACCGTAGCAGCACCTGTGGCATGGATGTTTGCTCAGGCCTTTTGGGAAGCAGGCGTGCCTAAAGAAGCACTTCAGGTAGTGATTACGGACAGAGAGGCACTCAAAGTACTGACCACAGCACCACAAATCAAGCACATCATTCTCACCGGTGGCACGGAGACTGCGCTCAGCATCGCTAAAGCCAATCCATCAACACCCCTATCAGCCGAAACAGGAGGTAAGAATGCAATCATTCTCACTGCATCGGGAGACAGAGATCACGCCATCATGAATGTGGTGACTTCCGCCTTTGGCAATGCCGGACAGAAATGTTCCGCTTGTTCGCTGCTGTTAGTTGAACGATCGGTGTACGAGGATCCCTCCTTCAAAGAGAAGTTGATTGACGCCGCCACCAGCATGAAGGTAGGCAGCGTATGGAATCCGGGCAATGTAGTGGGCCCTATGATTACCAACAACAATGAGAAACTGCTGAAAGCTTTCACACTCGAGCCCGGCGAAGAATGGTTAGTTGCCCCTCGCTTCCTCGACGAAAAGAAATACCTCCTTGCCCCTACCATCAAATGGGGAGTGAAACCGGGAAGTTATTCCTTCTGCACAGAGCTATTCGGCCCCATGCTTAGCGTTGTCTGTATCGAGAATCTGGAAGAGGGGATTCGGTTGGTGAACAGTCTCGACTATGGACTTACTTCCGGTCTACAAAGCTTGGATGAAGACGAACAAGCACTTTGGAGAAGGAGGATAGAAGCAGGCAATCTCTATATCAATCGAGGCATCACAGGTGCTATTGTCAACCGTCAACCCTTCGGTGGCATGAAGTTGTCTGCCTTTGGTGGCGGACTAAAAGCGGGAGGCCCCAACTACTGCACCTCTTTCGTAAACATCGCCGATAAGGAAGCAAAGGATAAACGCCTGCATAATTACGAAGAAGTGAACAGAAAAGAGTTTTTTCCATTCAAAGAGATGAGCAAACTTTATGGAGAGCAAAACCTGTTTCAATACATCCCGGTTGAAAACGTCGTACTGAGGCTATTTCCTGATGACGACGTAGAGGATGCCACAATGTTTTTTCAAGCATGCGAATTAGCCGGGAGTATGCCGACAATAAGTGTAACACCAGGGGATGAGCGAATTGCCCGGCTAAGAAGCTCAGGCCTTTTCGTTGAAGAAAAATCCTACGAAGAGTTTCTGGACAGCATGCATCTATTTGAACGCATACGTACCTGCTCGCCCAATATCCCGCTGGAAATACATGAGAGAGCAGCAAAAATTCATAAATACATTGATACCACTAAACCTGTAAAAGAAGGTCGGGTGGAACTGTTACATTACCTCAAAGAGCAAAGCATCTCGTTCGAATACCACCGTTATGGCAGTATTACCGAAGTGCCCTCTTGCGAGATATAATTTGCATATTAAGATGTAAGAAGTCTTTTTTTAGTCAGCGGCATATTCCGTATGCCGCTGCAACCATACAACAGCATACGAACATGTCGCTTTGGCTTTAAGTCCCTGAGTACGAGCATAGTCGTATGCTGTTTTCACTAAAGCTCCGGCAATGCCTTTACCTTCAAGTGATTTTGGCACAATGGTGTGAAGAATATCCAACGCACCATCTACAAACTTATATTCTACATAAGCTTTCAATTCATCTTGCTCCACCTCAAATCGATTTCTTTTTGGAAGATGTACTATTTCGTAATCCATATCACACAAATTTTATGGAAACATTCATTCGTTTCAATATAAGAAACAAATAAACTTAGCGGAAAGTTGAAAGAGTACTCAGTGCTTTACCGGAATAGAACGAAAGAATTGTACCATCGCAGAATCATTGCCCATTACCAAACCTTCGGGATGAAACTGCACAGCGATCACCCCATATTTCTCCGATTCAAAAGCTTCAATCACTCCATCGGTAGCTCGAGCCGTAACTTTGAATCCGGGAGCTACATCCTTCACTGCCTGATGATGAAAGCTGTTTACCAGCAAAGAATCCTGTCCGCTGATGCGGGCAAGATAGGATTTTGGAGTTACATAAATGGTATGTGTGCCAATAGCCTTTGGAAGCGATTGCCGATGCGCAACATTCTTCACATCATATTCTGACGGCAAGTCCTGATAGAGCGTTCCACCAAAGTAAATATTAATGGCCTGCATACCGCGACAAATGCCCACAAGAGGAATATGTTGCGTCACAGTCAGTTTGATGACAGCCATATCAAACGAGTCACGAGGGAGGTTCACTGCCCCAAGCTTTGGAGAAGGCTTTTCACGATAGCGTGCCGGATCCACATCTTCACCTCCGGGCAAAATCACCGCATCCAGTGTCCCGATCAGTTTCTTCAAACGGGCTTCATCTTCCATAAAAGGAATTAATACCGGAATGTTTCCGGCTCGCAACACAGCATCAATATAGGCTCGAGGCACACTCGTTTCACCATTGTAATACGTATCTGCAATACCAATCAAGCGATTATCCTGAGCAAGGACATTCGCCAAACTGACGAACACCAAGCTCACTAATAAAATTATTTTTTTCATCCTTACATAAATTTAGAGAGACACAGACAATACATTGTTTTCGGTTACAATGTTAGTGAAATTCTTCCAAATACATAGCGCCCGTTAAAGCCAAATTGTTGTCCGGTACGAGAATAAACGAAATATCCTGCGCCCACATTGCTTCCGGTAGCCTTATCGGGATAAATATCAAAAAGATTGTTGGCACCTACCGAAAGCTTGAAACTTCTGGTAAAGTTATACCCCACTACCGCATCAGTCACCACCTTCGCACCGTACGTCTCCTGATCGGCTACTGTATTGGTAGCAGCATCTACTTCACCGAAATAGACATTGCGCAACAAGAAATTCCATTTGTAAGGAGAGTAACTAAGTGACAAACTCCCTTTTACACGAGGCACTGCGGACTCTATATAGATGCGACTGGCATCATCCAGATAAGAAGATTCTTTTCCTGCGAGCAATTCCGAAGAATGCACACCACCCACAATCGCTGTTTTGACTAAGGTACCCGACAAGTCAGCACGAAACAGTCCCGGACCTACCTTTTTATTATAAGAAAGTACCACGTCAACCCCTTTCGTTTCAGTATTAATAGCATTGGCAAAGAAACGAGCAGTGGAAGCTCCGGCCTGATTCAAAATGTTATAAATCTCTTTGTCCTGATCCGAAGCATCGGCCGCATTGCTACCCTTAAACTGTCCGGTGTAAATAACCCGATTGTCTATGCGAATAAAATAACCATCCACAGTGAGGTTGAAATCGCCAAATCGTCCGGTAAAGCCCGCACTGTAGTTATATGATTTTTCTTCCTTCAGATCAGGAATGCCCAATAAGTTAGCCAAACGACTATCGTTGCGGAAAGTTCCCGATGAAATGATCACCCCGTCAGTGAACAAGCTTGAAGTAGCGCTGAAATAACGTTGATGAAGTGACGGCGCACGAAAGCCCGTACTAGCTGCTGCACGCAATGCCCATTTATCATTCAACTTATAGCGAAGCGCCAGTTTCCAGTTCAGCGTAGAGCCAAAATCGGAATAGTTCTCAAAGCGCACCGCACCGGCCGCCAACAGTTTAGGAGTCAGATTCACTTCCGCATCCACATAAGCAGCTACCGAAGAACGAGATACATTAATCGCATTTTCGGGACGGAATCCGGGAAATGCCTGCGCACCACCTGCATAGTTCTTACCATCAGCCGACTGCAAAGTCTGAATATCTCCATTGATATCAGAAACAAGAATATCATCTCCATTCGCATCCGTACCGACCTTCACTGCCCGTCCATAATCACGATAAGAGTTTTCATCACCCGCTATAATCTGGTAATTCTCGTAACGATGTTCGCCACCAAATGAAAGGTCAAGACCTGAAAGCAGATCGAAACGACGATGAATATCCAGATTGGTGGTGTTTTGCGTAAAACGATATCCACCATCTTCAAAACGTGTGGGAGATGCGTCCAGCAAAGAAGCATTCAGCGTGTTGGAAGTAACGAAATCAATGCTGTTTTTTCCGTAAGTATTTGAAAAGTCAATGTCCCATTCTCCCTTTTTGCCACGGATACCCGCTGATAGAGATTGATCTATATTGTCGGTATTAATTAACGGTAGGAAACCGTCGGGATAAAGATACTCGCTGTTTTGATTCAGCTGTGCGGGCTGGCGACGGAAAGCAGCCGATTCACCCTTCCGAAAGTTTAATCCTCCGAAAGAATAGAGTTCCGCATGCTCCGTTAGCGGCAAACTGGAGTTAAAGAAGAGTGCCCCACCCCTGTTTTTTGACTGACCGATACGAGAGACATAGTCCGCTCTGGTTTTACCCAAACGAGCCAGTTCCACATCCGTCACATCCGCCCCCGTAGGGTTCGCATAACGATCAGGGAAGTTATAATCTTTAAAGATAGTGCCTGTAAATTCCTTCTGGCGGTTGGTCGGATCACGAAAATCATACGAGCCACTCAGGTTGATGAAACCACCCTGTTTGCCCAACTTAAAGCCCAGATTGGCATTAGCTTGCACCGTTTCACCGTCTAACGTGCCTTCCGAGTTTTTCGAAAGATACCCTCCTGAAGTAAAATCCACCCTACCCTCAGCCGTATTATCTTCGAGAATAATATTAATTACCCCCGCAATGGCATCCGAGCCATACTGTGCCGAAGCACCATCACGCAAGATTTCAATACGCTTGATGGACGCAACAGGAATAGCGTTCAAATCCGTGCCAACAGCACCTTTACCAAATGTTCCGTTAATATTGATTAGCGATGTGGTGTGTCGGCGTTTACCGTTAATCAACACCAACACCTGATCAGGGCCCAATCCTCGCAAGGAAGCCGGATCGATATGATCCGTTCCGTCACTGATCACCTGCGTGTTCGAGTTAAATGAAGGTACCACATAGTTCAGCAACTGATTCAGATTAACCTGAGCAGCCTCTTTAAAGATCTTTCGGTCAATTACATCAATTGGCGCCAATGACTCAAGGCGAGAACGGGGATGCGCCCTCGATCCCACTACTACCACCTCGTCTAATTCCTCACCGGCATAGAGCACAAAGTTTTGCACCACATCTCCTGCTCCTTCAACACTAATCTTCTTTTGCAACTCTTTATACCCAATATAACTTACTTTCAGCGTATAACTTCCTTTATTCAACCGCAGTGAATAATGTCCATCCCCATCAGTAATCGTGCCAACACTCGTACCAATCACTTGCACGGTTGCTCCCGGCAATGCGGCATCATTATCATCACTCACCGTACCAGAAAGCTTATTCTGCTGTGCAAAAGCCGTTCCACTCACAAGCAGTAGAATAAATAATCCTGCAATCTTTTTCCCTATCGTTCTTTTCATAACTAAATACCTTTCATTATTATAAATTTCAACACTGCAAAGATAGCGTACGTGAATGAAGTATAAAATCCACTAAAGATGGTATTTTCATCACACGTTTGTGGTAGAGAACAAAGAGAGTGCATACATAAGCTATGGCAACTTTATACGATTATTAGTTGCTTTATTCAAACAAAGTAAGTACCTTTATAGTGAAAAGCAGATAGTCACGCAATTGCAGTACTATGATCACGCAGACGTGTGACCATGATCACAAAATTGAGGGATAATGGTCACACAACTGCGTGACCACCTACTTCTTTTATCATCACTGCTTAGACGTTCCGTTAAAAGCAGATAGATAACGTATTAACTAACAATAAAACAACATAGACCATGTCAGCAATGTATGACCTTGTAGAGAAGCCGAATCCAAAAGGAGACGGTGAGAAACAATTACTTTACCCACGTATCGTATCAAGCGGTACCATCAGTACGGAGAAACTTATTGAACGGATAACAGGAGCTTCCTCCCTGACACCCGGAGACGTGAAAAGTGCCATCATAGGAATAACCGATGTCATGGCAGAATATCTCAAAGACGGTTACACCGTAGAGCTGGGCGATATCGGTTACTTCTCTCCAAGCATCAAAGGGCGTGGAGTATCCAATAAGAAAGAGATCCGTTCCACCTCCATCTATTTCGACAATGTGAACTTCCGTGCCTCAAAGAAGTTCCGCCAGAATCTATACGGAACATTAGAACGTACGCAATATGGCTTCCGCAAATCATCCAAGATGAGTGATGAGAAACGCAAAGAACTTCTGGAGAAATATCTCGACGAACAAGCATTTATCACCCGCCCGGAATATACCAAACTTACCGGATTACTTAAGAATAAAGCATTGCAAGAACTTAAGATATTTGTAGAAAAAGGCGTACTTTGTACACATGGCAGAGGTAACCAAACAGTGTTTATGAAGGCGGTGAAAGTGGAAGAAGGAGAATAAGAACAAAATAGTACAGAAGAAAGATGAATCAAATTACGCAAGAAAGCCAGAATATAGAGTATAAGCAAAGTTGGAGGGATGAATATCTGAAATGGATTTGTGGCTTTGCTAATGCTTCCGGTGGTAAAATTTATATTGGAATAGATGATGACTGCCATGTAGTAGGTGTGCCGGATGCCAAAAAGTTAATGGAAGATATACCAAACAAAATAGTCAATTATCTAGGTATTGTAGCAGATGTCAACTTACTCAATGAAGAGGACAACGACTATATTGAAATTAATGTTTCACCATCTAGCGTACCTATATCCTATCGTGGAGTATATCATTATCGTAGCGGCAGTACCAAACAAGAATTAAACGGAAGTGCCTTACAGCATTTTCTATTGAAACGCCTGGGCCGAACTTGGGATGACTTACCTTGTGAATGGGCTACATTTGATGACATAGACAGAGACGCTGTTGCCTACTTTTTCAAGAAAGCAGCCTCAGCCAAACGAGTAGCCAACAACATTGCCGATGATGATTTGCAAACCGTATTTCAGAACCTAGACTTAGTCACCGAAGAAGGAAAGCTAAAGAATGCGACGTTATTGCTCTTCGCCAAACGTCCTTCTCGCTTCTTCCCTCTTGTTCAATTTAAGATTGGTCGATTTGGCAAAAGCGATGACGATTTGATGTTTCAAGATATCGTTGAAGGAAACATTCTGCAAATGGCCGATAAAGTGATGGATATCCTAAAGTCCAAGTACCTTATCAGCCCGATACACTACGAAGGACTTCAGCGTATTGAATCTCTCGAAATCCCCGAAGAATCTTTACGTGAAGCAATATTCAATAGCATCATTCATAAAGATTATACAGGTGCCCCCATACAGCTAAGTGTGTATAACGACAAACTAATATTGTGGAACGAAGGGCGTTTACCCGAAGGCTTCACCATTGGTACCCTACTAGGCAAGCACCCCTCAAGACCTTATAACAAAAACATTGCCGATATATTCTTCAAAGCAGGATTTATTGAAGCTTGGGGCCGTGGCATTTCCAAAATTATAGAAGGATTTATACAAGAAGGATTGAAAACACCGATCTTTGAAGCAACGATGGGTGGCATCATGGTAACTATAATAAGAAGCGAGGCAATTGCAAGTACCCCCCAAGTACCCCCCAAGTACCCCTCAAGTACCCCCCAAGTTATTCAAATAATAGGATCGGAAGATTTAGCTCACAAATTATTAAGCCTCTTTAAAGAAAAAGAAGAGTGCAAACTTGCAGATATCAGTAATGCTCTTGGGTTAAATGACAGAAAGAATCTCCGAGAGTTATATCTTAAGCCATTATTAGAAGCAAAGATATTAGAGTTGAAGTATCCGGATGTGCCAAACCACCCTAAACAAATGTATCGGCTGGTAGCTATTAAATAAAAACATTATGAAAATAACCGCAAACAAATACACGCCTTATTTCCCCATTCACCCGGGCGAAATAATCAAGGACAAAATAGAATATCGCAGCATGCCACAAAGCCGGCTTGCCTCACATTATTTAATAGTTCAAAAATCACAGCGTAAATTAATCAACATAAGTGGTATTAATATAAAAGATATTTTCTTAAATTTGGCGCAGCAAAACGACAGAGATATACACACATATCACCACCAAAGGATTTGATCAAATCAAAAATCCCTTGGATAAGTTGGATATTTAATTAAAATTTTAAAATGAATTTAGAATTAATAAATTGGATATATACACCTGCTCTGTTTTTTGCAACAGGATATAAAATATGATTTATAGAAAATTAAACAAAGTGCACAAACAACTATAGCCGATGTGTGTGCACCATAGGTGCACACACATAGATGTTAGCAGCAAGTCAAAAAAAAAAACAGAATGACAAGTCAACAAATTAAAGAGCAACTATCAAATAGATTCGTCGGAATTCTTGCAGTGAATAAAGGGTTCATTGTTGACAAATCAGAAATCGATATAGGTATCGACTACCAGCTAAAAAAAACATTTACATATACTCCACCTAATGGAAAAACTAGATATTCAGTTGACAGCAGATATATCGACATTCAGCTAAAAGCAACGACTGAAAATTCAATTGTCAACGAACAAGATCATATTAAATATGACCTTGAATCCAAGTCTTACAATGATCTAATTCATCGACAACAAAATGGAGTTGCTCCTTTAATACTGATACTATTTGTTTTACCTCATGACGAAAATCATTGGGTGGAAATTGATGAAACAGAACTAAAGCTAAGAAGAAATGCATATTGGTTTATACCTCCAGTAAACTCCCAATTTACAAGTAATGATAGTAGAATTAGAATTACTATCCCAAAAACTAATAGGTTAGGAATTAATTGCTTCAATGAATTACATCAACAACTTTATCAATACGCACAATGATAATAGAAAACATAATTATATTTCTTGTCAAACGTGATTGGGTTGTAAGCAATGAAACAGAAAAGTTCATAGAGCTATCTCCTCCAATAGAATTTAATATTCAAGAAGGATTTAGGATTCATGTACCTCGTGATACAAATAAAATTGATTCAGAGGCTTACATAGACAATTTGCTTGAGATAATAAGTGACTTTTACTCGTTGTCTGTTGACGATTTGAGCGTCTTATTAAAATCTGACAATGCTGTTTTGAAAGTTCGTATTTATGACAATCAAACAGATGAAGGCAAAATTCCATTAAACCAATTTGAAGTACTCATTGAAAAGGTAAGACAAATATTGACAGATACTGCGAGTTTCGTAATTGATAAAAGTGTTACATCTACGAGAGTTCCTGAAGAGGCATCTCATTACATAAACCTTTGTAACTTCATGCAAACTGAAAAAGGAAGTTTTATTGCGAAGATACAATTGCCTTCAAGAGAGCTGGTGAAAAACAGAGAGCTATTTGACAGAAACGAAATTTATTCGGAAGAAATTAATCAGAAGCTCGTAGAAGTATTGTCATTTGTCAATGACAGTATATTTGAAGGTGACGTTACTGTGACTGAAGAATACTTGATAGAACATGAGAATAGAATAAATATCAAATTATATAAGGATCTTTATTCACTTTTCGAGAAAGCAGACATTAAGAATGTGGACTTTTCATTGCATGACAAAACTATTAGCAATTCAGTCGTAAATACAAACATTTCCAAACTAAAACTATTTAAACTGAATCAATTTATTGAACAGATTGAATCTCATTCATTCGAAGTTGGTGAATTTAGTTTTACCGGAAAAATAACAGGTCTTAATTCAAAAGATCCAGATGGACTGAAAAATAGTGTAATTTTCACAGCATACTATGACAATATGCCAATAATAGTTACAGCTAATTTAAACAGTGAACATTATAAGAAGGCAATTGAAGCGCACAAACTAAAGCAAAATATTACGATTAGAGGACTTGCAAAGAAAACAAAGACAAAGGCTCGATTTATCGAAATTATATACTTTAGTGTTGAAGAATAAATGACCTGCTGCTAACACACGCCTATGTTCATTGGCTGACTGACGTGCATTTAGCAGGTTTTGCTCCCGCAAACCGCCACATGCCCATAGCCTCGGTCGTTGGGCATAATTATAAAAAATGAGATACCATGGAAAACGAAAAAGACATTAAGGAAGTTAAAGTTGCTAAAAGTGAAAAAGAGAAATGTGGGATAATAATGCCCATCTCAACATTAGATGGTTGCAATGAGCAACATTGGTTAGATGTGAAAAATATTCTTACTGAATCTATTGAGAGTGCAAATTTTGAAGCAAATCTTGTTAGTAATGCTGATGATGTTGGAATAATTCAAAAGACAATAATCCAAAACATATATGATAATCCGATTATTGTTTGCGATGTTAGTGGTAAAAATCCTAACGTAATGTTTGAACTAGGAATGCGACTCGCATTTGATAAACCGACAATTATAGTAAAAGATGATAAGACTAGTTATAGTTTTGACACTTCCCCAATTGAACATTTAACTTATCCTAGAGATTTAAGATTTAATAAAATAGTGGAATTCAAAAAGGATTTGAGTGAAAAAATTAAGGGTACTTTCAAAAAATCAAAGGAAGACAAAAACTTCTCTACTTTTTTAAAGCACTTTGGAAAATTCACCGTGGCAAAATTGGAAACTACTGAAGTTTCAAAAGAAGAGTTTATTATTGAAGAATTAAGAGATTTAAGATATACAATGCAAAAAATGTTTCAACGAGATGTAAACATTAGACATAAACTATATGAACTTGATTCAATTGAGCATTCTCGTTGTGAGGAAATTATATACATTACATTAAAAGAAATTATGGCTAAAATGAATATTCAAAACCCTAAAGAAATATCTAATCCTAAATTTAGAAAGATATTATTAAGCCAAATCCTTAACTCATCAAATATGCCACCATGTTTTGAGCCTGATAAAGAGCTCTGTCATGCAAAAATAAATGACATGATTGAAAAAATAATTATGCCCAACATGCAGTATAGCAAATAAAGGTTTCAGTGGTATGCGAAGCGTTTTAGCCCGCTTTAACTTTTCGTGTAACATGATAGGAAATCACCCGCAATCTCTTACTTCCCATACCGCCACCGTCGTGTGTGACTTGAACAACAGTTGTCTTATCCGACTGTTGGTGCTTTATTACAGATGAGAGCAGACCTCTCGGCGACGACTTTCAGGAGTAGTTGCCAAACCACCTTATGCTGCGAATATCTAAGGATATTGGTGGTGAGCGATAAGGAAAAGCGGAGACGACGATTTCCACAGGTATGAATACGTAGAGTTTGAGCAGAGTGTATAGGTTGTAATTGGATAAAGCTTTGTTTCAAAAAAAACAATTCCAGTATATTGTCTTTTTAAATCAATATTGTATATTTGAAGCAAAAAATAGATTATGATATTTCAGTTCAAAATTCAGATTAAAGGTATAACCAAACCTCCTGTATGGAGAAAAATAGCAGTCCCGGCAGACTTCACATTCCTTAGATTTCACGAGGTGATACAAGAGGCTTTTGGTTGGGAAAATTATCATTTGTTCGAGTTTGAAGATAAAGAGTATGAAAGCAGTATACGCATTTCTATTCCAACAGAAGATGACTTTGATTTCGGAGTCAAGACACAGCATGCATCAAAAGTCAAGCTATCTAAAATCTTTAGCAGCAACAGCCCCAAACTCCTATACGTCTATGATTTTGGCGATAGCTGGGTGCATGAAATAACACTCGAAGCTATTACTGATGATAATCAAAAAAGAGCTGTTTGCCTTTCAGGTAAAGGGGCTTGTCCTCCAGAGGACTGTGGAGGTATATACGGATATGAAGAAATGAAAAAGGTTTTTCAAACAATGCCGAAGAGCGAACAGGCTGATGAATACAGGGAGTGGCTCGATTTAGACGAAGATGAAGTTTGGGATGCCGATAGTTTTAATATAGACGAAGTAAATACTTACTTAAAGCAGGTTTGATTAAGATGTTAGTTATGTATCCTTCTATTTTATGAAAAAAACAATGATCTAATGATTCACAATTTTGGTGATTCCAATGAGTTTAGTCATCTTTTTAGAAAAGAGATAATTCCTTCCAAGACAACGTTGCTTGAAGAGGGAAAAATGGCCAATACTATTTATTTTATAGAACAAGGCTGCATTAGAAGTTGGTTTAACAATAATGGCAAAGATATTACTGTTCAATTTTTCTTTGAAGAAGATCAAGTAGCCTCTATTGAAAGCTTTCGAACAAATAGACCAAGTCTATTTAGTATAGAAAGTATAGAAAAAAAACCGCAATCACCAACTGCATATAGCTCCGACCGTTAGCGGGCATTAAAAAAAAGAATATGAGACGATTAGCAACAATTACTTTTTTGACCATAGGACTTTTTGTTTTCGGACAAAATCTAAAAACAATAAGACCTGAAATTGGGTCTAGCAATAACTTCTCCAAAAAACAACAAGTTGTTTGGCAAAACATTCTTGACAAGTATTCAAAAATTAACTCAGGCGATTTAGGTTACGAAGAACTATCAAAAAGCGACAAAGCACTTATTGATAGTTTAGAAATGGGATATGGCCCTCTGACAGAAGGCCCAGGTTGTAGTTGGTATTGTGGTGGTGAAATGTATAAAGTGAGTTCCAATTCATATCTAAGTAATCAGGGGAGCATTAATTACAAACCTGACAACATTCACGATTTTGATTTATTTACGTCTTGGATTCCAGATACGGCTGGCGGTGTAATCGGAAAGAAAATCAATTTTCATTTTAAACCACTTTCACCAAGAGTGAATAAAATAATTGTTTATAATGGTTATTTAAAGAATTATGAATTATTTAAATCAAATTCAAGAGTAAAAACCTTTAGACTACTGGTGAATAGTAAACCTTATGCACTATTGGAGTTACGTGACACTACGGCTTCTCAGATATTTACGATAGCACCACTTCAATCAAAGGAAAAGAAAAAAGATTTAATCTTAACCCTTGAAATCATTGAGATTTATAAAGGATCTAAATACTCAGATGTTGCAATAAGTGAGATAAATTTTGATGGACTTGACGTTCATTGCTTTGGGGCTGGAACTCTAATTGCAATGGCAGATAATTCAACAAGACCTATTGAACAGATCAAAAAAGGAGACAAAGTCAAAACATACAACTTTCAGACTAAAAAATCAGCAAATGCGTATGTTACAAAAACAATAAATCGCAAACACACAAACCTTTTCAAGTTAGTTTTCAAAGACCGTGAAATAATATCAACTGACGACCACCCGTTTTGGTCAGAAAAGAAGAAATGGGCTTCATTGAATCCACAAAAATCGAATTCAAATTATGAACAAACAAAAGAAATCTCAAAATTGCAAATTGGTGACAAGGTCTTTATTCCGTCTGAGAATATATTTACAGAACTGAACTCAATTGAAAAACTTAATAGTGGACTGCAAACTTATACAATTGAATTGAGAACAAGCGACAACTTTATAGCTAACGGACTTTTAGTTAAGACTGAGAAAACGAAATAAACGAAGAAGAAACGACCCGCTAACACACGCCTATATTCACCTCTGGCTGACGTGCATTTCGCAGTCTTTCCTCCCGCTTTCACTTTTTCGCTTTG
>DBTL01000123.1 GCA_002307035.1 Bacteroides sp. UBA1317
GCTCTACCAGCTGAGCTAAGAGTGCATCTAACGTTTCTTATTTGCGGATGCAAAAGTAGGCTTTTTATTTTATCCAGCCAAGTAATACTAAAGCTTTTTTCTTTAAAAATACCTTTGTTTACTCGAATTCGTACAGCTCAGAAGGCGTATTACGCTTTAAAGCAAGCAGTTGCACATCTTTCCCCGCTATAATCCCTTTGTTTCTTAATTTCCATTCTACTGTCTTGTATGCTAATTCGGGATGATTGTTATCTTTGCTTAAATGGCACAACCAGATGTAGTGTAGATCTTCAGTGATATTGTCAGCTAGAAATTCGGCCGTATCAGCATTACACATGTGTCCTGTTGGTCCCGAAATACGTTCTTTCAAGTATTGTGGATATGGACCCATCTTCAACATCTCATAGTCATAATTTGCTTCTATGATAAGATAGTTGGCTTTGCGTATATACTTGGCTGCCGTGGGCGTTATTTCTCCAAGGTCGGTAAGGAAAGAGAAGATTTTGCCATCTATTTCAAAAGAGTAGCCCACATTGTCTGTCCCATCATGAGGTACTTCGAAGGAGATGATTTGAAAATCTTCCAACTGCATTGGCTCTTCTTTCTCTAAATATCGAATGGAAGTTTGTAGTTTTTCGGTGACGCAATAACTTTTGTTGATGCCTTCGTGAATAAGTGCAGTAGTATAGATGGGAATATTCATTTTTTCGCCCAGATGCCCTACGGCTTTGATGTGATCGGCATGATCGTGCGTCACAAAAACCGCACGAATGCTATCCATGGAGATATTTACTTCTTTTAGAGACCTTTTAATCGTGCGGATTCCGATACCTGCGTCAATCAGAATTCCGTATGTTTCAGTGCCAAGATAATAGCAGTTACCACTGCTGCCACTACCAAAGCTAATAAATTTTACCTTCATTCTACTTAATTTGAATTACGATGGTGCTAAAGCAGCAGACCTTTTGTAATGACGACAAATATACATAAAAATGAGGATATTTAGCCTTTACTTTCTTTCTTTTTGTCGACAAATTTAGTGATTTTCGCAAATACAAGGAGTGCAATAGCGGCTATCAAACCGATGCCGGCAAAATAATACCAGATGTAATGTGCATTCACTGTGGCGGCTTGCCAAGCTTCATGACTTTCAAACAATGTGGGGTCGGGGCAGTATTTCGTCAGCAAGATTCCTGCCAGGCCAAATCCTAGTATAGAGGATAGGAATGAGTGCAGATGACTGAATCCGAGATACATACCTTCTTCTCCTTTGGGAGCTTGCAGGGAGAAATATTCCAGATAACGTGGAGAGATAAAGCATTCTGCCAATGCTTGTATCACAATGCCGAGTATCATCATCAACGTGATGTTGCTCATTTCGCCGAAAATATCCTTTCCCAGGAGATTGCCGCATGCCATGAGCAAGGCTGAAAATGGGATCAGAAACATGCCGACATTCATTGATGTTATGGCTGATCTTTTTGCCATCAGGCGAGTAACAAAACTTACGCAACACACCACGATAAAAGGATTGACGTTGGCTATCCAACCCGGTTTTGCTGTTTCTCCTGCCATTCGAATAACATATTTAGGCATCGTAGCATATAGCTGTTGTTGCACAATCCAGAATCCGGTAACAATGAGTATCAGAATCAGCAGTCGCCAATTGGTCAGAATGCGAAGAAAACCTTTTCCAATCTCGCTCATACTTTTTCCCTGACCGGCAGAGTGGGCTGATTTATAGAGTAATATCACCGCCAGCAGAGCAATGATGGTCATGCTAGCCGAAAAATAATTGATGTAAATGTATGCTTGTTCTCCAATTTGATTTCTCAGAGGATCGATGATGGTCTTGCCTGTGAATGCTCCCACATTGACCATCATATAGAAGATAGAATATCCACGGGCACGGGTAGCTTCAGTGGTTTCTTTGGCTACAGAGGCTGATATGATGGACTTTATGAATGATCCACCTATCATTAAGGTGAAGAGGATGGGTACGATAATCCAACGTTCGCTGCTGCCGGGCAATCCACTAAACTGTGTGGTGGCACCATAGCTTACCAATCCGGAAGCTTCTAAAAAGGTGGGTAGGACAGCTAGCCCGAGATAAGCTACTGACAACAGAGAGAAAGCAGTAATCATTGATTTTCGGAATCCTATTTTATCGGCATATGCTCCGGTAAAGATGGGCAATAAATAGAGTCCACCGGAGAAAAGGCCGGAAATCATACTAGCTTCGAAATCATTAAATCCAAGAATTGTAGAAAGGTAAATGGTTAGAACGATGAATACGGCATAATAGGCCATGCGCTCAAACAGTTCGACTGTGTTGCTTACCCAAAAGGTTTTTGTAAATCCTTTGGCGGTAGCTTGCGGGGAATTGTTCATGTGTCTTTTGTTATTTATAGATGTTACTAATTTGACTGTAAAGATAGAAAATTTAGCTGAATTACCGGATAATTGGTATCTTTACAGCATGCAAATAAAGGATTTATTAGAAGAGTTGACAGAGAAGTACAATGTGCGCTCGTTCATCGAAACCGATCCGATTCAATTTCCCCGCAGGTTCACCCTTTTACAAGACGTGGAGATTTCGGCACTGCTAACATCCGTTATCACGTGGGGTAGACGCGATATTGTTTGTCGGGATGCCGACAGATTGCATCAACTGTTGGGTGAAAGTCCCCATGAATATATCATGAGTTGTCGATGGAGTGCTTTGAAAGGCTCGGCCAGAAATATTCATCGTACTTTCTTTGAACGTGATTTGTGGAACATCTGCAAGGGATTATACAGCTATTACTCCAATCATGAATCACTGGAGGAATTATTTCTGAGTGAAGGAGGAGTACTTGAAGGTCTAAATCGGCTTTCTGCTTTGACAAATACGAAGCATATCTCTTCTCCTCAAACGCAGAGTCCCTGTAAGCGTACAAACTTGATGCTGCGTTGGTTGGTGAGGAACGATGGCATAGTAGATATGGGGGTATGGAAACAAATGAGTCCCTCCGAACTGATCATTCCGCTGGATGTTCATGTAGGCAGGGTTTCTAGAACAATCTGGGACGATCTTCCACGAACAGAACGCTTGAAAACAGCCTTGGCCATCACTAGTTATTTAGCCGAACTCTGTCCTCAAGATCCTTGTAAGTACGATTTTGCGCTCTTTGGCTTTGGAGAGGAGCAGAGCAAGTTATTTCACAGGTGATAGTAGCTTGGTTCTCCGGCATTGGCTAACCGGAATATATACTTCCGTGAGCAATTCATCTTGTGACACAACGTCGGGTGTATTGAGGTATTTTTCGAAAAACGCCGCATCTCTCAATTCATAGTTGCTGTTGGGAATCCAATTACGGTAAATAGAACAATATAATGATTCAAGGTTTTTGTATGCTCCTTGGTAGGTAAACACCGCATACAATCCGCCTGCAATGGTTTGCTTGCCAAATTCGCCTTTGGGCTTTATTCCCGGATTAGCTGTAATACAAACATATTTTCGGCAATGATCGGGCTGTGTGATGCTGGAAATATCTCTGCTCAGGCTGATGTATTCATGCGTTTCATCAGGAATACCATTAACGTTCATGAACCTGATTAATTTTTGCCATGCATGGATATAAGCATTCTCTTCTTGAAAAGGATTGATCACTCGTACAATAATCACTTCTTTGGGAGTCAGTTCTTTAAACTCGGGGTTTACCGGTAAAAAAACGGGTTCATCAATAGGGACGGTCAAATCGGAAGGTCGCGTACGAAAGATACACGGAGAGACACCAAACCGTTTCTTGAATGCTTTGGATAATGCATGTGGACTTTGATATCCTGTTTGTTCGGCAATTTCGGTAAGTGTTTGTTGCGTAGTTTGTAGTTTGAAGATGGCTTTTTCCAGTCGTAGTCTCTGGATATATTCGCCGGGACTTTCGTTCATCAATGCTTTGAATATGCGATGAAAATGGAAACCTGAAATATTGGCTACGCCTGCCAGATCGTACAAATTGATGGATTCACTTAAATGTTCATTGATATAATCTACAGCACGGTTGATAGCAGTAAAATATTCCTGATGAGTGATTTCATGCGAAGCCCACCGTTTTAGTGTGGGTAGTTGGATATACATTTTCAGTGCAGCTTCACTTTTGGTCAGTGTGTGTCCATTAGTCTTTTCGGAACCATCCATATAACTTACCGAGTTTTCGATTGTTTGTTTCATGCTCATATTGTGCGTGAAACCTCCTTGTTGAAAGCAAAAACAACAGTAGTCCGTGCAGGGACTACCGTTAGTGTTTGTTCCAAAGTGTTCGGTTGCAGCCATTGGCATGCCGCAACTCTGACATACTTTTTCTTTGATCGTTTGTTCCATGTTACTGCTGTTTCCAGCGCTTTAATGTTGGAAAATAAGCTTTCATGCTGGCAATGTACTCTTTCTTGCTGATGCTGTTTTCGTTTTCATCTTTTAATGAGTCGGAATATTCGGCACAATGAGTAATCATTTCGTCCATTGTCATTTGCTTTGTAAAGTTACCATCTTTGAAGCAATAAACACAGTAATCCTGATTTAAAGTTCCATCTTGATTGTTTCCAAACTCCTCTGCAGCTGTCATTGGCATACTACAACTTTGGCAAATTTTCTGTTCCATCTTTTGTTTAATTTTTATTGGTTCATACTTCGATAAATTGACAGAGGCAAAGTTAGGGTATCAAGTCTGAATGGACTTTGTCCAAACTTGCTAATGTGAAGGGGGGATAAATATAATGATTAAGAAGATAAAAGCTTGAATTTATGAATCGAATTCTTTGAGGTAATTATTTTTTTTATTTACAAATTTACTTTTTATCAGGTATCATATAACTTCAGCGTGTTGAATGTACGATATCAGCGTGTTGAA
>DBTL01000025.1 GCA_002307035.1 Bacteroides sp. UBA1317
TTACAGTCTGCCCCATTTGGCCACTCTGGTATTTGCCCTTATTTTTTGAGCCTCTTGTCGGATTCGAACCAACGACCCCGAGATTACAAATCACGTGCTCTGGCCAACTGAGCTAAAGAGGCAACTCTTGTCTTACATCAAAAAATGCAACCGTAACGTTCTATTGCGAGCGAAACGGCTGCAAATTTAGATATTTATTTCTTTTCCACAAAACTTTTGCGAATATTTTATTTATTCCTCAACTTTTCTTTGTGTTTTACCAATTGCTTCTCCACAGCTTCTAGAGCTTCATCCACAGCCTGTTCAAAAGAGTCACAAATTTTATTTGCATATAAATCCCCACTAGGAACAATCACTTTAATACCAGCTTCCTTATTAATGGCTGTTTCAGGTTTTACAACCTTCAATAAAACTTCAACAGCTTTTATATCATCATGAAATTTTTCCAATTTGGATGTTTTCTTTTGAATGAAAGCTTGTAATTGTTCCGTAGCATCGAAATGAATTGATTGAATTTTAACGTCCATAATAACCTCCTTTTTTTTAAGACCTTGGATGGGCCTGTTTATACACTTTTTTAAGCTCTTCAAAAGTAGTATGCGTATAAATTTCAGTAGCCGACAAGCTACTGTGTCCAAGAAGCTCTTTTACGGCTCCCAGTTCAGCTTCATTGTTTAACATTGAAGTGGCAAAAGTATGCCTCAACACGTGAGGAGTTCTTTTTTTTAGCGTAACTACCTTTGAAAGGTTTCGTTTCACTATATTATAAACGAGGCCAGCATATAGCGGTTTACCGTTTAATCTAACAAAAAAAGCCTCCGAGGAAGTCTGTATCTCTTCCTTTTTTATATCTCTATAAACGAGTATAGCCTCTTTTAGC
Source organism: Bacteroides sp. UBA1317 (assembly GCA_002307035.1). Lineage (GTDB taxonomy): Bacteria > Bacteroidota > Bacteroidia > Bacteroidales > Bacteroidaceae > Bacteroides. The sequence goes on from DBTL01000025.1 coordinate 881, forward strand.
TCATCACCAAAAGGGACTAAGCGCTGTTTGTTTCTCTTTCCCGTAACCTTTAACAAGCAACCTAACATATCCACATCTGCGTTATTCAGGCCTATTAGCTCTGAGAGCCTAATACCCGTAGCATAAAACATTTCTATGATCAGCCGATCTCGGCATGCCACAAAACCTTTACCAAAATCCGTTTTATCCAAAAGCTGATTCATTTCACCTTCTTTCAAAAAAGAAGGCAACGTTTTTTTGTTTTTAGGCCCTGTTATTTTACGCAATGGGTCTATTTCAAGTTCATTCCCTCTAAGAAGAAACTTGTAAAACGAACGTAAAGAACTTAACTTACGATTTACAGATGTAGAGGTATACCCTTTATCCATTAAGGATACAATCCAATTACGGACAATCTGTGAATCCACAAATGCCCAATCAAACGTCTCCATCTCTTCTTGGATAAACTGGCGAAATTGGCATATATCTGAGCCGTAATTTACAATGGTCTTATCAGAATAATTCCGCTCATACCGAAGATAATCTAAGAATGCACTCTCTGTTAACATATTGTTGCCTCATCTATAATATAAGGCAACGAATATAAGAAAGAATATTAATAGATCAAAGGAAATAAAGAATTATTAATCTTCTACTTCCTGAAGTTTTTGAACGTAAACAGCATGTTCTTTTTTAAGTCTATTAGTAACAGATGGCTTATCAAACTGTTGTCTTCTTCTTAATTCTTTTACGATGCCGGTTTTTTCGAATTTTCTCTTAAATTTTTTCAGCGCTTTTTCGATGTTTTCGCCTTCTTTTACAGGTACTACAATCATTTTATTATTATTAATATGTTATGGTTTTAAAAAATCACAGTCTATTTGCGCCGCAAAATTACATATACTTTCTTTATTCACAAAACTTTCAGCGTTTTTTTCTAAAAGAAGCTCCTTAATCTCAATATAAAACGAGACAATAAGAAGATAAAACCTTATAATTAACCTCATTAAATGGAATCGTTGTCCTGCGAAACCTTTCTCAGATCGTTTATCTTCACTCCATTTGTAAAAAGCCGATAGATTCTGTTCCAAGAAATTAGCACGTATTAGACTCAATGAAGAGAAGTAGCATATAGTTATTTAGTATAAAGGCAATATTGCTCATAAATTTAAATTCATTATCTTTGTAAAAAGAGTAAATTTATAAGATTTCAATAATGGCAAAGAATATAATCAATCAGCGTATTACTCGTCTACGTGAGTTACTGAAGGAACAAGAGTTAGCAGCATTTATCATTCCTAGCGCTGACCCACACCTTAGTGAATATGTTTCCCCTCATTGGAAATCAAGAGAATGGATTTCAGGTTTTAATGGTTCTGCAGGAACAATCGTGGTAACTCTGAATAAAGCCGGGCTATGGACCGATTCTCGTTATTTCTTGCAAGCAGCCGAACAACTTGACGGAACTTGCATCGACTTATATAAAGAAATGTTGCCTGAAACGCCAACGATAAAAGAGTTTCTATGCGATAATATTAAAGAAGGAAGTATAGTCGGCATAGATGGAAAGCTATTTTCGATAAATCAGCTCATTGACATGCGGAATTCTTTTTCTAAAATGAATCTTAAGATCCGTACATCTTTAGATCCAATGGAAGAACTCTGGGAGGACCGACCTTCTATGCCCACGTCGCAAGCCTTTATTCATGATGAGGTTTATGCAGGGAAAAGCTGCACAGAAAAGATTTCTCTCATACGAGAAGAAATGAAAAAGAAAGAAGTCGATGGGCTCTTCATCTCAGCACTTGACGAGATAGCCTGGTGCCTTAATCTAAGAGGTAGTGATGTAAAATGCACTCCCGTTATAGTCAGTTATTTACTTGTGACGAAGGAAGAAGTCATTTATTTTATTTCACCTGATAAATTATCGCCAACAGTAGAAGCTTATTTGCAAACTCACTCTATTACCATTTATGATTATAACAACGTGAGTAATTATCTCGCTACTTTAAAAATAAATTCTATACTATTAGATCCAAACAAGACCAATTATTCCATCTACTCATCAATCAATCCTGAATGCAAGATAATACAAGGAGAATCTCCTCTCAGCTTATTAAAAGCTCTAAAAGACGAGAAACAAATTATTGGCATTCACAATGCTATGAGACGTGACGGAGTAGCCTTAGTGAAATTTCTAAGATGGTTAGAAGAAGCTGTTCCTTCAGATTTGGAAACAGAAATCAGTATAGACAAGAAGCTTCACGAATTCCGCGCTCAGCAGGAACTATATATGGGCGAGAGTTTTGATACGATCGCTGGCTATAAGGAACATGCTGCCATCATTCACTATTCCGCCTCAGAAGAGAGTAAGGCAACCCTTCATCCTAAAGGATTTCTATTGCTTGATTCGGGAGCTCAATATCTTGACGGAACTACAGACATCACCCGCACAATTGCCTTAGGTGAATTAACGACAGAAGAGGCTTTCGATTACACTCTAGTATTAAAAGGGCATATCGCCCTGTCCATGGCCAAATTTCCCGTTGGCACACGCGGAGCACAGTTAGATGTATTAGCTCGTATCCCACTATGGAACCATGGAATGAATTACTTATATGGCACCGGACATGGAGTCGGTCATTTCCTTAACGTACATGAAGGGCCACAGAGTATCCGAATGAACGAAAATCCTGTTACCCTGCAAGTAGGTATGATCATATCCAATGAACCGGGAGTATATAAAAGTGGAAGCCATGGTGTCCGCACAGAAAACCTTCTGCTAGTACGTAGAGACCAACAGGGTATGTTTGGAGAATACCTCAAATTTGAAACAATCACCCTCTGCCCTATCTGCAAAAAAGGTATTGTGAAAGATCTTCTCACAAAAGATGAAATGAATTGGCTCAATGAATACCATCAGACTGTGTACAAAGAGCTTTCTCCTTATTTGAATAATGAAGAAAAAGAATGGTTAAAGGAAAAAACAGAGGAGTTACCAGCTTAGCAACAAATATACATCAGAAACACTATATTAATATGGCTTTAATAAAATCAGTAAGAGGATTTACACCTGAAGTTGGTGACAATTGTTTTCTAGCAGAGAATGCCACCATTATTGGTGATGTAAAAATGGGACGTGATTGTAGCATTTGGTTTAGTACAGTACTTAGAGGCGACGTAAATTCTATACGCATCGGCAATGGAGTGAATATACAAGATGGAAGTGTACTCCATACGTTATATCAAAAATCGACTATTGAAATAGGCAACTATGTCTCTGTAGGTCACAATGTAACCATTCATGGAGCTAAAATAAAGGATTACGCATTAATAGGTATGGGTTCAACCCTTTTAGACCATGCCGTAATTGGCGAAGGCGCAATTGTTGCTGCCGGCTCACTCGTGTTAAGCAATACAATTATTGAACCCGGAAGCATCTGGGGAGGAGTACCCGCAAAATTCATTAAGAATGTAGATCCTGAGCAAGCAAAAGAATTAAATCAGAAAATAGCCCACAATTATCTGATGTATTCAGATTGGTACAAATAAGCAGACCCTTCCAAATAAATCCCCGTTTTACCGATGAGCTTTATAGCTCCGATAAAACGGGGATATTAAAATAAAAAAGCTCTAATGACAAATTCAAAAATTGATCATTGAGAGTATTTTATCCGTTGCTCCGGCATTGCTGGTTACATAATAACCTGCATTTGTACCTGATTCTCTCAAGAACATCTCATCCCCAAGCAATCTATCAAATAAAGCTTTTAGTTCATCATAATCCTTTATAGAAAAAGCCCCTTTAGCATCAACGAGTTGAACTGCTTCCATAAACTTTTGATATTTAGGCCCAATAACAACAGGAATACCATATACGGCAGCTTCGAGCGTATTATGAATGCCAACGCCAAATCCTCCTCCAATATAAGCTATTTCTCCATATCGATAAATGGAAGATAAAAGTCCAAAACAATCAATGATTAAACAATCCGCTTTTCCTACATTCCTCTCATCAGCACGCGTATAGCGCACATACGGACGCTTAAGTTTACTAATGATCTCCACTAAATGGTTCTCGTCGATCACATGTGGCGCAATGATCAATTTCATTTCCGGATGGTTATTGAAATATTCCAGAAACAAATCTTCATCAGGCCCCCATGAACTACCAGCCACAAGCGTGAATGATTCTCCCTTGAATTTAGAGATCAAAGGCAATTCTTTGGCTTCTTCACGAATCTGCAGTACCCGATCAAAGCGGGTGTCTCCAACCACTGTAACTTTAGTAATACCAATACGCGATAAAAAGCGTTTTGAAGTCTCATTTTGCACAAAAAGGTGATCAAAATCAGTCAAGACATGCCGATACGTTCCACCATACCATTTAAAGAATACCTGATCTTTACGGAAGATAGAAGAGACGCTATAAACCGGAATCCGTCGCTTGTTTAACTCATCAAGATAGTTCTTCCAAAACTCATACTTAATAAAGAACGCCATGCTAGGATTGACAATATCCAGGAATTTCTTCACATTTCGAGGCTTATCGAAAGGCAGATAACAAACAACATCCGCACCGCGATAATTTTTACGAACCTCATAACCTGATGGAGAAAAGAAAGTGAGTAGAATTTTATATTCCGGATATTTCATCCTTATCTTCTCTATCAGAGGACGCCCTTGCTCAAATTCCCCTAATGAAGCAGCATGAAACCAGATATATTGAGCATCTTTTTCCATTTGTTGCCTCAGTAGTTCGTACACTACCCAATGCCCTTTCATCATCTTCCGGGGCTTACGGCTAAAAGGAGCCATTATATGAACCAAGAGGTCATAAATGCCTATTGCGAGATCATAAAGCATAGTGTCCTTATTTCAATATTTCTACTGCACGCTTTATACGCAACAATGTTTCTTCTTTGCCTAGAACCCATGAGATATCAAACATGTGTGGTCCTTTGCCTTCACCCACCAATGTCAAGCGGAAAGCATTCATGATGTTGCCCGTATGATATTCCTTCTCTGCAATCCAGTCCATCACAATCTTTTCTTGTCCCTCAATACTGAAATCATCAATACCAGCTAAGACATCAGCCAATTCAGTCATGCACTTCGCAGAATCTTCTTTCCACCGTTTCTTAACAGTTTTCTCGTCATACTCTGTAGGCGCAACAAAAAAGAAGTTGCATGCATCCCACAGCTCCTGAACAAAGCTAACACGCTCTTTCATCATACCAACTACTGTCACTACTTTTTCAATAGAGGCCTCAACATGATGTTCTTTCAATATAGGTAGAAATAATTGCGCAATCTCCTTATTATCTTTCTGCTGAATATACTGATGATTAAACCAAACCGCTTTTTTATAATCAAATTTGGCTCCAGACTTGCTACAACGGTTCAAATCAAACAACTCTATCAGTTCTTGCATTGACATGAGTTCCTGATCATTTCCCGGGTTCCAACCAAGCAATGCCAGAAAATTAATTACAGCTTCAGGAAGATAACCGGCTTCACGATAACCAGAAGAAATCTCCTCCGTTTTAGGATCTTTCCACTGAAGCGGAAACACAGGAAAGCCTAAACGATCGCCATCGCGTTTACTTAATTTTCCATTCCCTTCAGGTTTGAGCAAAAGTGGCAGATGAGCAAAGGCAGGCATCGTATCCTCCCAACCGAAAGCACGATACAGCAAGACATGTAATGGCGCAGAAGGCAACCACTCTTCACCACGGATAACATGCGAGATCTCCATTAAATGATCGTCTACAATATTCGCTAAATGATAAGTTGGCAGTTCATCCGCAGATTTATATAGCACCTTATCATCCAGAATAGAAGAGTTAATCACCACTTCTCCACGAATAAGGTCGTAAACATGTATGTCTTCATTAGGTTCTATTTTAAAGCGTACCACATACTGTCTACCCTCAGAAATAAAGCGATAAACTTCTTCCTTTGATAAAACAAGCGAATTAGTCATCCCCATGCGGGTAGAAGCATCATATTGAAAATTAGGTATTTCAGCACGTTTAGCTTCCAATTCATCCGGTGTATCAAAAGCAATATACGCCTTTTCCGAATCCAATAAAAGATGCACATACTTTTTGTAAATATCTCGTCGCTCCGACTGGCGGTATGGACCATAGTTACCTCCAAAACTTACTCCTTCATCAAATTTAATTCCGAGCCAATCAAAAGAGTCCAAGATGTACTCTTCCGCACCAGAAACAAACCTGTTAGAGTCTGTATCTTCTATACGAAAAATCAAGTCTCCCCCATGTTGACGGGCAAAAAGGTAATTATATAAAGCTGTACGCACACCCCCAATGTGCAGTGCTCCCGTAGGGCTCGGAGCAAATCGGACTCTCACTTTTCTTTCTGACATAAATAATTTTGTATAGGTAAATCGCAGCAAAATTAAGCCTTTTTTTTCGATACTACTGTTTTTTTTTGTACTTTTCGCAAAAAAATCAACGAACATGAATTATTTAAAGACCAAGAAGGGCTTCCCGTATAAAGATCTGCTATATAAAGCACTCATATTTGTGGGCACAGTGGCTCTTATTGTCTACTTTCTTCCCCGGGAAGGGAAATTTAACTATCAATTTGACATCAATAAACCATGGAAATATGGTCAGTTAATGGCCACATTCGACTTTCCTATTTATAAAGACGACGCTGTTGTAAAACGTGAACAAGACAGCATACTCGCATTTTTCCAACCTTATTATCAGCTGAATAAGGGGATAGAGAAAAAAGCAATAAACAAATTGAAGGAGAATGCCAAACTACGTTTAAACAAAGTAGTTCCATCGATCGATTATATCCGCCACATAGAGAAAAGAATAGAAGAACTGTATAAAAGGGGAATTGTATCTACCGAAGACATAAAGAAGATACAAAAAGACAGCATCCTCTCCATTATGGTCGTAGATAGCAAACTAGCTAACCAGCACTCGACTAACCAGCTGCTTACCGTAAAGGGAGCTTACGAATATCTTCTATCAGCCGATACGGTACATTACAAGAAAGAAATATTACGTAAGTGTGCACTCAATGAATATATATCACCTAATTTGTCTTTTGATGAGCAACGAACGAGAACAGCCCAGAAAGATATCTTAGACGACTACTCATGGGCAAACGGAGTTGTTCAGAGTGGACAAAAAATCATTGATCGAGGTGAGATCGTCGACGAGCAAATGTATAATATTCTTGCTTCTCTTCGGAAAGAATCAATCAAACGAAGTGAATCAATAGGGCAAAAACAAGTCATTCTCGGAGGACAGATTTTATTCATCGGAATATTAATGCTATGCTTTATGCTCTATCTTGATCTATTTAGAAAAGATTATTACGAGCGTAAGGGCAGCCTTTCACTTCTTTTCTCCCTTATCATTTTCTACTGTATCCTTACGGCACTTATGATGAGAAACAATATCTTCAATGTATATATGATCCCTTATGCTATGCTTCCCATTATCACCCGCATATTCCTCGACTCAAGAACAGCTTTTATAACTCATGTAATTACCATATTGGCTTGTTCTATCACATTGCGCTATCCTTATGAGTTTATCCTGCTACAGCTCACAGCCGGATTAGTCGCAATTTATAGTCTCCGCGAATTATCGCAACGCTCTCAATTATTCCGCACGGCACTTCTAGTGATCCTTACATACGTCGCTCTTTATTTTTCTTTTGAACTGATCACAGAAAGTGATCTCTCAAAGCTGAATACAAGCATGTACACATACTTCGTCATCAACGGAATCTTGCTACTATTTACCTATCCGTTACTCTTTCTATTTGAAAAAATATTTAGCTTTACTTCCAACGTAACTTTGGTCGAACTTTCAAATATAAACAATCACTTATTGCGCAAATTATCCGAAACAGTGCCTGGCACTTTTCAGCATTCTCTACAAGTGGCCAATCTGGCAGCAGAAGCAGCAATACGCATTGACGCAAAAAGCCAGTTAGTTCGTACCGGTGCCCTGTATCATGATATAGGAAAAATGGAAAATCCGGCATTCTTTACAGAAAATCAGTCTAGCGGTATCAACCCTCATGAAAATTTGAGTTACGAACAAAGCTCGCAAATCGTGATTAGTCACGTCACAGACGGCGTGCGATTAGCAGAAAAAAACAATCTTCCTAAAGCTATAAAAGATTTTATCACGACTCATCACGGAAGGGGAAAGACCAAATTTTTCTACATCTCGTGGAAAAACGAACACCCTAATGAAGAACCGGACGAGGAGTTATTCACTTACCCTGGCCCCAACCCTTTCTCGAAAGAAACAGCTATTTTGATGATGGCAGATGGCGTAGAAGCTGCTTCACGAAGCTTGCCCGAATATACAGAAGAAAGTATTGGGAACCTTGTTGAAAAAATAATCGATTCTCAAGTAGACGAAGGATATTTCAAAGAATGCCCCATCACATTTAAAGATATTTCAATCATTAAAGGAGTATTCAAAGAAAAACTAAAAACAATCTACCACACCAGAATCAGCTATCCTGAGTTAAAGAAGTAAGCAGGCCCGAACAAGCATCTTCTAAAAGATCGAGCACATATTCAAACCCTTCACTCCCGCCGTAATAAGGATCGGGAACATGATCTGTCTGAAACTTCATGCAATAGTCTGTCATTCGATGAATCTTCGTCCATTCTTGAGGAGATGGAGCGCGGTCATGCAAATCAGCTATATTCCGATCGTCCATTCCGATGATCAGATCAAAGTCATAGAAATCCTCCGTACGAACCTGCCTGGAGCGATGCAGCAAATTGTATCCTCTGCGAGTAGCATGCGCTCTCATACGAGAATCAGGCAATTCTCCGGCATGATAGTTCAATATCCCGGCAGAATCAATTTCAAACTCAGCTTCAAAAGTCTTCTCTTTTAAGAGTCTGAGCATGACTCCTTCGGCAGCCGGTGAACGGCATATATTTCCCAAACAAACAAAAAGTATCTTTTTCTTCATATAATTACATCGGGTCTACATCATAATAAATAATCAGCGATTTGAAACGCTCATCTTGCAGTATCTCACTCTGCGCGCGAAGCAAGCACTCGCGCACCCGTCCCATGGCAACATCATTCTCTATTTTTAGCACGATCTTCTTAATAAATAGTGTTTGAATACGCGCTACAGGAGGTTTATCGGGCCCTAAAACCCTGGAGCCGAACATTGTTCTAAGCTTCTCGCCCATCGCATTTGCCATTAATTCCAACAAATCGGCATTTCGATGTTTCATATATACATAAATCAATCGATAATAAGGTGGATATTGGAACAATTGACGTTCGACCAACTGCCCTTCTACCATCTGCTCATAATCGTTGGCAATCACTTGCTCTATGATAGGGTGATCAATACTCTTTGTTTGAAGTATCACCTTGCCTCGCTTATGCTTCCGCCCTGCTCGTCCTGCCACTTGTGCCATGAGCTGAAAAGCCCTTTCATAGGAACGAAAATCAGGATAGTTTAGCATTGTGTCTGCATTCAAGATTCCCACGACACTCACATGATCAAAATCCAATCCTTTCGACACCATCTGTGTACCGATCAAAATATCCGTCTTTCCTTCCTCAAAATCAGCAATAATCTTCTCATAAGCAGTTCGCGTACGAGTAGTGTCCATATCCATACGAGCCACCGAAGATGCGGGAAAAAGTGTTTTTATATCATCCTCTATTTTCTCTGTGCCAAAACCACGATGCATTAACTCAACTCCTTCGCAAGCAGGACAAGCACGAGGTAACTGATACGTATATCCACAGTAATGACAAGTAAGTTGATTCATTCCTTTATGATAGGTCAGGCTTACATCACAATTTTTACACTTCGGCACCCATCCACAAGTACGACACTCTATCATTGGTGCGAATCCACGTCGATTCTGAAAAAGAATCACTTGCTCCTTCTTTGCCAAAGCCTCAGTTATAGAGTTTAACAAAAGAGGAGAAAAAGGTCCAGACATCCGTTTTTTACGATGAAGTTCTTTTATATCTACCGGAATTATCTCAGGTAGTTGAATCTCTTTATAGCGTTCTTTAAGTTCTACCAGGCCATACTTACCTACCGTCGCATTATGGTAAGTTTCGATAGAAGGGGTAGCCGTTCCCAACAAGGTTTTGGCTCCATACATAGCAGCAAGCACAATTGCTGCATTACGAGCATTGTAGCGAGGAGCCGGGTCTTGTTGTTTATACGTATTTTCGTGTTCTTCATCTACAATAACTAATCCCAAATTTTTGAATGGTAAGAAGATAGAAGAACGTACACCCAATATAATATCATAATCATTCTCACTTAATTGCTTCTGCCAAATCTCGACTCTTTCCGCATCGGGAAACTTCGAATGATAAATTCCCAAGCGTGAGCCAAACACGCGCCTAAGGCGTTCGGTGATCTGAGTGGTCAAAGCTATCTCGGGCAATAGATAGAGTACCTGCTTTCCTTGACGAATGGTTTCAGCAATGAGATGAATATAGACTTCTGTTTTACCACTGGAGGTGACTCCGTGTAACAGACAAACATTCTTTTGCTGAAAGCAAGCTAAGATATCTTCATGCGCCCGATTCTGAAATTCATTTAACGGATTTAGTTCTACTACCCCACGTTGTTTTTTATCCAAGCGACCGATTTCATACTCATACACGTCAAAGATATGTTTCTTTACCAATCCATCAAAAACAGTTACTGAAACTATCGCCTGCTGCAAGAGCTCTTTTTTAGAGACTTCTTTCAGAGCTCTCTCTCCCATGAAACCCGACAGTTCTATATATTTCATCAGGAGAGCCAATTGTTTGGGAGCACGAGATAATTCATCGAACAGTTCCTTCAATCTTTCCTCCTGAGCAGCCTCAGCCGTGAGGCGAACACGAGACTCAGTCTTTGGTTTGTAGTTACGCCGCAATTCCTCCTTCACGAACAGAGCTCCCTTATCAAGCAAAGATTTCACGACACCTAATATATTCTTTAAACCGCTGTCCTTCTCCAGTTTGGTTACGCTTTGCTCCTTTTCTTTTACGAGTAAGTCAACAATACATTGTTCCTTATCCGTCAATCTATCCATCGTTTCAAATTCCGGATTATATTCCACCACTGTTTCACTCTCCAACTTCAAGCCCGAAGGTAAAGCAGCCTTATAAACATCTCCCTGCGTGCACAAATAGTAATCGGTCAACCACTCCCAAAACTTAAATTGCTTAGGCAATAGTATCGGAGAGGTATCAAGCACTACCGAAACCTCTTTCACTTCATATTCCGTAGGAGCACAATAATGCACATTGCAGACAATAGCCGTATAATACTTCTTTCGTCCGAAAGGAACCACCACCCGACAACCGGCTTTCACCTCTTCTGTTCCTTCATCGGGAAGAGAATAGGTAAAATTACGAGGAAGTGGCAAAGGTAAGATGACATCTACATATTTTTTCATCGTGAGGACAAAGATACAAAAAAAGGCTCTCCGCAAAATGGAGAGCCTCTATATTAGAAGAGAAAAATCAACCTTTAAAAAAGATAAGCAACAGAAACTTGCCAAACTTTGGATTTGAAAGAATTACCATTCAAAGCATCCCATTCACTATCATCAACACTTGCCTTAGCAGATTCTGTCAGCCCCATGTTATAGTTCACACCTACTTGCAGATGATTAACCAACTTAACACCGACACCTAAATTAAGAGCCACTTCCGATTTCTCGTAATCAATAGTGCCTTCCACATCATTATAAGTTAATTTATCATCAGACTTCATATTAAAAAAGAAGCTAGGACCGGCAGCAAAATACAGACTAGCTAAGCTACCCAAACCAACAGAATATTTCAAGTTGATGGGTATTTCAATGCCTTGCTGCTCAAAAGTCTTACTCTTAGACACAGTACTACCATTCAACGAAAATTTCGTTCCTTTTTGTGAGTACATCAATGCTCCATCTATACCTATACCAATAATTGGAACCGTCACATCCAGCATCGGCCCTATAAAAAAACCAGTATAATTATCAGCATTTCCTTTCTCATTCCAAGCATCAGAAAGCGAGGCTGAAGCCAAGTTCAAACCACCCTTTACTCCTAATTTAATTTGAGCCTGAACAGGCATAACCATAGCTAAACATACGGTTATCATTAAACCAATAAATAATTTATTCATAAATCATTGCGTTTTAGTATTTCGAAACAAATATATGTATTTATATTTAAAAAACACAATGAGATACAAACTTGTTTAGTCTTACTCATATTTCAGTGTTTGTAGTTACCATTATTTTTTTTATCAAATCTTTCCCTAATGGTTGAGGATAAGGAAATTCTTCAAGAGAAAACAGGCTATTACCAAATTCCCGACGAAAGGATCGGATAAGGGTTTCCGGTTCAATACTAAAAGATTTTGCCACATCATGCAATGATTGATAAGTAGTAAACCTTCGTTTAGCCTCCATCAGTCTACGTAAACGAATATATTTAGAGAGACGTATTCTGGTTACTTTATAAAACATTTTACTTAACCGTTGCGGTGAATAGTGCATCACTTGAGATAGCTCCTGAGCGTCTAGCCTCTCGTCAATATGCCATTCGATGTGAATCAGAGATTCTATTATAATCTCTTGCTCTGTCATTGTTACTTCCATTTTCAATATCCATTTACAGTTTCAACACTTCCTTTAAAGCCTTATATCCGGCCGTACTTGCTTTTATCTGATGTCCATTTTTAAGGGTAATCATCTGTTGTTGTTTCTTATACAACTCAATGCGCAGCACCTTCTCTATATTAATAATACAAGATCTATGTACCCTCACAAATTGATTATCGGGCAAATGAGCCGCAAAATATTTCATCGTTTGTTCTTTGAGATACTTATCCCCTTCGGTAAATAGAATCACATAGTCTCCATCGGCCTGTAAATAATAAATATCTTCCACAAATATTACTTGAATTTTTTGTCCCGATTTCACCGCTATGCGTTCAAGCATTTCGTTAGGCACATTTGCAGGCTGCTCCTCTTCCTCCTCATCAAAAGAGAGATGTTCCGATTCGTCTCCTTTACGCGATAGTGAAAAGTCGTGCCCTCCGTAGGCTATAAGTATTAAAGTCCCAATAAACAAATGTAATGGGAAGAGGGCTAGCAACAGTACAAACTGTGCTGAAGTAAACATCATGTAAATGAGTAGCAAATATACTCCTGCCCACAAGGCAAGAACAAAGATACCCAATGTGATGTAATTCAATACCGTTCGTGGAGCAATAATCAATCCCACATCCGTGTTCTCAGACAACATGCTCCACCCCCATAGCCATCCCGTAACGACGACCAGCAAAGAAAACAGGGAACAATCCAGCAGTAAAACATCTGCAGGCAGAGCTACTAATGGCGCCATTGCTCCCCAGCAACAAAGTGATAAAGCAATCCACAAAATAACGTAAGTAATTTCTTTTTTTATTGTATAATATGAGTAAGTCGTATTCATTCGTTAATTTCTTAATTCTCCACCTCCAAGAACTCCAGCCCCTTCGATAGTCAAGCGCTTCGTCATGTCTGACGGTTGTTCTCTATCTATACGTCCATCCTTGAAAGAGTACATGATTGATTCTATTTTAATATCTACTACCCAATGAGCAGGCACGTAAATGGTAACCCCACCTAATACCGTATTCAAATTCAATACCGTATTTCCTTCTGCCAAGCTTGTTTTCCGCAAGTCGAGTATGGTCTCGCCAAGCACCGTGTTTATCTCCCCTCCTTTAAAGATAGGATCAAGAACAATATATTTGCCACTAGAAAACACACTTTGCTTGTTGAAGTATCCTTCGGCATATTCCTCCGTTGCTCCGCCAACTTTATCTGTAGCCTTTTTATTTCCTTGATAGCATTTGTCATCAAATTGACCACAACATCTACAATGCGTAGAGTGCGGCAATATCATATATACAAGAGAAATAAATCCGGCAATAATCAGCAGAACCGGCCAATAAGTATGTACGAACCCATCGGCCTGTAAAGGCAAGAAATCAGGATATATCATAAGAATGCGTGGTAAGAGGAAGAAAGTTCCGGTACTAAACAAAATTAGACCTGACCAAAAGTGACGCTTGAGCAAAGACATTACGCCTATTACAAGCAAAAGCATCGGCCAAGAAAACAGGAATGCTTTGTAAGGTTGTGGAATAAAGCCTAAGTTGAGCCCTAAAAAGACAAAGCCTACAATAATGAGTAATACCGCAAACTTAGCAGAAGGTTTTTGGTGGTGATTTTTTCTAGAAGTTTTCATGTTCATCTTTATTTTTATTATTTATTTTATTCTTTATTATTTCATGCAAATATAAGAGAATCAACAGATTACATGCAATAGCAAATCGATAAACATCATACTAAACCCGACAAATGCATGCCTATAGCCGATAAAAACAAAATAATAGCACATAAGAGACAGATGCCTAGCAAAAGAAATGAAAAATTCACCTGTTATTGATGCGTACAACATGCTTTTTTCGTTCTTATCATCAAATTTAATAGTTAAAAACATCCGGATGTTCTAGGTCATAACATGGGAATGTCGATCGACATAACATCCCCGTGTTCTTACACACAACTTGGGGATGTCTTTAATGAATAAGGCGTTTTTTACAAATAAAGAATAAATTAGAAGCACTTATAGAAAGGCTATAAAAGAAACAGGGCTACATAAAAGAACGTATTCAGCAGTTATGGAGAAGTCTTTGAGAATGAAGAAATATGGAGAGACAAAAAAGCTTGGCTATTCACCTTAAGGGTAAACAGCCAAGCTCTCTTAATATTCTTTCGTCTATGTGTTTGTTTAATACTCTTCCTCGTTGAAGAAAAAATCTTCTTTACTAGGATAATCAGGCCAGATATCTTCTATACTCTCATAGATTTCACCCTCGTCTTCCATCTCTTGAAGATTTTCGATCACCTCAAGAGGAGCACCCGAGCGCATGGCATAATCGATAAGTTCATCCTTGGTAGCAGGCCAGGGAGCATCTTCCAATTTAGATGCTAATTCCAATGTCCAATACATAGTTTTAAAATATTTAAAATGTGAATATTAATGCCTATCCTCTACTTTTTTCGGCAAAAGTATAATAAAATAGTTCACTTACAACTATTTATTCCAAAATATTTCTTCTTTTTTTTCGAGAAAATTAATCTTACGTGATAAGACGAATAAATAATCGGAAAGTCTATTTACGTAAGCCAACAAATTTGCATCTATTTCATAATCTTCTGTCAAGCTTAAAATACGTCTCTCAGCCCGTCTGCAAACGGTGCGACAGACATGACAGATAGCAGATCCTCTAGAGCCTCCGGGGATAACAAACCAACGCAAGGTTGGCAACATTTCATCTGCAACATCAATCTCTGCTTCCATAGAAGCAATATCATTAGTAGTGATGATACTCACATCGTGCAATTTTACTTTATCTTGATCGGTTGCCAAGTGAGAGCCCACCGAAAACAATTTATCTTGGACAGTCAAAACGAATAAGCGGTCTCGTTCCTCAGTAAGATAGGTTACTAACAAGCCCAAATTTGCATTCAATTCATCAACCGTTCCGTAAGCCTCAAGGCGAGCATGCGTTTTTGACACACGTGTTCCTCCAATCAGGCCGGTTGTTCCTTTATCACCGGTTTTTGTATATACAAGGCTCTTCTTCATGTTTCTCTGTTATTAGTGATTTATCATTAACATTAGTATAAGTCTAAAAGTTGATTAGATAATGTTGTTTTATCTTCTTTTTATCAAAAAAAATAATGCCAAAGTCGTAAAGATCAAAGCTAATGCCGGTACGCTCATCCGACTGCATTCGCCTCCAAACAGTTTTCATCCTACGAGAGTAGCCTATTCCTTCTACGACGAACATCGAGTGCGCATGAACACGCGAAGCGCAAACATCAAACACCTTTTCTATAAAAGCAGAATTATTAGATTGACGCAGATACAAAAAATCCACAGGAACCTCTTTCTCGAGAAATAATTCCGAAAGATCAGAAGAGGCTATGTAGTTTGCATCCACTTTGGCTGCTTGCAGATAAAGAGCAGAAGATGAAGGCGTGCCGACATCAACAATCGTTTGGGGTTGTGCCCAATTAACAAGCCTGAATAACAGCCGATTCATTTTAGTCGATTCGCGAGCCCAATCTTTTCCCTTCTCATGAGACATTATCTTCTCCTTCAGAAGCAAGCCTTCATATGCATAATAAGCCGCATCTTCGTAAATAACATAAGTGATAAAATTAAAAGCAAAAGGAGAGTGTACGCCATAGCCACAACGATAACGAAAGCGTCGCAACCAGACAAACGGGCGTTTTAATTTAAGAATCACATTCATGGATTGGCAGACTATTTTTGCAGCCACAAAGATAGTATTTTTTATATCGCTGAAAAGTATACGTGCCAAAAGTGAGTTAAAAAAGCTCAGATATATTGCATAACAAACCAACGTTCGTACATTTGCGAATTAATAAAACAAGAATGGAAGAGAATAAAAAAAAGAATACGTCAAAACAAGAACAGATAGCACGTTTTGCCAAGGCATTAGGACACCCGACCCGGGTTGCCATTTTATATTTTCTTGCTTCACAAGATTGCTGCTACTTTGGTGATATTCATGATGAATTGCCCATAGCAAAAGCGACTGTGTCACAACATTTGAAAGAATTGAAAGAAGCAGGATTAATTCAGGGAGAAATAGAACCTCCGAAAGTAAAATATTGCATTAATGCCGAAAATTGGTTATTGGCACAAACTCTATTTGCAGAGTTCTTTAAAGAGTGCAGCAAAAGAAAATCTTGCAAATAAAAACTATCAGTAACAAATACCAATAAACGCCCCAATTTTCAAAGTAAAAAATGGAGCGCTTATTGGTTAGTCTCTCAAAATTTATAATTCAGCGCCATCGATATGGTTCGCAATCTTTGAGCCGTAACAGTACTCCACCCACTATAATATTTCTTATTACTGATATTATCAGCCTTCAAGCTAATGCTATAGTTATCACGAGCATATGAAATCAGCGCATTAAAAATGGTGTAACTTGGCAAAACAAAGCTACCGGTAGAGTTGCGGTTCAAGACCTTGTATTCGCTTGCATAATTGGTTCCAAAACCTACGCCCCAACCTTTCAAAGCATTCAATTCCGGTTTATAGCTCACCCAGAAATTAAACAAATCTGCAGGCCCTGCTTCTTCAGTTCTGAGGCCCAAATATTCTGCGTCTGCAGCATCTTTAGTCACTTTGTTCTCATTATGGCTATAACCCGTAATGATATTCAAACCATCTATCGGATTAGCAACAAGGCTAACTTCAATCCCTTTACTTTCCACCTCTCCGTCCTGAATTACGTTATTCACATTATTGGGATCAGTCATCGATTTATCCGATACTACAATATTATAATAGCTAACCGTAAGTGAAAGGCGATCTTTATACCAATTGGTTTTTATTCCCACTTCCCATTGATTAGCCTGTTCCGGTTTAAGAATTTTAGTGGTAGCATTCTGTCCATCAACATCAGACACCTCCACCGGATCAAGATTCGTAAACCCATTCATATAGTTACCAAAAAAAGAGATCCTATCCAACAAGGGCTGGTAAACAAGACCAAATTTATGCGAAAAGGCAGTCTGACTTTTGGTCTTCTCGGTGCTAGTTCCACTAAAATTATCCACCCGTAGCCCAAGCAACGCAGAAAGCTGTGGCGTAAAATTGAAAACGTCTGAGGCATACGCGCTCCAAATGTTGGTTGTTGCACTTGACACCCCTTCTTGTGAATTTACCAATAATGCATCAACACTCTGTGTGGTCAACAAACCAGAATCTGTTTGATCCTCAAGAGAGACGATACCATCAGAGACCCATCCCGTACTGTTATTCTGAATCTCTTTCCGCAGATAATCCATACCAACCACTAATCTATTACGAAATTTGCCAAAAATATGATCGCCCATAAAATTCTGCTGCACATCGATCGTATTCGTTTGGCCATTTCTTTTCGAAATATAGCGAATAAAGTCGCTTCCGTTAGAAAGATCCCATAAATATTGGTAATAACCATCCGTTTTAGTGCTTCCTGTTGACAAAATAGTTTGCGAATTCCATCCATTTCCAATCTTATATAAAGCCTGAGACTGCATCCCAAAAGTCGGATTCTGGATAGTAAGCGAATTGCTGGAATACGATTTCTTGTAATTCTTTTCAAACAAGCTTAAATCCGAAAACGAGACAGGATTAGAGCGATTTAAAAAGAGCATAGGAGCATTGGCCTTTTCTCCCGATTTATATTCCGTATTGATTAGGAAAGTCAATCTGTCGGATGCTTTAAATTTAAAACTAGGAGCAATGAAAAAGTATTTCGTAAAGCCAGCGTCCTGAAACGAATTTTCAGAATGATAAGCGGCATTCACTCGAAGGGAGGCTTTTGCACTCAAAGGAGTATTAATATCAGCCGTAACCCTTTGTAGCCCATAACTACCAGAGATATAATCCAATTCGCCTCCAAAACGATCGTATGGCCTTTTAGTATTAATATTGATCAATCCACCGTAATAGATAAGATTACCCCCATACAAAGTTCCCGAAGGCCCTTTGATAACTTCAATATTCTCAATATTAGCCGGGTCCAATGCTCCATTATTAATATTAGCCACCCCATTAACAATAGTAGGTTGAAGAGAAAAACCTCTCATTGAATAGTACTCAGCGCCATCAGTACCTCTACCCGTACTTTCCCAAAGTCGGGTAATACCTGTTGCATTATTCAAAGCACTATTCAAGTTTGTAGCCAACTGCTCTTTTATTAGTGCTTTGGTAATCGTATTGTAAACCTGTGGGTTTTCCATATTGCTAAGTGGCAACTTGGCAACCGATTCACTCGTTTTTTCGATAAACTGATTACGTTTACGTCCTACGACCTCCACTTCCTGTAATGTTTTTGAATTTTCAGTAAGAATCACATCGTCAATTACAGTTTGAACTCCATTCACAAGTTCTATGTTTTTTTGCTGCGTTTGCAACCCTACATAACTATACAGAACAACGTATTTTCCGTTATTAAGGTTTTTGAGAAGATACTCTCCATTTCTATTAGTAGTTGTTGCCTTTTCAGCACCTTGAATAACTACCGAGACATATTCGGCAGGATGTCCATCACTGGTAAGTACTCGCCCCTTAAATGAGGCATTTTGAGCATGCAAAGTAAATGCTCCAATTAGAAAAAATAAAACTAGTTTGATTGATTTCATTTTTGTTTTTTATAGCTGTTTAATCCAAGGCAAAAGTAGCCCAAGAGAAAGGATGCTACAATCACAACTTTTAGGTAAAGAGCAGCATTAAAGTACCTTTATATAATGAGAAGATGACAAGATGAGAATCTGTGAATATTATGTAACTGTTACAGATGAAGAATTATAACTAAACGAACAAAGCCTCTCTGAATCAATGATTTAGAGAGGCTTTTGTACCCAGACCCGGGGTCGAACCGGGATGGAAATAAATCCACTGGTGTTTGAGACCAGCGCGTCTACCGATTCCGCCATCTGGGCTTAATTGCGGTGCAAAGGTACTTCTTTTTTTGAAACCTGCAAGAGAATGCATAGAAAAATAAGCGATAAACAATAAAACCCATGACGAACTTTCCAGATTAATAAAATTAGCGGTACATTAGCGGAAACTTTTAATACAGTCAATATCATGACAAACAAGGATAATTATTGTGTCATAATGGGCGGTGGAATTGGCAGCCGATTTTGGCCTTTTAGCCGCAAAACGCTCCCTAAGCAGTTTCTCGATTTTTTTGGAACAGGCCGCTCGCTATTACAGCAAACATTCGACAGATTCAATAAAATTATTCCGACTGAAAACATCCTAATTGTAACCAATGCCATGTACGCAGACTTGGTAAAAGAACAATTACCAGGGCTAAAATCGGAACAAATATTGCTGGAACCCACAAGAAGAAATACGGCTCCTTGCATAGCATGGGCAGCTTATCACATCAGAGCAATAAACCCTAAAGCAAACATCGTCGTTGCCCCTTCCGACCATCTAATCCTAAAAGAAGGGGATTTTCTTGATGCCATAGAAAAAGGTCTTCATTTTGTGTCCCAATCGGATAAGCTCCTAACTCTTGGAATTAAACCTAATAGGCCGGAAACCGGATACGGATACATACAAATAGCAGAAAAAGAAGCAGAAAAATTCTATAAAGTCAAAACTTTCACCGAAAAACCAGAACTGGAATTAGCGAAGGTTTTCGTAGAAAGTGGAGAATTTTATTGGAACTCCGGTCTGTTTGTCTGGAATGTAAATACAATCATAAAAGCAGTAGAAGAGTTGATCCCTGAATTGGCAGAAAACTTAGCAGAAGGGAACAACACATACGGAACGCCTAAGGAAAAAGCCTTTATCGACGCAAACTTTCCTGCTTGCCCGAACGTATCAATAGATATTGGCATTATGGAAAAAGCGGATAATGTATATGTTTCTCTGGGAGACTTTGGCTGGTCGGATTTAGGAACATGGGGTTCGCTATATGATCTATCTCCTAAGGACATAGACAAGAATGTAGTATTGAAATGCCAATCTCTTATCTATGACGGCAAGGATAACATCATAGCCCTACCTGAAGGAAAACTCGCTGTGATAGAAGGATTGGAGGGGTATCTTATAGCCGAGTCGGACAATGTCTTGCTTATTTGCAAAAAAGATGAAGAGCACGCTATCAGGAAATATGTAAATGATGCACAAATAAAATTGGGAGAAGATTATATCTAACAATCCTCATCCTCCAAACTAAGAAAGGGACTCTCAAAACGGAGTCCCTTTCTTAGTTTGGAGGATGGATTAAATGCTTAAACTTTATTTTTTACCGACCCAAGCGGCTCTTATGGACGCGGCAATATCAGTAAATTCTTCTTCGGAGAGTTTTAGTTTAGGATTGGAAATAATCATATCCGATTCTTTGTTAATGGGGATCAAATGAATATGAGCATGCGGAACCTCAAGTCCCATCACTGCTACGCCCACCCGCTGACAAGGTATTGCAACTTCAATCGCCTGAGCCACATGTTTTGCAAAAACATGCATAGTAGCAAGATCTTCATCAGTTAAGTCAAAAATATAATTAATCTCTTGCTTAGGGATTACAAGTGTATGCCCTTTGACTAAAGGATTAATATCAAGGAATGCAAAAAACTTATCACTTTCTGCCACCTTGTAGCATGGAATTTCACCTGCTATAATCCGACTAAAAATAGTTGCCATAAATTTCTCTTCTCTAAAACTGTAATTCTTGATCTTATATAAAAAAAGGTTGAAGATCATACAATCTTCAACCCTAGACTTTCCTTTAAAAGGAGATGTTCATAATTTCAAGGCTTATTTTACCTTGTGGAACTTGAATTTCAGTAACATCACCAATTTTCTTTCCAAGCAGCCCTTGAGCAATAGGGGTACTTACAGATAGCTTACCTTCCTTTAGATTCGCTTCACTTTCCGACACAATAGTATAAACCATCTTCATGCCGTTCTTCATGTTTTTCAATTCAACTTTGCTAAGTATCTGCACCGAATCAGTAGTCAATTTAGATTCGTCAATGATTTTAGCGTCAGAAATAATCATTTTTAATTTATTTATTTTCATTTCCAACATACCTTGCGCTTCTTTAGCCGCATCATATTCTGCATTCTCAGACAAATCACCTTTGTCTCTAGCTTCTGCTATCTGCCTTGACATCTCAGGACGATTAACAGTCTCCAACACTCTAAGTTCTTCAACTAGTCTCTTATAACCTTCTTCAGACATATAAGCCATAACATTCCCTCCTTACTTAATTATTATAACGGTCATATAAAACAAAAAAGAATTCCAACATGGCAATGCTGGAACCCTCTCTTAAATCTTTCTTTGGCAAATATAAGACTTTAAACAATACGTGTCAAGCAAAAACAGATGCTATGTAACATATTTAACAGAATCTTCTCACTTATAACAACTTAGAGCAATGATTTAATCGCAGCATCTAAATCCTTCAAGTTTTCGCCACGCGCACTTAATTCATTATTTCTATTCACTAGAAAATAAGCAGGCACTTGCTTCACATTATAAAGACTAGCTATAGTAGAATAAATGCCGTTCGCATCACGAACACAAATCCAAGGAAGATTATCTACTGAAGATTTCCAAAAATGCTCGTCAGCATCCAGTGAGATCTGATAAATTTCAAAGCCTTTAGAAGCATATTTATCGAATAAATCGCGCAAAGTAAAATTATGTGCAGCCGACACAGCACTCTGATAGATAGTGAAATCCAACAGCACAACTTTCCCTTTCAGGTCGCTCAACTTACGCACATTTCCTTTTATATCTCTCAACACCACATCTATCACTCCTGTTTCCAAAATCTTATCCTGAGGAATCTCTAAGGTTTTCTGTCGGGGAGTACGAGTGTTTTTCATCCCTTTTATAACAATATTATAGAGGTTTTTAGATCGGTTAGCATGTGGATACGAGTTATTCAGACTGGTAGCCACAGCAGCAAAGCATTTAACATCTTCTTTGCTATTCAATGGATCGAAAATCAAATAATCATTTAACTTTTGGAATAAAGCAAAATAAGCCGCCGTAGTATTTGGAGCAGAGAATATATAATTGATTTTCACATCATCTTTATATCTTCTCATAACCGCCGACAAACTATCTTCAAAAACATCATTTGCAATGGCATTAGATTGCAATCCTTTAACTAAAGCATCAATATCTGATTGCAACTTAATTTGCTTAAAAGTTAGTTCTTTGATCTTTTTACAATTATCAGAACCTTCTACTGAATAGGCAGTAGAGAAATCGGCATAAGGAGCTTTTATCGAAATAGTTTCAGTAGAGTCAACAGAAAAGTTTATGACCTTCTCGCCTATCCTCAAACGATAAAATTCAGGCGATTCGGGGCGAAGTTGTTTAAAACTAAAGGTCCCGTCGTTCTTTAGCTTTACCGAGTCAAGAGGTACAATTCCTTCAAGACCGGAAGCTTCTAGATAAAGCATTTTACCATCAGCGCCAGAGACTTCTCCTTTCACATTAAATTTAGGATCAGTATTGCAAGAACTAAGCAACAGTGCTGCAAGAACTACTAAAGATATTTTCTTCATATTTATGCTTGTTATTTTAGTCTGCAAATATACTTCTTTTCAAGATTAGTCAAAGCATTTTGTACGGTTCTTCACACCACAATGAAAAAAAACAAAGCAAAAGGAACTTTTTATCTCATTTTCAACATATTAGAGCGATAAATGTATATATTTGCACGAATTTTGAAAGAAAGATATAGATAAAACAATTTTTATGATTAACCCAATTGTTAAAACGATCGAGTTGGGAGATGGCAGAACCATCACGCTCGAAACGGGAAAATTGGCAAAACAGGCTGACGGTTCCGTCATGCTGCGTATGGGAAATACCATGCTGCTTGCTACTGTTTGTGCCGCTAAAGATGCCGTTCCCGGAACAGATTTTATGCCTTTACAGGTAGAGTATAAAGAAAAATACGCTGCATTCGGCCGCTTCCCCGGCGGTTTTACAAAAAGAGAGGGAAGAGCTTCTGATAATGAAATCCTGACTTGTCGCCTTGTTGACCGCGCTCTACGTCCTTTATTCCCCGACAATTATCACGCAGAGGTATATGTAAATATCATCCTCTTTTCAGCTGACGGTGTTGACATGCCGGATGCTCTAGCCGGACTTGCGGCATCCGCTGCATTAGCCGTTTCAGACATTCCATTTAACGGTCCTATCTCAGAAGTTCGCGTAGCTCGTATTGGTGGTCAATATGTGATCAACCCGTCTTTTGAGCAACTGGCAAAAGCAGACATGGACATTATGGTAGCCGCTACCTACGAGAATATTATGATGGTAGAAGGTGAGATGAACGAAGTTTCTGAAGCCGAACTGTTAGAAGCCATGAAGATTGCCCATGAAGCGATTAAGATTCATTGCAAAGCCCAAATGGAACTAACTGAGGAAGTTGGCAAAACAGTGAAACGCGAATATTGCCATGAAGTGAATGATGAAGAACTTCGTAAAGCCGTTCACGATGCTTGCTATACCAAAGCGTATGCAATTGCAGAATCCGGCAACAAAAATAAGCATGAACGCGAAGACGCCTTTAAAGCGATTCGTAACGAATTCAAAGCAACATTTAGCGAAGAAGAATTAGCCGCAAAAGGCGCACTCATTGACAAATACTACCACGATGTGGAAAAAGAAGCTATGCGCCGCTGTATTTTAGATGAAGGCAAACGCCTCGATGGAAGAAAGACAACAGAGATTCGCCCTATCTGGAGTGAAATTGGTTATCTGCCTGGCCCTCACGGATCTGCCATCTTCACACGTGGAGAAACACAATCTCTTACTTCTGTGACACTTGGTACCAAAATGGACGAAAAAACCATTGACGATGTATTGTTTCATGGAAAAGAACGTTTCTTATTACACTATAATTTCCCTCCTTTCTCTACAGGCGAAGCAAAAGCTCAACGTGGCGTTGGCCGTCGTGAAATCGGACACGGAAATCTGGCTCACAGAGCACTTAAGAAAATGATTCCGGACAACTACCCTTATGTAGTACGTGTAGTCTCAGAAATTCTTGAATCAAATGGTTCTTCTTCTATGGCAACTGTTTGCGCCGGCACGCTGGCTTTAATGGACGCCGGAGTTAAGATTAAGAAACCTGTATCAGGTATTGCAATGGGGTTAATCAAAAACGCCGGAGAAGAAAAATACGCCGTACTATCTGACATTCTCGGCGATGAAGATCACCTCGGAGATATGGACTTCAAAGTAACAGGAACAAAAGAAGGTATTACCGCTACTCAGATGGATATCAAAGTAGATGGTTTATCATTTGAGATATTGGAACGTGCTCTTAACCAAGCAAAAGAAGGACGCATGCACATCCTCGGAAAGATATTGGAAACAATACAGGAACCACACACCGAGTTGAAAGATCATGCACCTCGTATTGAGACACTAACTATTCCGAAAGAATTCATCGGAGCAATAATAGGCCCTGGTGGAAAGATCATTCAAGGAATGCAGGAAGAAACCGGTGCTACTATTACGATTGAAGAAGTTGATGGCATAGGTAGAATTGAGATAGCCGGTACAAACAAACAGGCTATTGAAAGTGCGATACGCATCATCAAAGGTATTGTATCAGTACCTGAAGTAGGCGAGGTATACAAAGGAAAAGTTCGCTCCATCATGCCATACGGTGCATTTGTCGAATTCCTTCCGGGAAGAGATGGTTTGCTTCACATTTCTGAAATGGATTGGAAACGCCTTGAAACGGTAGAAGAAATCGGGATCAAAGAAGGTGATGAAATAGAAGTGAAATTGATAGAAATTGATCCTAAAACGGGGAAATTTAAACTTTCAAGAAAAGTATTACTTCCACGTCCGGAGAAAAAGTAAAAAACGATTCTCACACCATAAAAAAGCTTGGCTACCAAACGGTAACCAAGCTTTTTTTATTTCCAAAAAGAGGATAAAAAAGAATCGGAAAGTACCCCCATACTTTCCGATTCGAAACAGTCAAAAATCGACCTTAATCAATTTATTAACTTAACACAGCGGCAAAGATATGAGAAAATTTCTTTTGAATGAATTTTCTGATCTAAAACTTACTCTTTTAACATCAAAAGAAGAACATTCAGGGCATAAATAAAGAGGAGCTAGGCCTTTGTAGGAAAGGTTCTTAAAAGCGAATAAGACATTTACTTGTATTCTTTAATAGGAAATTCTCCTGTCAAAGCTCCTAATGCACTAGTTGCAAGAGCCTCCATTTCATCCTCACCCGGATAAACGATGATCGGAGCCAAGAATGAGGTGCGTTCTTTTATTCGGGAAATCACATAGTCAGAATGAGCCATTCCACCGGTCAGCAGAATAGCATCCACCTTACCATAGAGGACTACACTCGCTGCACCAATACTTTTTGCAATATTATAAATCATTGCATTCATCACCAATTCGGCCTTAGAGTCACCTTTTTCTATTGATTGAATAACAGAGGGTACATCTGTAGTACCTAAGTGAGCAGCTAATCCTGCCCGACCGGAGATTCGTTTTTTCAGTTCTTCACTCGTAAATTTTCCTGTATAACAAAGATCTATTAGCTGACCAGCCGGAAGTGTTCCTGCTCGTTCGGGCGAAAAAGGACCGTCACCATCGAGTGCATTATTAACATCTACCGCCTTACCGGAACGATGAGCAGCAACGGAAATACCTCCTCCTAAATGGCCGATAATCAGGTTAAGGTTTTCGTAAACAATGCCACATTCTTGTGCATAACGCCTTGCAACAGCTTTATGATTTAATGCATGAAAAATAGAAACACGAGGCAGTAGTGGCGAACCGGTAATACGAGCGATATCGTCCAACTCGTCCACAACACCTGGATCAGCGATGAATGCACGACAACCAGCTATCTGTGAGGCCAAGTCAGACGCAATCAGTCCACCAAGGTTACATGCATGAGAGCGCATAGCACAAAGCGTATCATGCTTCATTGCTTCGTTCACTTCATACACCCCTCCTTGAAGAGGTTTCACCAAACCACCACGACCGATAATAGCATCAAACTGAAAAGAAATATGATTTGTTTCCAATGCCTGCATAACAAGCGACTTACGAAAATCAAACTGATCAATAATGCGAAAAAAGCTACTAAGCTCCTCCACACTATGACGGATATTACAAATTAAGATAGAAACACCATCTTTATAAACTGCTATCTTTGTAGAAGTAGAACCAGGATTAATCGCTAATATTTTCATTCTATTGTTTCTTTACAAATGAGGCATGCCATGGCGAGGCTGTTATATTTAGACAAGCCGGAATCACTTCGCGAAGGTAATACGACTGGGCAAACAGGACCTTGAAGTACACCTGCCATCTCGGCTTTGGCAAACAGGCTGACTGATTTATAGAATGTATTACCAGACTCTATATTAGGGAAGATTAGGACATCAGCCTGTCCTTCAATAGGAGAATAAATGCCTTTGATGTCTCCACTTTCACGTTCACAGGAAGTTAATACATCCAATGGACCATCAATAATAACATCTCCAAATTCTCCTGCATCTGCCAACTCTACAATGTTAACATAATCAAGGGAGTGAGGAAATTTAGCACTTACTTTCTCTGTACAATGTATTAATGCAATACGCGGTTGGTTGATGCCAAAGTCATGGCATATATGTATGGCATACCAAATCATCTCAATCCGTTGCTGCAAAGTAGGCCTGGGAATCACAGCTGCATCCGAAAAGAAAAGTAACTTATGATAAGATGGAATCTGCATAACAGCCAGATGAGTCAACACTTTTCCTGCCGGTAGCAAACCTTTGTCCTTATCCAAAATAGCACGCAGCAGATTATCAGTATTAATGATTCCTTTCATGAGTATGTCTGCCCGTTTTTCACGGACAACCTTAACTGCCACAATGGATGCTTTATCTGGATCTTCAACATGTATTACTTCTATATATTCAGGATATTTCGCCAACGCAGGATATTTTATTAATACTGTTGAATCTCCTATAAGTAGAAATTCCGCGAATCCTTCCTCTATTGCACGCACTATCGCATATTCAGTATTAGGATCGTTGGCACAAACCACGGCAACTCGTTTTCTCCGGTTAAGCGTTTTCAGGTGAGCCGTTAACTGACTAAAGTTCTGAATTGGTTTCATAAAGTTCGATTTTTAGCAAATATCAGAAAAATCATTGGATTATAGATCATTCTCAAATAAAAACGGAGGCGAAAAACATTGTATTCTGACATATTATAATTGTTTCACTACAGAGATGCAATTCAAACGATAGAATAATGTTTTTTTGTGTACTTTTGCATCAATCATAAAACCAGTTATCATGAGTAGCCTCATCTTACCTCCATATCTACAAAAAGGCGATAAAGTGGCCATTGTGTCTCCTTCAAGCAAAATAGACAAAAATCTTTTAATCGGTGCGCAAAAGAGGCTTGACTCTTGGGGGCTAAAACCAGTTCTTAGCAAACATTCCGAAAGTTCTTTTGGGCTATATGCCGGGACAATAGAACAACGACTCGACGATTTTCAGTCGGCAATGGATGCCGAGGATATAAAAGCAATCCTATGCAGCAGAGGAGGATATGGAGCTATACATTTTATTGATAAAATAGACTTTAGCCTATTCCGCAAACATCCTAAATGGTTGATGGGATTTAGTGATATAACTGCGCTACACAATCTCTTTCAAGCGAATGGATTTGCCTCACTGCACTCTCCCATGGCGCACCATCTTAGTGTTGAACCCGAGAATGATCCTTGTACACTTCACTTAAGAAACATCTTATGGGGAGAACTCCCAGAATACATATGCGAACCTCACAAACTAAACCAAACAGGAAAAGTCCGAGGCATATTACGAGGAGGTAATATGTCCGTCTTCTATGGATTGCGAGGAACCACTTTTGATATTCCGGCCGAAGGCAGCATTCTATTTATTGAAGATGTGAACGAACCTCCGCATGCCATAGAGCGAATGATGTATAATCTAAAGCTAGGTGGTGTTCTTGAAAAGTTATCAGGTCTCATCATCGGACAATTTACCGAATACAACGAAGATAATTCCTTGGGCAAAAGTTTGTATGAGGCTCTGTCCGATCTGCTAAAAGAATACAACTATCCAATATGCTTCAACTTTCCCGTAGGGCATGTCACGAATAACCTACCTCTAATCAATGGAGCAGAAGTAGAATTTACTGTTAACAAAAAATCGGTAGAACTTAAATTCTAAATACCCAAGAAAGAGGGGTAGTCAAAAATAAAATCGTAATTTTGGAACCGAAATAAAAACAGAACCAATGAAGAGTTATTATATGTTTTCTCTAATGAGTTTACTCGTTTTCACAACGATGTCTTGTGTAAGCAACAATAAGTCGGCTGGGGCAACAAAAAGCACTGAACAACAAGTAAAAGCTCCCGAGTTTGACGCCGATAGTGCATACCAGTATGTCAAAGCTCAAGTTGACTTTGGACCACGGGTACCTAATACTTCCGAACACGTAGCTTGTGGAAACTATCTGGCAAAAAAATTAGCCGACTTTGGGGCCACCGTAACCAATCAATATGCCGACCTAATTGGCTATGACGGTAAAATCCTTAAAGCCCGCAATATTATCGGCTCTTATAACCCTGAAAACAAAAAGCGCATACTCCTTTTTGCACATTGGGATACTCGTCCCTGGGCAGACAATGATCCTGACGAAAAGAATCATCACACTGCTATTCTTGGAGCAAACGATGGTGCCAGCGGCGTTGGAGCATTATTAGAGATTGCACGTCTCATCAATCAAAAACAGCCCGAATTAGGTATTGACATTATCTTTTTCGATGCAGAGGACTATGGTGCTCCTGAATTTTATAAAGGAGAACACAAAGAGGAATACTGGTGTTTAGGCACTCAATATTGGGCTAAAAACCCACACGTGCAAGGCTATAATGCCCGATTTGGAATCCTATTTGACATGGTTGGAGGCAAAAGTGCGACCTTCTACAAAGAAAGTTACTCAAACAAATATGCCAAAGATGTGGTCAAAAAAGTTTGGGAAAAAGCTAACAGCTTAGGCTATGGTAACTATTTCATTAATGAAGATGGCGGAGCAGTAACCGACGATCATTTGTTTGTCAACACGATTGCACGAATCCCAAGTATTGACATTATACCTAGCGACCAAAAAGACGGAGGTTTTGGTTCTTTCTGGCATACATTAAATGACTCAATGGATGTCATTGATAAATCAACTCTAAAGGCTGTTGGCCAAACTGTATTAGAAGTAATCTACAACGAAAAATAATAAATAGAATGTCTATAAACGAATTACAAGAAGAGATCATTGCAGAGTTCAATGATCTCAGTGATTGGATGGATCGCTATCAATTGCTCATTGATTTAGGCAATGAACAAACACCACTGAACGAAAAATATAAAACGGAGCAAAATCTCATTGAGGGTTGCCAAAGCCGCGTTTGGTTACAAGCAGAAGAAGTAGAAGGGAAACTTATTTTTAAGGCAGAAAGTGACGCACTGATAGTGAAAGGAATTATCGCGTTACTAATAAAGATAGTCTCAGGCCATACTGCTGATGAAATATTAAATACCGATCTTTACTTTATTGATAAAATCGGGCTGCGAGAACATTTATCGCCTACCCGCAGCAATGGATTGTTATCTATGGTAAAACAAATGCGAATGTACGCACTGGCATTTAAAGCAAAAGAAGGAAAGTAATAACTTTCCTTCTTTTGCTTGGCTTACTTCTCACATAATAGAAACCAGCTAATTCGTTTATTGCGTATTCCTTCCTCTTTTACTCTTCCTCATCTTTAAACTCCAGTATATCCCCAGGCTGACAATCTAAAACCTTACAGATTGCCTCAAGAGTAGAAAAGCGAACAGCTTTCGCCTTCCCTGTTTTCAAGATAGAAAGGTTCGCTGGTGTAATATCAACCTTCTCAGCCAACTCACCCAAAGAAATTTTTCTTCGAGCCATCATAATATCTAAGTTCACTATTATAGACATAATTCTCCTTCTTTCTTAAATCGTTAAATCCTGTTCTTCTTTCAATCGCAAGCCTATCGCAAAAATTTCACCCACAATGAGCGAAACAATGCCCAGCACCAATGTCAGGATAGATAAGAGCTCTGATAGATGCAACGAATAACCGGGTATTGAAAGCAAAGAAAACAGCTCAAAACTATTGATGCAGATAGAAATAGCCGAACAGATGAAACTAAAAATCAATGTTCCACCCAACCAACGAAGACGACGCACGTTTTTCCAATTAAATATATCCGATTTATTGATAGAAATAACCAACTTCACAAAAATAAAAATAGAAAGCACGATAGAAAGCACCTCAAAGAGTGAAGAAAGTCCCACACCTAACATACTCCATACGGTTGGCTTAGTCTTCACACTAACAACCAGCTGACTGTACAATGTAGGAACATAGGAATGAGTCTTCTCATTATAAACAGAATCGGAAAAATTGGAGAAGTCTTTAGGCATCAAAGCAATCACCTTCATGTTTACAGCCGGGCTCTCCATCTTTTTCCCACGAGTATTCATCGCAATTTTTATACCGGTAGAAAATCCCCTGCCGAATTCATATAACGATTCAAACACAGAATAGCTTAACACCAAAAGAACCAATAGACAAAGTATATTCAATCTTCGTTTCATAATCTATATATTTCTCTAATTATTATCAGCATTCTCTTCTTTCTTCCAATCATTAGCAACGGATGTTTTTCTCATCACCAGATAAGTGATAACGAACAACACAACAGCGACAGCAACCACAATAGAATAATTATCCCCCACTATATCTCGTATATAATCTACATCTGGATATTTAAAGCTAAGATAAACCGATAAACTATTATTAACAATATGCATCAAAATACATGGGATCAGACTTGCTGTCTTATAATAAACCCAGGCCAATAAGAGCCCCATGAGTCCTGCTCCCACCATCTGAACAGGATTCAAATGAAAGATCCCAAAGATCAGCGCAGAGAGAATAATCGCTTTTGTGGGAGTGTATTTTTTTAATAGTACTTTAGTGATTCCTCCTCTAAAGAGTAGTTCTTCCAGAATCGGTCCTAATATCGCAATACAGACAATACCAAACCAACCAGATTGTAAAAGATTGAAGGAATCTTCCAGCCAATTGGGCAGAGAGGGCATTGCAGACATCAAAAAATCGATCACAATAATACTTGCAACAACAATTATCACAGAATAAAAGAGATAACTCACAGATACAGGCGACCACGTTACTTTTGACCTACTTATATAACCGGCCTTATATAAATAAAAGGCCATCAATAAAAAGCCCACAAACATTGAAAGGGCAAGAGTCAGACTACCGGTGCTTTCTGCCTTTCCTTCTTTTATTAAACTGATCATAACAGAAGGAATCATCACTAGCAATGCTGCTAATATCTGACAACCCAAATAAATCAGCACAAGTTTTATAGCTGTTTTCATGTTATTCTATTAATGCTGCAAAGATACAGTTTTATTCTGAACGTTTTTTTGAGAACCATGTGCGTAAGCGGCAGTTCCACAAATAAACATAACGACCATTGAGATGGAAACAACTAGCATTGTAATACTTAAAAATGACTTTTTCATAAGACCAATAACTTTTATACTTTGCAATTCAATAATAAATTATCGTTTTTCGATATACAAAGAAAAATATTATTTCTGATATCAACAAATAATTTATCGAAAAACAGTAAATAAAGAATGCTTTTCAATATAAAGAAGAGTATAAAGATGCATCATCACTTCAAGCAATGGCTCTAAAGGCAATAAAACGAATAGATGCGACATTATAGAAGCAAAGCAAAAGCAATGCGGAAAAGAAAAAATAAGATATAAAATTATCCTAAGATTGCCTCAACCGTGATAGCATCTTTACGGAGTTGAGCCACCAATTCATCTAGTCCGGAGAATCTCATTTCTGAACGGACACGTTGCACAAAGGATAGACGGATAGTACGATCATAAATATCAGAATTAAAACGAAGGATATGCACCTCAATGCTACGACTTAGTCCATTGTCGAGAGTAGGTCGATAGCCAATATTCAACATCCCTGTGTAGATATGTCCTTCAACATCTACGCGGACAGCATATACTCCATCAGCTGGCACTAACTTGTCTGGGTCTTCAATACGAAGGTTAGCTGTCGGAAATCCAATCTTACGGCCGACTTTATATCCCCCTACAACAACCCCCTCTATCGAATATTCATACCCTAAGCAGCGTGTTGCCATATCAACCTCTCCCCGTTGCAGATAAGTACGAATTACCGAAGAACTTACATTTATCTGATCGAGCAGGCAAGCCTCAGCAAGGACAACTTCCATACCGATACTCTTCCCATAGAGAGAATAGTCTTCAAAGCCTTCGCTTCTGTTATGACCGAAACGGTGATCATAACCGATGACCAAGCTTTGCACATTATAGCGTTCCTTAAGAACGTTCTTCATAAATTGGCGAGCAGTCAACCGGGCTATTTCAGTCGTAAAATCAAGCATAATGCAATCATCTACCTCAGTATCTTCTAAAAGAGTAATCTTTTCAGCACTAGTCGTTAGTAGTTCCGGACGATAATCAGAGTTCATCACTTTACGAGGATGTTCAGGAAAAGTGATCAATGCAGAGCGTAAGCCTTTAGACAAAGCAACTTCTTTGACCTGATTAATAAGAAATCGATGTCCCATGTGCACGCCATCAAAAAAACCAATGGTTGCCGCACATGGTTCCGGTAAAATATCCGGTATGTTACGAATAATCTGCATTACAAAAATTATTATTTAAAAAGATGGCTCCAATCCTCTTGCGCTTTAGGAGTATAAGTTGTAATACCTAATGACTGCGCAGTGAGGCAGTTAGCCGATGCATCATCAATAAAAAGAGTTTCTTCAGGGACGATACCGGTATCTTCAAGCAATATTTTGAATATCTCCACCTCCGGTTTAGCTTCATGCAACTCAAACGAAATAAACATCTTCTCAAAATAGTCCTCCACTCCAAAACCTTTATAAGAAAAGGCGTTTTCACAAGCCCACTCCCAGTGTATCACGTTGGTATTACTCAGCAGATACACCACATAATGTTCACGTAATTTGAGTAAAAGATCAAGTTTAGAAGTGGGGATACCAACCAGAAAAGTATTCCAGGCAGCATCAATTTGCTCGTCAGTAATCAACTTGTCAGTTTGTTCCCTTATAGCATTACGGAAATCAGAAGCAGTGATCAATCCCTTCTCAAATTCCATAAAAAACCCTTGTTGCCGATAAGGGTCAATAAATTCATCAACCTTCTGAAAACCTATTTTTTTGAAGTTATCAACGCAACGTTGGCGATCAAGGTCTATCAACACACCACCAAAATCAATTATGAGATTTTTAATTCCTTCTCTCTTCATCTTTTCTTATTTAATTAGTCGACGAACCAAACGAATCACCTCTCCTACCCATAGCACAAGGGATGAGGAAGCAATAATCGCAATCCATGTACCCCAATTAAGAGGTTCGGTACGGAATACTTCTCCACCAAATTGTACGATGCAAAACTGTCCGCCAAGGATAGCCAATACCACCAACTCCATACCATACGATTTACTTAATCCTTTGAAAGCAGAATCGGTTGTCCCAAAAACTCGAGCATTAAATAAGTTCCAGAACTGTAACATCACAAAGAAAGTGAAGAAAATAGTCAACTGATGCACCGTCATCACACCATTAGTATCCGTAAAATAATAAATCATACCCATCAGCACGATTAGAAAAACCAAACCAACGCTCAGAATATTGTATCGCATTGGTTTAGTGATAATAAAATCATCACTGCGTCGGGGCTTCTCATTCATCACACTCTCACTTGGCGGAATAGAAGCAAGCGCAAGAGCAGCAAATGTATCCATAATCAGATTCACCCACAACATCTGTGTTACCGTCAGCGGTAGTTCCGTTCCAACGAATGATCCTAGCAGAACAATGAGCAAAGCTACAACGTTAATCGTAAGTTGAAAGACAATGAAACGCTGAATATTTTTATAAAGCGAGCGTCCCCACATCACAGCAGTCCCTATACTATTGAAGGAGTCATCAAGTAACGTAATGTCGCTTGCTTCTTTAGCCACAGAAGTACCTGTCCCCATCGAGAGTCCTACCTGAGCATGATTTAAGGCGGGTGCATCATTGGTTCCATCTCCCGTAACAGCCACAACAGCCCCTTTCTGCTGCAAAAGTTGAACAAGACGTTGTTTATCAGTAGGACGTGCGCGCGACATGATCTTTAATTCCATCACACGATTCAATGCTTCTTCATCACTCAATTCAGCAAAGGCAACCCCCGTTATGCGATTACGTTCTGTATCTTCAGCAGTCCAAAGACCTATCTGACGTGCTATTTCGGTTGCTGTTCCGGGAGTATCGCCCGTTACAATTTTGATATCGATACCTGCCGACTGACATTTGGCTACCGCAGCAGGCACATCCGGACGGATTGGATCGGAGATGGCCACAACACCCAAAAAGTTAAGATCATTGGCTGCCACAAGAGAAACGCAATCTCCCGTTTCGCTCTCGTCCACTATTTTATAGGCAAAACCCAACGTACGCATAGCCATATTTTGGTAACTCAGCAATTGAGCTTCCACAGTAGAGCGATATTCAGCCACACTCACGTTTCCGCTGTCAAGCACCACCTCTTTACATTTGCCTAATACTATTTCCGGTGCACCTTTTATATAAAGGACTTTTTTACCGATAAGCGAAGATTGGGCCAATGTTGCCATAAACTTTCGCTCGGTAGAAAAAGTCAATTGATCGATCACATGTCCTTTTTCCCTTATTTCAAGATAGTTTTGTTGAAGACCATTCAGCCAAAGCAGCAGTGCTACTTCCGTGGGGTTTCCCACTCCTTTGGGTTTTTCTCCGACTTCCAGTTCTTCTAAGAAAGCGGTCGAGTTTACGCTAATGCCCTCAATAACCAATTTACTTATAAGGCTATCAGCCAACTCACCTCCATTCTTTAATCCATAAAAGTTCGGTTCGTGCACTTGCATCAGGTTTTGCGTTAACGTTCCTGTTTTGTCCGTGCAGATAACCGTGATAGCTCCCATTGTTTCGCATGCATGCATTTTACGTACAAGATTATTCGTTGCCAGCATACGGCGCATATTGAGTGCCAAGCTCAGTGTCACGCTCATAGGTAAACCCTCGGGCACAGCCACCACAATCAGGGTAACCGCCATCATGAAATATTTCAGTACAATCTGTGCTATGACCATATACTGCTGCCAGCCGTTCACCTCATTCGCACTCAAATAATGAAATAAGTCCTTTGAAACAAAAACAACAAAAGTTGCAATCGCTATAGAAAAGCCAACCTTGCCTATCAGATTGGCCAACTTAGTAAGCTGAATATTTAAAGGGGTTGGTTCTCCGCTTTGTTCTGTACTCTGGCGGGCAACCTGACCTATCTCTGTAGCGTCACCCACGCAAAGCACTTTCATTGTTCCATGACCGTCTACGACCGTAGTGCCTCTCATCACCTTATTCGAAGCATAAGTCGCTTCATCATCAAAATCAGCCTCAACAATCGTTTTATTTATCACAGGCTCTCCGGTAAGGTTGGACTCGTTGATTTGCAAAGAAATAGCTTCAATCAATTCACCATCCGCCGGAATTTCTTCGCCGGTCTCTAATATAATAATGTCACCAACAACTACATCCTTACGAGGAATCTCACGTACCTTTCCACTACGTATCACCTTAACAAGTGTCTCCTCATTAACAGCATTCAGCAGATCAAATTTCTTATTGGCATCATATTCGAAAAAGAAACCAATGCCGGTAGCCAGAAAAATAGCACATATAATACCAATCGTCTCGGCATATTCATTTTCAATGATAGAAATGAGTAAAGAAAATACCGCAGCTATAAGTAGTACCCGAACAACGGGGTCTTCAAATTTTTCCAGATAGAGTTTCCACAAAGAAGCACGCTTGGGCGGCGTCAGAAGATTGTCACCATACTTTTCCCTGTTTATTTTCACTTCATCCTCGCTCAGACCGGAATGATAATAAGCGTCATTTGTTGCAGTCATATAAATATATCAATTATTAAAGGCACAAAAATACAACATATAATTTAAAAAAAGACCGATTAAGCTTTTTATCAGCTATCGACTCATAAACCTAAATGAAGATGAAACAAAACAAAAGCCGATGTTGTTTTAAAAACAATAACTCAAAAAATGAAACCTCATATGAAGTACATTTGCACAGCATGCGACTACATTTATGATCCTGAAACAGGAGATCCAGAGAGCGGGATAGATCCGGGTACGGCATTCGAAGATATTCCTAAAGATTGGATTTGCCCTCTTTGCGGAGTAGGGAAAGAAGACTTTGAACCTCTGGATGAATAAATAAGTCAAAGGTAGGAGCCATGATCTATAAAAAAAGCTAAAAAAGAATACTCCATTTTCAATTCATTTGATGATTGTTTGCCCCCTACGCAAAAATGTAATATATTTAGCTATCTTAATCACTTCATTTAAAAGCAGTAACACAGATGGTACAAATATATTGCAAGAACAACAATACTTATAAGGGATTCCCTATCGGAAGTTCACTTTTAGACATTTACAATGGCTTAGAACTCAATTTTCCTTACCCTGTCGTAAGTGCCAAAGTAAACAATCGTTCCGAAGGATTAACCTTTAGAGTATACAATAATAAAGACGTAGAATTTCTGGATATAAGAGATTCTTCAGGAATGCGCACGTATGCGCGTTCACTCTGCTTCATTCTCTTTAAAGCAGTTACCGATCTTTTCCCCAATGCAAAACTATTTGTTGAACATCCTGTATCAAAAGGATATTTCTGCAACCTATCAATCGGCCGTCCCGTTACACTTGAGGATGTGTCACTAATAAAAAAACGCATGCATGAGATTGTGGATGCAAACATTCCTTTTCACCGTACAGAATGCCACACCGCGGAAGCCGTACGCATTTTTAATGAACGGGGAATGGACGATAAAGTAAAATTGCTCGAATCATCAGGCTCCTTATATACCTATTATTATACTTTAGAAGATACCATTGACTATTATTACGGCAATTTGGTTCCACGTACAGGCTACGTCAAATTGTTCGACTTAGTGAAATATTATGATGGCTTATTGCTCCGTATTCCGATGAGAAGTAACCCGTATGTTTTGGAAGATGTGATTAAGCAAGAGAAAATGCTCGACGTATTTAAAGAATATATCCAATGGAGCAACATTATGGGACTGAGTAATGCCGGAGATTTTAATATCGCCTGCGAACAGGGATATGCAACAGACCTTATCAATGTAGCAGAAGCTCTTCAAGAAAAAAAAATTGCGCAGATAGCTGAAACAATATACCATCGGGGAGAAAACGGAGACAGAGTAAAGCTTGTTCTCATAGCCGGTCCTTCATCATCGGGGAAAACGACTTTCAGCAAAAGACTCTCCATACAATTGATGACTAACGGCTTAAAGCCATATCCTCTTTCGTTGGATAACTATTTTGTTGATCGGGAACAAACACCGCTTGATGAAAACGGAAATTATGACTACGAATCGCTCTATGCACTTGATCTGGAACTATTCAATCAACAGCTAGAGGCACTTCTGCGCGGAGAAGAAGTGAATCTCCCCCGATTCAATTTCGCATTGGGCAGAAAAGAGTACAACGGCGACAAACTTAAAATAGAGAGCCACACCATCTTGATCCTGGAAGGCATTCATGCACTCAATCCGGAATTGACAAATCACATCAACAGTGCCAATAAGTTCAAGATATACGTCTCCGCACTAACCACTATCTCTCTGGATGATCATAATTGGATTCCGACAACAGACAACCGAATGCTGCGCCGCATCATACGTGACTTCAACTATAGAGGCTACTCAGCACAAGAAACCATTTCGCGTTGGCCAAGCGTTCGTGCAGGAGAAGATAAATGGATATTCCCTTACC
The DNA here is from genome assembly GCA_002307035.1 of Bacteroides sp. UBA1317. Lineage (GTDB taxonomy): Bacteria > Bacteroidota > Bacteroidia > Bacteroidales > Bacteroidaceae > Bacteroides. The sequence goes on from DBTL01000025.1 coordinate 39,543, forward strand.
AAGAGAATGCAGATGTAATGTTCAACTCGGCATTACTTTTTGAATTTGCCGTTCTGCGTCGCCATGCTGAGCCCATTCTTACAGATGTGCCACGTAATAGTCCGGAATACTGTGAGGCATATCGTCTGCTCAAATTCATTAAATATTTTGCGCCTGTTCAAGACAAAGAAATTCCTCCCACGTCATTGCTCAGGGAATTTCTTGGCGGTAGCAGTTTTAAGTATTAGAGAGAGAATGATTACGTAGTTTATAACACCCTAACATCTCCACTTATGACAAATCTGGATGCACAAAAAGCAATACAAGAAAATGTAGCTATCTTATCTAATCAATTAATCGATGACTACAAATATATCCCCCAGTATGAACACCCTTTGCCTTCAAGCAAAAAGATAGAAGAAATCATGTTTCTCGTGAGGGGAGTTATTTTTCCCGGATATTCAGGAGATAGAACGATAAGAAGCCACACTCTACCTTTCCATATAGGTGTATATCTTGAAAGAATATATTCTTTGCTAAAAGAGCAAATACACTGTGGACTCTCTTTTGATCCGGAGATAAGCGCCAATATTAGCAATAAAAATCAAGAAGCGTCAAATCTCACTGTAACTTTCATTAATGCAATCCCTGAACTGAAACGACTTTTATCAAAAGATGTAAAAGCAATACTTGATGGAAACCCTGCAACTCAAAGTTATGGTGAAGTTATCTTCTGTTACCCTGCAATCACTGCACTATTACATCATCGTGTTGCACACGAATTATTAAAACAAGGGGTTCCAATCCTGCCAAGAATCATCTCAGAACTGGCACATTCAGCAACAGGCATTGATATACACCCTGCGGCACAGATTGGCGAATATTTTAGCATCGATCATGGAACGGGAATAGTAATAGGACAGACTACAATTATAGGTAACCATGTCCGACTATACCAAGGTGTCACATTAGGATCGAAAAGCATTCTACTTGATAACTTGAGCAATCAAGCCAATATCTCCCGCCATCCAATATTGGAGGACAACGTTACTATTTACTCTAATTCCTCAATACTGGGAAGAGTTACGATAGGGCATGATAGTGTGATAGGTGGAAATGTTTGGATAACACGAGATGTTGCTCCAAATTCAAGAATTATTCAACAAAAAGCCATTGAGGGTTCATACATTGATGGATTAGGAATCTAAAAAGCACAAACTCTGCAATATTGATATATAAAGAAGCTAAAGGTATAACTTAGACAGACCGACTAAGTCATATTGATAACATATAAAAGCATAAAACCTCATTTTGATACCATATAACTCCTAAAAACCTTCTTTTTAAGTCTGTATAATTGATGTACATCAAATAATGATACTTTTAGCAAAAGTTTATTTGATTAGATTATTATGTTATATAACATATCCCTATCTTTGCAGAGGTAAAAAGAAAAGCTAAGCGCTTAGATAAGTTTTCAAAGGTATTAGTTTTTAAAGTTTTTAGGTATAACAAATTAAAAGTAGGTATTATGAAAAGATTAGGATTAACATTAGTGGCAGCCCTCTGCCTGGCTGCTAGTACATTTGCAGCAGGGAATCAACCTACGACTGCAAAATGGGAAGGTAACATCAACGTAAGTAAGTTGAGCCAATATTTGAAACTGACTTCTGCTCAGACAGAAGAAGTTGCTAACATCTCTGACTATTTCACTGAAAAAATGGAAAAAGCATCTAACTCAAACAAGAAACAAGACGAACTGCTTAAAACTGCAGTCTACGGTAACTTGAAGTTGATGAAGAACACGCTTTCTCCAGCGCAATACAGCAAATATGCTACATTGCTAAACATTACCTTGTATAACAAAGGTATCGAGTTGAAATAAGAGATTCACAAGATCATAAAAGTAGAAGGGTATTACAGCTTTAGTTTGTAATACCCTTACTTTTTTATAGTCAACCATTTCCAGGGAAAGTACATTCGGCAATGACAACCTTTTTAGGAAACAACGACTGTAAACTGACAACCTTTTTAGGTAATAACAATAGTATGTGACAACTTATTTAGTAACAAGCCTCTAATAGTAACAACCATTTTCAGTATAAGTCAGCTTCATTAGTTTTTCAGGGCATAAAACCAATGGTTTTATGCCCTGAAAACGTTTAGTTTCAAGCCGTTAAACCATTAGTTTCAATACGAGGAAACTTTAGTTTTATTACTAGGAAACAAATGGGAAGCCTGCTTCTGTCGGGCATTGAAAACAATCCCCGAAACAATCAAAAGTAAACCGATGTAAGTAGAAACAACGATTTGCTCCCCCAGCACTGCATGAATGAGAAAGAGAGAAAGGAACGGGGAGAGATAGCACAGCTGATTGATCAATGCAGGATTACTTGTTTTCCGTATGGCATAGCCAAAACAAACAAAAGGAATGCCAATTTCAAAAGCACCCACATACATGCCCGATAAAAGCCCGGGAAGAGAATGAATGTTGATTCCTACCACACAAGCTCCGATGACGAGATATAAAGTACCAAAAAGAAAACCGGCAAATAAGGCAACGGTTCCATCCACGTCATTTTTTTTATTGGTCAAGATCCAATAAGAAGCCCATAAAAAGGATGTTAATACAGCAAGAAGCACACCTATTACTGAAATAGGTGCTCCGCCCAAGCTACCGGAACCGAATGAGATAAGCGCAACTCCAGCAAGAGAAAGAAACATGCCAATGTACTTCTTCTTAGGTATAGGTTGGCCGGCAAACAAAGAGAGCAACACCAACAGCACGATGGGCCAAGTATAGTTAATAGGTTGAGCTATCTGGGCAGGAAGTAAATCATACGCCCGAAACAAAACTAAATAATACAGCACCGGATTTAGTAAGCCCATCCAGACAAACCGCCCCCATTGCTTCCAACTTAAGGAACGCACCAGACTCCACTTCTTCTGTAGAAAAAGGGTACAGGTAAATATCAATAGAGCAGTACACGAAGCTATTAGTAATAGTTCAAAAGAGGTAAGATGTGACAGTGCTATCTTAAAAGCAGAAGCAACCGTCGACCAGCTTAGCACAGCTACACCGGCACAGACGATTGCTTTATTTTCTTGTTTCATGCTCGATTCTAATTATCTTAGAGCTTCCACCTCATCTGTAGTCAGAGGAATCTTCTTACCCAAGCGGCGAGCACCGGTTTCGGTAATTAAATAATCTTCCTCGTTACGAATGCCTCCAAAATTCTTGTAAGCCTCAACAGCATCGTAGTTAATGAAGTCGGCGAATTTCTTTTCCCCTTTCCATAAATCAATAAGTTCGGGAATAAAGTAAATGCCCGGTTCAATGGTATGCACAAAACCTGTCTCAAGCGGACGGGCAAGACGAAGTGATTTACGGCCAAACAGCGTGCTCTTTGGTTTACCATCATAGCCTACCCAAACTTCTCCAAGGTTTTCCATATCATGCACATCAAGTCCCATCATGTGTCCCAATCCATGAGGATAGAACAAAGCATGAGCTCCTTCACGCACAGCATCGTCGGCATTACCTTTCATCAAACCAAGTTGCTTCATACCCTCTACCATGACACGGGCCGAAAGATCATATACATCAACAAAAGGAATGCCCGGTTTCAAAGTTTTCACCGATTCGAGATGCATGGCTACCTGAAGATCATAGATTTCTTTCTGACGCAAAGTAAATGTTTTATCAGCAGGAATGGTAGAAGACATGTCGCCGGCATATCCCATAGGAGTTTCCGCACCGGCATCAACAAGAAACAAATCACCCGGCTTCACCGTGTTGCCGTGATAGTGATTGTGCAACGTCTGACCGTTGATGGTAGCAATGGTAGGAAACGACAGATCGGCGCCTGCCGCAGCTGCAACAGCTTCCAAGGCTGCCGCTACTTCATACTCCTTCATTCCGGGACGAACGGCCTTCATGGCAGCAATGTGCATATCGGCAGTAATATCACAAGCCTTTTCTATTTCAACAATCTCTTCTACAGATTTATAACTACGTTGCTTGATAATGGCACGAATGAAATCAAGCGAAGCCTCTTCATGTCCAACAGAGATACCCAATAGTGCAAGTAATTTCAAGCTATGTTCAGCTCGGTAAGGAGCTAGATAATGAATCTTCTGCCCCTTTTGCGCCGCCTTATGTAAATAGTCTATAATCGTATTGGAAGGCATGGTATGTGTCACACCCACGAGTTCGCTTTTTTCCCTCAACGTAGGCTGAGTACCCATCCATACAATATGATCGATGGTCAATTCATCACCAAAGATGATGTCTTTGTCTTCATCAATGTCGATAATGGCAGAAAGACCGGAAAAAGAAAGACCGAAATAGTAAAGAAAAGTAGAGTCTTGACGATAACGAAATGCGTTATCAGCATAATTCAAGCCATGTTCATCATTGCCCAAAAATAACAATATTCCAGAGCCTACCGTCTTTTTCAGCAGTGCTCTTCGCTGCATATAGGTTTCTTTAGAAAACATAATGTTCTGTTTTTAAGTTAGTCCAACAAAGATAACCCTTTTTATTGATAATTGATATTTGTCTATTTACGAATATCAATTAAAATAATTACTTTTGTAGCGAGATAATGTTAGATTAAAGAAAGCAATATGGCACAAGGTTCGCGTCAGACGCAATCGCAAATACAGCAACAAACTCAGACTCTCTCTCCTCAACAGATTCTGGTTGTGAAATTATTGGAACTTCCTGCAGTGGAGCTGGAAGATCGTGTGCGTGCTGAGTTGCTTGAAAACCCCGCTTTGGAAGAAGGCAAAGAGGAAACGGCGGCCGATGATCTGGCTGCTACAGATGCTCAGGAAGGCGAAAGCGATGCCAATGAATATGATTCATTAAGCGACTATCTGAGCGAAGATGACATTCCTGACTACAAATTACAAGAAAATAACCGTTCGAAAGGTGAGCAAGCCGAAGAAATTCCTTTCTCGGACGCGACCTCTTTTTACGAAATATTAAAAGAACAACTAGGCGAACGAAACCTGACCGAGCACGAACAGGAATTGGCTGAATACATCATCGGCTCACTTGATGACGACGGGCTACTTCGGAAATCGCTGGAAAGTATCAATGACGAACTAGCCATCTATGCCGGAGTGAATACTTGTGAAGAGGAACTTGAAGAGGTGCTGAAAATTATTCAGGATTTTGACCCGGCAGGGTTAGGTGCCCGTAACTTGCAAGAGTGTCTGACCATACAAATCCTTCGAAAAGAGCCTTCACCACTGCGACAAACCGAACTGGATATTATTGAAAGATGCTACGAAGAATTTACGCGCAAGCATTGGGACAAAATTATGCAGAAGCTCGGATTGAGTGAAGAGGAATTTGAAGAAGCTATCGCAGAAATAACCAAATTAAATCCTCGACCAGGTAGTTCTCTTGGTGAAGTGATCGGACGAAATATGCAGCAAATCATACCGGACTTCACCGTTGAAACTTATGATGACGGAACCATCATCCTTAGCATGAACAATCGGAATATGCCCGAGTTACGGATGAGTAGGGATTTCACGGAGATGGTTGAAGAACATACAAAAAACAGAGCCAACCAGACAAAGGAATCGAAAGAAGCAATGATGTTTCTCAAGCAAAAGATGGATTCGGCACAAGGATTCATTGATGCAGTGAAACAACGTCAAAACACTTTGCAAACAACCATGCAAGCAATCATCGACTTGCAACGCCCCTTCTTTCTTGAAGGAGACGAATCGCTGCTCCGCCCCATGATATTAAAAGATGTGGCTGAGCGCACGAGACTTGACATTTCCACGATATCAAGAGTGAGTAATAGTAAATACGTGCAAACCAATTATGGTGTATACTCCCTCAAATTCTTTTTTAGCGACGGCTATACCACTGAAGATGGTGAGGAGATGTCTGTCCGCGAAATCCGAAAGATATTAAAGGAATGCATTGACAATGAGAACAAGAAAAAGCCGCTTACGGATGACGAATTGGCTGATATACTGAAAGAAAAAGGATATCCTATTGCCCGAAGAACGGTAGCTAAATATCGTCAGCAGTTAAACATACCTGTAGCAAGACTAAGAAGATAAAATAGACTTAAAATAGCTTGAAGAACTTAACAATAAAAAATATATGGAAGAGCATATCATTGCAGATAGGACGTTGATCAGGACAGCCAAAATTATATCGGCCGTCTTTACTCCGTTTTCTATTCCTTTTGTGGCATTTCTTATCTTGCTCTTATTTTCGTATTTGCGCATCATGCCGCTCACTTACAAGTTGATCGTTCTGGGGGTTGTTTATTGCTTCACAATATTGATGCCTACATTGACGATCTTCTTATTCCGGAAAATCAATGGCTTCGAAGCAAAAGATCTGACTGACCGCAAAAAACGTTATGTGCCCTACATACTGACGATCCTTTCTTACGTATTCTGCCTATTGATGATGCGTAAACTAAACATTCCGTGGTACATGTCGGGAATTATTCTGGCAAGTCTGTTGGCTATGGGCATTAGCACCATAGTTAATCTAAAATGGAAGCTTAGTGAGCATATGATTGGCATGGGTGGTATTGTAGCAGGATTAATCTCTTTCAGTGAATTATTCAGCTATAACCCTGTGTGGTGGCTGTGTCTCTTTTTAATCATAGCGGGCATACTGGGGACTGCCCGAATTATTTTGCAGCACCATACACTAAGTGAAGTTCTCACCGGATTTGGCGTCGGCTTCATTTGCGCTCTGCTGGTGCTACATCCCGTAACCAATATCTTATTTAGAATTTTCTTATTTTAATAATATGAACCTTTAAATTTTACTAATTATGAAGTTTCCTGAAGAATTAAAGTACACCAAAGAACATGAATGGATTCGCCTGGATGGCGACGTGGCTTATATAGGTATCACTGATTATGCACAAGAACAATTAGGCGACATCGTTTTTGTCGATGTTCCCAGCGTAGGAGAAAAACTTGAAGCAGGAGAAGTGTTCGGTACCATCGAAGTTGTGAAAACAATCTCTGATCTTTTTCTACCTGTAGCAGGAGAAATCCTGGAACAAAACGAAACACTGGAAGAAAAACCAGAGTTAGTGAACCAAGATCCATACGGCGCAGGCTGGATTATAAAAATAAAACCGGCTGCCGATGCAGATTTTGATTCTCTGCTAGACTATAAAGAATACAAAAAAACGGTAAACGAATAAACCAATAGTATGACGCCAATTGTTAGTATAATCATGGGTAGCACATCTGATCTCCCCGTTATGGAGAAAGCGGCTCAATTACTAAACGATTTGCATGTACCATTTGAGATGAATGCACTCTCGGCTCACCGCACACCGGAAGCTGTAGAGGCATTCGCCAAAAATGCACATTCAAAAGGAATTAAAGTGATTATCGCTGCTGCAGGTATGGCCGCCCATTTACCGGGAGTTATTGCAGCATCCACACCGTTACCGGTAATCGGTGTCCCTATAAAATCTACACTCGATGGCATCGATGCACTGCTGGCCATCGTACAGATGCCTCCGGGAATTCCCGTGGCAACTGTAGGAATAAACGGTGCACTCAATGCTGCAATTCTTGCCATCCAGATGTTATCTCTGGAAGATAAAGAATTAGAAGCCAAATTCATCGCTTATAAAGAAGGACTTAAAAAGAAAATAGTTAAGGCCAACGAAGAGTTGAAGGAGGTGAAGTACGAGTTTAAAACAAATTAAATGGATCTATTTAACTATTCCCGAAGGGAAACGTCTGAGGTTAACATTGGTGCCATAGCTTTGGGTGGAAAGAACCCTATCCGCATCCAGTCGATGACCAATACATCCACTCAAGACACAGAAGCTTGCGTGGAACAAGTAAAGAGAATCATAGATGCCGGAGGTGACTATGTCCGCCTGACCACGCAAGGAGTGAAAGAAGCTGAGAACCTCAAGAACATCAATGTCGCTTTGAGAGCTCAAGGATACATGAATCCACTCGTAGCAGATATTCACTTCACCCCCAAAGTTGCCGACGTGGCGGCACTCTATGCCGAAAAAGTACGCATCAATCCGGGTAACTATCTGGATGCCCCGCGCACTTTCAAGCAAGTAAACTACACCGATGAAGAATATGCGCAGGAGTTAGCGAAGATTCGTGAGCGCCTTGTTACGTTCCTTACTATATGTAAGGAAAATAATACAGCTGTTCGCATTGGAGTGAATCACGGTTCCCTATCGGACCGCATCATGACTCGCTATGGAGACACACCCGAGGGAATGGTCGAATCGTGTATGGAATTCCTTCGCATTTGCGTTGCCGAAAACTTCATGAACGTGGCTATCTCCATAAAAGCATCCAACACAGTAGTGATGGTAAGAACAGTAAGGCTACTCGTGGAAGTAATGAAGAAAGAAGGGATGAAATTTCCACTTCATCTGGGAGTAACAGAGGCCGGAGACGGAGAAGATGGGCGTATAAAATCGGCACTAGGCATTGGAGCTTTACTAGCAGATGGATACGGAGACACCGTAAGAGTTTCGCTAAGCGAAGAACCTGAAGCAGAAATTCCTGTAGCCAAGAAATTGGTTGACTATGTTACCCAACGCATCAAGCATCCTTATATACCAGGTTTAGAAGCAAAAGAATTTAATTACCTCGCTCCTGTACGTAGGCAAACGACTGAAGTTAAGAATATCGGTGGAGAGAACGTTCCGGTAGTTATATCCGATCGGATGGACAATACATTCGAAACGAACCCTCAATTCATTCCCGACTACATCTACGCCGCAAGAGAATTACCGGCTCAATTAGAAGAAGGGCCTGACTATATACTCGATGCAGACGTATGGGAAGCCGAAAAAGCTTCATTCGAAAAAGCCGGAAAGAACTGTTGGCCAGCTTTCAACCATACACAGCTATTGGCTATTGGCAGTTGCCCTGCGGAACTTAAATTCCTGTTTATGCCCTACATGGCATTGACGGATGAAGTCATTGCTTGTTTGAAAGTTCATCCTGAAATCGTGTTGCTATCACAAAGCAACCATCCTAACAGAGTGGGTGAGCATAGAGCATCAGTCCACCAACTGATGGTCGAAGGAGTTCAAAACCCAGTCGTTATTTTCCAACACTATTCCGAAAACCAAGCTGAAGATTTGCAAGTGAAAGCAGCAGCAGATATGGGTGCCTTGATTTTAGATGGTCTTTGCGATGGCATTTTCTTGTATAACCAAGGTAATCTTAGTCATGCTACAGTAGATGCAACAGCTTTCGGTATTCTACAAGCAGGACGTGTGCGTACAAGTAAAACGGAATACATATCTTGCCCGGGATGCGGACGCACACTTTTCAGTCTGCAGAGCACCATTGCTCGTATAAAAGCAGCCACATCGCATTTGAAAGGACTAAAAATAGGCATCATGGGATGTATTGTAAATGGTCCGGGAGAGATGGCTGATGCCGATTACGGCTACGTAGGTGCAGGCAGAGGAAAAATCAGCCTATATAAGCGCAAAGAGTGTATAGAAAAAAACATTCCGGAAGCAGAAGCGGTAGACAAACTCATAGCCTTGATTAAAGCAAATGGAGACTATTATTCGGAAGAGGAAAGTTTATAAGGGAAGAAAATCTTGACTCACCTGATTCACACCTTTAGCTTGAAGTTGCCCAATAATTGGCAATTTATAGCATTCCAGAAGAATCTAGCCGGTGTGTGATTAATTGATGAGGCAAAAGAAAGCCAACTAATTCAAAAAGATGAATTAGTTGGCTTTCTTTGTATCTTTCAGATTCACCTGAAGAGATCGGAATTGATCTCCCAATGGGACAATCAATTGGAAGCTTTTCTATTTTTTCTTTTGCTGAAAAAGCCAGTCCATGAACCCCGGATAATTGAATGCAGGATCCCAACTACCATGGTTGCATCCCGGGAACTCAATATACTCAACGGTTGCTCCGAAAGCTTTCAAGGCTTTATAAGCCTCTCGAGAGCCTTCTACAGGCACCACATCGTCACTATCTCCATGAAAGATACGGAAACTGGTCTTCTTTACTTTTTTAAGCCGATCCGGGTTTATCGTACCACAAATTGGAATAGCAGCAGCAAACAAATCAGGGAAGCGACTGACAAAATCATAAGTACCCATCCCTCCCATTGAAAGACCAATAATATAAATCCTACTTTTATCAACCTCTGGCATAGCAAGATAGGTATCAAGTAGTTCTTTCACATCACGAAGCATAGGCGTTAGCTCCGGTGAGCTCGGCATTTCCGAAGGCTGAAAGGATGTCGGTCGAGAAGGATAGCCCCAATAGCCGGACAACGGACACTGAGGGCACAAGACAAAAGTAGGATACTTCTCCCTATTTACAGGATTTTGAAACATCCGGCTACCATGCGTAAGTTGTTTCTCATTATCATCACCACGTTCGCCGGCACCATGCAAAAACAACACCAATGGATATTTCTTTCCGGAATCTATGACTTCGGGGCGAAGCAATCTATAATTCAATGAATCACCCGCTGACGACACAAACACTTTCTTTTCGTACTCTCCTTGTGCTAATGTATAAGCGCTTAGTAAGAGAAAAGGCAATAAGAAGATCAACTTTTTCATGATGAAATGAATTTATAAATACTATTTCTTACCCGGTGCTAAGATTCCTCTGTATCTTTCAGAATTGCTTAATACTTTAATTGCTTGTTGCAAGTCATCATCATCCTTCAACTGCTGTATAATACTGCCTCGTTGGAAATAATAACGCTTGATAATTTCAATCGAAATCATATTCTTAATGTCCTTTGAAAAATAATCTAAGTCACGATCAAGATTATGGGTCAACTTTTTCTCTAATGCCTTAAACTCCTCCGAAGCACCATCCATATAGCCTTCAAACGAAGCAGCCTCTTTGAGCGTTTTAAGAATCTTCTCACTTTGCTGATCGTACTTAAAATCAGAAGACTTCACCAGAGTTTTAAAATCAGCATAATCAGCATCCGTTAAAGCAAACTTCTCAGGAGAAACAACCGTAACATGTTTCAAGCAATAGTTTGTAGCATAGTTAAATATGAGATTGTCATTGATCAAATAGAACAATATATTAGGCAACTTCTGCTGTTCAACAGTTATATCAGGACTCACACCTCCGCCATCACGAACTTCTCGTCCACCGGCAGTATGAAAGACTGTCGTTAAGCTATCCGGTATACGCCCTACACTACCATCTTCATTTCTATTTTTATAGTCAATGGCTTGCACACACCGTCCACTTGGTATATAATACTTCGAAGTTGTTATTTTAAGCGTGCCCCCATAAGGCAGCGAACGAGGAACCTGCACCAAACCCTTACCAAAAGTACGGTTACCGATAATCACTGCACGATCAAGGTCTTGCAAAGAACCTGCAAGTATCTCTGAAGAAGAAGCTGTTCCACTATTCACCATCACAGCGATAGGTATTTCCGTATCCAGAGGTTCACGCAAAGTTTTATACGTACTGCTGGCCTGTTTAATTTTTCCTTTCGTTGTCACAATCGTTTTGCCACGAGGAAGAAAGAAGTTCGCTATCTCAACAGCCTCATCAAGTAAACCTCCACCGTTACCCCGCAAATCAATGATAAGAGATGTTATACCCTTGTTCTTCTTCAAATCTAAGAATGCCTGTTTAAATTCTTTAGAGGGATTGCCCGAAAAACTATTTAGGTTGATATAGCCAATCTTATTGCCTACTACTCCATAATATGGCACAGTGGGTAGTTGAATTGATTTACGAACAATTGTAAATGACAGTGGCTTCTTCATGCCGGGACGTTCTACTGTAAGTACAAAACTTGTACCCACTTGCCCCCGAAGCATGGCACTAACTTCATCATTGTTCTTCCCTGTCAAATCTTTGCCATCGATATCCATTAAAACGTCACCAACTTTGAGTCCTACAAGAGCCGCAGGCATTCCTTCGTATGGTTCTGCAATGACCGAACGTTTACGCCTCTGATCATATGTTATCATCGAGCCAATTCCTCCGTAAGAGCCCTTAATCATCTGTTCTAACTCGCTCTGGTCTTCTTCCGGAAAATAGTTTGTATAAGGATCAAGAGACATCAACATACCGTCAATACCTTCACGAAGTGTTTTGTTTGGATCAATCGTATCGACGTAGAACATATCAAGTTCCTTCACTATGGCATTGAATATTTCAAGGTTTTTGGCCAATTGGAAGTTACGACTATCTCCACTCTTGAAACTAAAGAAAGCCACTATTGTTAAAACAGCTATTGCTACAATACCATTCCGCTTATTTAGGAATCTTCTCATAATAATTAATGTGTTGATTTACGACTGGACTAATTAACAAGTAAACAAATCAATATCTACAATATCTCGTTAATATTTAACTTTATTTCATCCCATTGCTTCTTCGGAATGGTTGTTCCTATCACCTGGATAACATTTCCAGAGAGAATAGAACCTATTTTAGCACATTTTTCAAGTGAATAACCACAAGTAAGTCCATACAAAAAACCTGCAGCAAAATAATCACCTGCCCCCGTTGTGTCAATCACCTTCTTAATAGGTAAAGCTCCAACTTTAATTTCTTCAGTTCCTTTACGAATATATGATCCATTCGCCCCAACCTTCACAATAGCAATGCTGCACATCTTGGCCATCACATCTAAGGCTTCTTTTGGTTCTTTGCCCGTGAAAGCCTTTGCCTCTTCTTCATTAGCGAATAAGATATCGACATAACGATTAACCAATAAAGAAAAAAAGTCAAGATCACTTTCAACGATATTATAGCTAGCCATGTCCAAACAAACTTGCAGACCAGCTTCTTTAGCTAATTCAATGGCACGCAGAATCATATCATGATCTTGTACCAGATATCCTTCAATAAGAAAATAAGTATAACCTTTGAACATGTCCAATGAAAGATCTTCGGCAGTCAACGTAGATGCAGCACCAAGATAGGTACCAAAGGTACGTTCTCCATCTGGAGAGATGAAAGTAGAAGCAACACCCGAAGGAAGGTCACAAGTCAATAACTTCCCTTCAATACCATTTTTCTGTAAATTGTCCCTGTAAAACCGGCCATACGTATCATCTCCCACTTTACCTATAAAACCCGTTCCTGCACCCAAGCAGGCCAATCCGAGAATAGCATTACCGGTAGAACCACCAGTAGCTAAATGTGTATCCATCTGGCTAAAGCGTTCATTAATAATCTGTAGTTTTAAGTCATCTATAAGCTGCATACTACCTTTAGGTAATTCCATTTCAGCAAGAATTGCATCATCATTGAGGGTTGCAAGTACGTCTACAAGGGCGTTGCCCAATCCTATTATTTTGTCCATTTCAATCTTTTTTTTGCAAAGATATTGCATATTTCAAAATATCCTATTACTTTTGCATCGCAATTGAGAAAACATTCTTCGATAGCTCAGTCGGTTAGAGCATCTGACTGTTAATCAGAGGGTCCTTGGTTCAAGTCCAAGAGGGAGAGCAAAAACACTGCAAATTGTAGTGGTTTTTTTGTTTTTTAGTCAATATATAAGCATACACAAAATGAAAAAGCCATT
>DBTL01000141.1:0-33342 GCA_002307035.1 Bacteroides sp. UBA1317
CTGACTCTCTTTGTTGATGGTCGTTATGGCTCTATCTCAACCAATCGGTTGGACAAGAAGGAATTGGAGTCTTTTATAGTTAATGGCATTGAATCTACTCGCTACTTAGCGGAAGATAAATTTCGGATGCTTCCTGATAGCTCTCGCTATTATAAAGGAGGAAAGCCTGATCTGCAACTCTTAGACTCGAAGTTCGACTCTGTACAACCAGATGATAAGGTTGCTTTGGCCAAAGCCATTGCCGAGGAGGTTTACGGTTCGGATAAACGAATTATTTCAGTAGAATCATCTTATAGTGATGGAGTTGATTTCAGATATACGTTGGCCAGTAATGGATTTGAAGGCGAAACGCAAAGCTCTTGGTATTCACTTTCAGCGAGTGTGAGTGTAAAAGGTGAAGGTGAAGCTCGTCCTTCTTCTTATTGGTACGACTCTTCACTCTATTTTGATAAACTGATTAAAGAAGGAATAGGACACAAAGCTTTGGAACGTGTGTTGCGTAAACTCGGACAGCAGAAAGTGAAATCGGGCAAATACACCATGGTTGTTGATCCGCTCAACTCTAGTCGTTTGGTGTCTCCTTTATTGCAGGCATTATATGGCTCTGCACTTCAGCAAAAGAACTCGTTTATGCTCAATAAGTTGGGCGAAAAAATAGGCGCGGAGAAACTAACATTGATCGATGAGCCACATTTATTGCAATCGTCCGGTGCTCGTTACTTCGACAATGAAGGTGTTGCTACTCAACGTATGCCGATCTTTGAAAATGGGGTATTGAAGACTTATTTCATAGATACCTATAATGCTAAAAAGATGAATGTGGATCCAACAATCAGTCAGCCTTCTTTATTGGTGATGCAAATGGGCGAGAAAAATCTTGATGGATTGGTTGCCGGAGTTGATAAAGGCATCTTGATTACGGGATTCAATGGTGGGAATTGCAATAGTTCCACCGGGGATTTTTCTTATGGTATCGAAGGCTTTTTGATCGAAAATGGTAAGTTGACTACTCCTGTTTCTGAAATGAACGTAACGGGAAATATGATTAGCTTGTGGTCTTCTTTGCTTGAAACAGGCAATGATCCGCGACTTTCTTCTTCTTGGAGAATTCCTTCACTCGTGTTTGAAGGAGTTGACTTCAGTGGATTATAAAAAACTTAGAAGGGTTGCCTAATAGAGACAACCCTTCTAAGTTTTTTATAATCAAAGAAAGTTTCTACTGACTATACTTTGCAAAGATTATATCTGTTCTTTTAATTGAGCATTAAACTCATATATGGCTGTAGTGGTGCAAAGATCTTTAGCGCCAACATTTCAATATTCAGCCGTTGATGGGTACTACCGATTACTCGTTCGTCGCTTTTCATACACTTCCCATTATTAATGTAGTAATATCCATTATTCGCAGCTAATGTATCATCCGTTAGCTCAATATTCATCTCTTCCTGAGGGAAAGCAGCGGCAAAAAGTTGCAATACTTTCTTGGCATCTATAATGCGTGCCATACCTAGATGATGTTCTTCAAGTCCTTTTTTGACAGGACGGATGGCTGTTGCTTTGTTGCATTTCCACTGTTTGACGGCCTTAGCTAATACTGCTTTTTCTATTTCCGCATTGTCCGCCAACAATTCGTTTATTCGGAGGGTTTCTCCATCGGGATAGCAAAAGGCGACTCCACAGATGTTTTTTTCACGAAGAGCAATGACAAGGCTGCCATTAGTTAATCTAAGATCGGCAAGAATTACTTTTAGATCTGCTGCTGTATGTTGTATGCAACATGAACGTTCTTTCATCTTATGAGAAAGATAATGGAACACATCTTCCCTAAAGTCACTCAATGTTTCTATTCTTAATCCCCTTACATTGAGAGTTGTATCTTTGGCAAGGTAATTCTCTTCTGTGTAGTTAAAGATAGAAGCATATCCTTTTTTTCGGTAATAATCAAATAAGTAGTCGTTGGCTGGAATTAGTGTGCTAAGTAACATTCCCTGACTTTGCATACGAGCAAATGCTTGTGAAAGCAATTCGTGCATTACTCCTTTGCTTCTATAATCGGGATGGGTACAAGCACCCGAAATGTACGCTGTTGGGATTTCGCTATTGCAAAAAGTCATTTGGTAGGGCAGCATTTGAAGTGCAGAGATAATTTCTTCACCGCTTTGGATGTAGATGTTAACATCATTATTATACCGATGAGTGAAGTACAGTTCAGTAAAGGCTTCGCTGTCATTGAAGCAAAGTCGCCATAAGTCTTTAATTTGTTTCTTTAGCATGTATTAAGTCTTTTTTCGTTTGATTTGTTGTTCCTATTCTAATCCGGTTCTAAGCAAGCCATATATTTATCCAGGATAATGGCCGGTTGATAAGATAGTTTAGCTTTCCTCAATCCTTCTATACCAAGATCTTCTTCGCGGTTGACGTATATGTATTGCTCCGGAATGCGATTGGCAAATTCATAATTAATCATAGTATAAGCTCCATCTACTGTGGTGTCTGCCTTTTCTACATGTACGCCAAATGTCTCTTTGTTAATGGGCATTCCGAAAGTAAAAGCTACTATGTTATCATTGACATAGAGTATTCCACCGATAAGTCCTATTTCCTCAAAATGTTTTAGTGCGTAAATAATGGCTTGTCGCTCATTGCCGGTACCATCCTTTTTGTCGCAATCGTTCATTTTACACCATTTGGCTTCAAGGTCAATGCATTCTTGAATACGATCTTGGGTGATTGGCATATATTGGTAATTATATCCTTTCTTGAATTTATTGATATGGTTTCTTTTTGATTGAAACTTTTTCCCCTTTAACGTAGCCAAATCACTGCGCAAATAGATATAATCGGCATAGTCTCTGTCCGCAGTGAAAGTGAATCGCCCGGGCATAATGGCTTCAAGTTCGGTACATACTCCCGAACAGGTTCCCAACATGCAAAAAGGTTCTCCTTCTTGGCGGGCGTCTTCTTCCAGATCCAGTAGCACTTTTTTAAGATCTCCTTGACCGACAGGCATCATATAGGCTAATTTATTGTTGGCCCTAAACTTGAAGACTAAAAAATCATCGACTATTGCAAACTTGGTGTTGTACAGAAACCTCCAACTACATAGATTTGAGAAAGAAAGATCGCAATTTCGTCGGCAGCTGTTCATCGTGAATGAGGTAATGGTAGCTTTGTCTTGCAGCGTAATATCATTAAATACTATCATAAAATTTTCATTGTTTTATTAATCCATATAGATAACAAAAAAGCATGGATTTTGTTACAATAGGCCTAAAAGGCGGAGAATTGTAGGTGTTAATAGTGCGGTAAAGATACCGTTTAATGTTAATCCTAAGCTAGCATAAGCACCATGTTTACGGCTCATGTCCATAGCAGTAGAGGTACCTACAGCATGGGCGGCTGTTCCCATTGACAGACCTTGTGCAATGGGACTATCGACCTTGAAGAGACGCAAAACTTTGAACCCAAAGATAGCGCCAAGTAGGCCTACAGCCACAACGACTGCGGCTGTTAGAGCAGGTATACCCCCTATCGCTTTGGTCACTTCCATAGCAATGGGCGTTGTGACTGATTTTGGTGCAAGTGATAGTATTACTTCTTGGCTTGCCCCCATTAGTTTGGCGATTAACACTACGGAGACTATCCCAACGATGCAACCAGCCAACTGAGAAAGAAGGATGGGCATTAATTGTTTCTTTATGGTTTCTAATTGCAGATACAAAGGAACTCCCAAGGCCACGACTGCCGGCTTAAGCCAGAACTCAATGAGTTGACCACCTTTGTTGTATGTTTCATAACTAATATTGAATACTTTTAGAAAGAGAATAATGGCAGCAATAGCCAGTAAAATCGGATTTAGTAAAATGAATCCGGTTTTTTTTTGTAGAAGTTTGGCTAAGAAGTAAACGCCAAACGTTATAGCCAAAAGAAAAAATGTATTTTCGAAGTAACTCATTTGATTTTACGTATTAATTGATGTACCCATCCCGTGACGAGAAGAACCAGAATCGTACTGACTAAAGTGGCTACAACAATAGGTATAAGCTCAGCTGAGATAATATCAAAGTAAAGCATTAATGCTACTCCGGGGGGAATAAAGAAAAATCCAAGATTAGCTACTAAGAAGTCGGACAGACCTTGCACCCATTGCAATTTGATCCAGCCTAATTTTAAAAATAGAGTGAGCAATAGCATTCCTATAATGCTGGATGGGAGTTTAATTCCTGTGAGAAAAACAATTAATTCACCTAAGGCTAAACAACCGAACAGAATGGTGCATTGTCGTATCATAACTACCTTTTTTGAAAACACTGCAAATGTACGAAAAATCAATGCTCCAAGTTGCTATTGGCGATTAATGTTGTGCTAGTTTAACCTTTTACTTTCTATTCTCTTTTTACAATACTGAGTCCAATGGCATGCTTTTTTGATGATGGCAGAAAATCTATTTGTTGTTTTACTTTAAACTAAACTTTGGTTTTTTGTTAGAGCTTGTGTTCGTTTGTCTGAAACAGCTTCTTCTCACGATCTTCGGCTAATGTTAAAGATTATAATAATTGTATTTTTAAGAAGCAAAAATACCTGTAATTGCAATGTAGATATTGCAATTATGAGTACTTTTGCAGCGTAAAAACACTTTCCACTTGAATTTGTACACATATTAATATTTCTATAATGGATTTAATAAGCGAAATTATTGCGCGTGCGAAATCGAATCTCCAGCGCATAGTTCTTCCTGAAGGAACGGAAGAGCGCACTCTTAAAGCTGCCGATCAAATTCTGGCAGACAAAGTTGCGGATTTAATTATTCTGGGCAATTCTGCCGAAATTAAGAATCTGGCTACAGAATGGGAATTAACTAACATCGACAAGGCTCTCATTATTGATCCTGAGAATCATCCTAAGAAAGAGGAATATGCTCAGCTTCTCTTTGGACTCCGCCAAAAGAAAGGGATGACTATAGAAGAGGCTCGCAAGTTGGTTCTTGATCCTCTTTATCTCGGTTGCTTGATGGTGAAGAACGGCGATGCCGATGGCCAATTGGCAGGTGCTCGCAATACTACGGGCAATGTACTTCGCCCTGCTCTGCAGATTATCAAAACAGTTCCGGGCATTACTTGTGTATCGGGAGCTATGTTGTTGATCTCTAAAAACACTCAATATGGTAAGAATGGGGTGCTTGTGATGGGCGATGTGGCGGTTACTCCGGTTCCTGATGCAGAACAGCTTGCTCAGATAGCGATCTCTACTGCACGTACTGCTGAAGCGGTTGCCGGCATTGAAGATCCTAAAGTGGCAATGCTTAGCTTCTCGACAAAAGGATCAGCTAAGCATGAAGCGGTAGACAAAGTTGTTGAAGCTTTCAAACTTGCTAAAGAAATGGATCCTACATTAAAGATAGATGGTGAATTGCAGGCAGATGCTGCTTTGGTTCCTTCTATCGGTGCCAGCAAAGCTCCGGGTTCTGAAATTGCGGGACATGCTAATGTTCTTATCGTTCCTAACCTGGAGGTTGGTAATATTGCTTATAAGATTGCTCAACGCTTAGGTAATGTTGATGCCATCGGCCCTATCCTTCAAGGTATTGCTCGTCCGGTAAACGACCTGTCTCGCGGTTGTTCTATTGATGATGTTTACAAAATGGTAGCAATCACTGCTAACCAGGCTATTGCAAGTAAAAACGCAAAATAAAATAATGAGATGAGAATATTGGTATTGAACTGTGGGAGTTCATCAATCAAGTACAAACTGTTCGATATGGACAGTAAGGAAGTGATGGCTCAGGGTGGTATTGAGAGAATCGGTTTACAGGGGTCTTTCCTGAAATTTACATTGCCTAGTGGTGAGAAGGTTGTTCTTGAGCGTGAGATCCCCGAACACACAGTAGGTATTGAATTTATCTTGGAAACGTTGACCAGCGAAAAGTATGGCTGTATCAAATCACTTGACGAGATTACTGCTGTAGGTCACCGTGTGGTGCATGGAGGCGAAAAGTTCAATTCATCGGTACTGATAACCAATGATGTTATTGAGCAGATGATACAATGCTCGGAGCTTGCTCCATTGCATAATCCGGCTAACTTAAAAGGCATTTACACTATAAATAAGCTGCTTCCTAAAGTTCCTCAGATAGGCGTGTTCGATACCGCTTTTCATCAGACGATGCCTGATTATGCTTATATGTATGCTCTTCCTTACGAGTTATATACTAAATACGGTGTTCGTAGATATGGTTTTCACGGAACCAGCCACCGATATGTTTCAGCTCGCGTGTGTGAATTCTTAGGTGTAAGTCCTGAAGGAAAGCGCATTATCACTTGTCACATTGGCAATGGTGGTTCTATTACTGCAGTGAAAGACGGAAAGTCAGTAGATACTTCGATGGGGCTTACTCCGGTAGAAGGCTTGATGATGGGTACTCGTTCGGGTGATATTGATGCCGGTGCGTTGACTTATATCATGGAGAAAGAAGGCCTTGATGCGGCGGGTCTTTCAGATCTTGTCAACAAGAAAAGCGGTGTGCTTGGTATCTTCGAGGTATCTTCGGATATGCGTGAGTTGGAAGACGCTGTGGCAAGAAAAGAAGAGCGTGCGTTGTTGGCTGAAAACATGTATTTCTATCGCATTAAAAAATATATTGGAGCTTATGCTGCTGCTCTTGGTGGAGTGGATATCATTGTCTTTACCGGTGGTGTAGGTGAGAACCAGACAACATGTCGTTCGGGTGTTTGTTCGGGTTTAGAGTTTATGGGTGTGAAAATAGATGAAGAATACAATGCTAAAATTCGTGGAAAAGAAGCTGTTATAAGTACTCCTGACTCTCACGTGAAGGTGGTTGTTATTCCTACTGATGAAGAGTTTATGATTGCGTCAGATACGATGGTAATTCTAAGTAAGTAAGTCTTCTCTTCATTTGTCTATCATAGATATAGAGGGGCATTTCGCACATTCTGTTGCGGGATGCCCTTTTTCTATGGCAAGAATATAGCTTGAATATTATTGATTCTTCATCCGTTTGTAACGTTGCGCCGATTGAGAATGATTGATGATAATGTGCTGATAATAAGTCTTATAAATGTCTGCTGCTACGTGTTACTGCATTTGTTTAATGGAATATTAACAGTGAAAAGAAAGCGGTAAGAACCAAAAAAATTATCTTTGTGTTAGTAATCAATTAAATATAAAATAATAATCATGAAGAGATTTGTTTATGCATTGATTTTTGTCTTAGTATCCGGTGCGGCTTTTTCACAAGGACAGGCAAAATATGTGTTTTTTTTCATTGGCGATGGAATGGGTGTTAATCAGGTGAATGGTACGGAAATGTTTGTGGCAGAGAAAGAAGGACGCATCGGAGTCACTCCTTTACTTTTCACTCAATTCCCGGCAACAGGTATGGCTACTACTTTTTCCGCAAGCAATTCTGTAACCGATTCGGCTGCCGCTGGTACTGCACTTTCAACGGGAACCAAAACAAACAATGGAGCCGTTGCTCTTGATACTCGAGGAAGCAAGCTGGCTACTATCGCTGAAAGAGCGAAGAAAGCAGGCAATAAAGTGGGTGTGGCTACTACGGTAAGTATAGATCATGCTACTCCTGCTGTGTTTTATGCACATCAGCCTAAACGTTATATGTACTATGAGATTGCTACGGATCTACCTAAATCAGGATTTGACTTTTTCGCTGGTTCAGGGTTTCTTAAACCAAATGAAACTGTTGACAAGAAAGAGGCTCCTAGTGTATTCCCTATGTTTGAAAAGGCTGGCTATGTAGTCGTTAAGGGTTTTGATAACTTTAAGGAGAAAGCTACTTCTGCAAAGAAGGTGATTTTGATGCCTAAAGAGGGGGCTAGTGAGGTGTCACTTCCTTATGCTATTGATCAAAAAGAAGGCGACTTGAATCTTGCTCAGATTACAGAGGCTGCTATTTCTGTGTTGACAAAGAATAATAAGAAAGGTTTCTTCGTGATGTTAGAAGGTGGTAAAATTGATTGGGCTTGCCATAACAACGATGCTGGAACAGCTTTTAATGAAGTGGTTGACATGGACAACGCAGTGAAAGTTGCTTATGAGTTTTATAAGAAACATCCCAAGGAGACGTTGATCGTAATTACGGCAGATCATGAGACGGGTGGTATTGGTCTTGGCACTGGTAAAATGGTATTAAACCTGAAGGCTCTTCAATATCAAAAGGTCTCGGAAGAAGTTCTTTCTTCTGACATTAGTGCTTTGCGTAAATCAAAGCAAAACCAAGTATCTTGGGATGATGTTAAGACTTTCCTTGGTGAGAAAATGGGCTTTTGGAAAGAGGTGCCTATCTCTTGGGAACAAGAAAAGAAACTGCGCGATGAATACGAAAACTCTTTTGTGAAGAACAAAGTAGTGTTTGAGAAGAGTGAATATGCCGAAAGCGAACCTCTTGCTGCCAAAGCGAAAGAGGTGATGGATGAAATCTCTATGGTGGGTTGGGTTAGTGGTAACCATACCGCAGGTTATGCACCTGTTTATGCTGTAGGCGCCGGTTCTCAGCTCTTCATTGGCAAGATGGATAATACAGATATACCCAAGCGTATTGCTAAAGCCGCTGGCTATTAAGCTTACGGAAGTCAGTTTCATGAGATTGCTATACTAGAAAACACTTAGTTTTCATGCGTTGAAACTAATTGTATCCTAGTATTAAACTTTTTGTTTCAACGTGAGAAAACTTTAGTTTCATTACTAGAAAACAAATAGTAAGCAAGGGAGGCTGATTTTTACTGAATTGAGTAGATAACAGAAGGGCATTGACTTACTCCTTTCAAAAAGTATATCCTTGTTTCAAGTGTGACAATATAAAAAGGAAGAGGCTTCTCTCATTTAGTTTGAGAGAAGCCTCTTCCTTTTTATATTGCACTTGTTTGTGTAGTCGTCGAAAATATTATAACGAAGTTTCTCCTTCAACGAATTCCTCCAAAAGAAGGTTCTCTCCATCGAACACGGCGTAAGAAAAATAATTGATCCAGTCGCCGAGAATGGTGACACGAGCTGTGGCACTTAGCATCAGGTCGAGCATGATGTGGCGGTGCCCATAAATGAAGTAGTTGATATCAGGGTGTTGTTTGAGATACTCTTTCGTAAAAAGGATCAGGTATTCTTTGTTCTCACCCATATATTCGGGCTCTTTTCCATCTGCCCGCTTCATGCGACTGCGTTTGGCCCAACTAAGTCCCAGTTCCATGCTCCAGCGTGGATGAATGGCCGAAAATAAGGTTTGTAATGTATGGTTATGGAATAGCGAACGGAGGAATTTGAACTTCGCATCCGGATCTCCCAATCCGTCGCCGTGGGCGAGATAGAACTCCTTGCCGTAGATCTCTACCGTTAGCGGCTTTGTGTGCATTATCACTCCACACTCTTTCGTTAAATAGTCTCCGCACCAAATATCGTGATTGCCAGTGAAGAAGTGCACCTCCACGCCCATATCCGTTAGCTCCGAAAGCTTGCCCAGAAAACGGGTATAGCCTTTTGGCACTACAGTCCGGAACTCATACCAAAAGTCGAACATATCACCCAGTAAGTAGATGGCTGATGCCTTTTGCTTGATGCTATCAAGAAAGTTCACCAGTCTTCGTTCCTGTGTGCGTCCATGCTCTATGGCACGAGATCCCAGATGGGCATCAGAGATGAAATAGACATTTCTCATAAGAATCCAAGTTCGAATTTCGCTTCTTCACTCATCATGTCTTTGTCCCACTGTGGCTCAAAGACAAGGTTTATAGTGACTTTATTCACTCCTTCTACCGATTCTACCTTTTGATGTACGTCCTCCACTATGAAATCGGCAGCAGGACAGTTCGGAGCAGTCAGAGTCATTTCCAACGCTACTTCTCCGTTTTCTCCTACGTCGATTCTGTAGATCAATCCAAGGTCGTACACATTGACAGGTATTTCAGGGTCGAAGACTGTTTTAAGTACTTCTACTATTTTTACTTCTGTTTCAAATTTGGTCATAAGAGTAAATTTGTTGTTTTTGCAAAGATATGAATAAATTCGATTATACAATTTCTCCTTCGTCGGCAAAGCTGTAAAACTTACCGTCGCAAATAATAACATGATCAGAGAGACGAATGTTCATTGTTTGTGCTGCCTGATTGATATGAGCGGTGAGTCTTTTATCTTCTCCGCTAGGGTGCGGATTGCCTGAAGGGTGATTGTGTATGAGAATGAGTCCGGTAGCTCTTTGTATGAGCGCTTCTCTCAAGATACTTCGTACGTCGGCATACGTGCCGTCTATGCCGCCTGTGCTGATGCGCACTCTGTCGATTACTTTATTGGCTTGGTTGAGGAGTAGTATCCAGAACTCTTCTTGCGACAGGTCGCACATGAGAGGATGGAGCAAGTTATATACATCGGTTGAGCAAGTGATTTGGCTACGTTCTTTGGGTTCCTGAAGTTTTCTTCGTTTTCCCAATTCGAGGGCAGCCATAATGGTGATACTTTTTGCCGGGCCGAAACCTTTGAAAGCAGAGAAGTTATGTATGTCCCATTTTGCCAGTTCGTTTAGGTTGTTGCTGCACGAAGCAAGTATTCGCTTCATTAGTTCTACGGCTGTCTCATCCGTGTTGCCCGATCCAATCAATATGGCTAATAATTCGGCATCACTGAGTGCGTCAGCACCTTTCTTCATCATCTTCTCACGCGGGCGATCTTCTTCAGCCCACTGATTGATGTTTAGTTTTTGTTTGTTTTCCATTTTGAATAAGAAAAACGACTCGTCTTCATCGATTATTATTTATAGAAATTCTTATTAAATGCCGCAAACTCATCCTTACCGCATGCGCAACGTTGCCACCAAGCTCTCCAGAATCCACTTCCGTAGCCGATGAGTTGGATGAAAGATGCAGCAATGGAATATATTCCAATTCTACAGCTCTTATTTTGTAAGGCAGAGTCGGTACCCACTAAAATGGCATAGAGAAGGATGGGTATGAAGCTTAGCAGAGTAAAAGGAGCAGCCAGTAATAGCAAAGCTACACCAAGTGTAAAGATGCCCGGAAGCAGATGTACAGCCTTTAATGATTCAGGATACTTTTTATATAGATTAATTCGGGCTATCCCAGAGTTATGTACCTGTTTGAAGAACTTCTTCAGATCCGTGCGCCTTTTGTGATATACCCATGCATCGGGGAAGAGCCGGCAAGTGTATGCGTTCTTGAAGATCCGAATACTGAAATCGATGTCTTCACCGAAACGCATGTTAGAGAAGCCGCCCAATGCTTCATATACTTCTCGTCGCACACCCATGTTAAAGCTGCGCGGGTAGAATTTATCCATCTTTTTTTTGCCTCCGCGGATGCCACCGGTAGTGAAGAAAGAAGTCATGGAGTAGTTGATCGCTTTCTGAATGTCGGAGAATGACTCGTGCGCTTTATCGGGACCGCCAAAAGCATCTGAGGCAGAGGAAGCCAGTTCTTTCTCTATGTTGTCGAAATAAGTTGGTGGGAGAATGCAGTCGGAGTCTAATATAATAAGGTAATCACCCGTACTTCTTTCGGCTCCGTAATTACGGGTTTGCCCGGGGCCGGAATTTGGTTTTGAGAAGTATTTGAGGTTGAGACTCTCCACATATTTTTCCAAAACATGTTCGCAAGAGAGAGACGAACCGTCTTCGACGATGATGACTTCGAAATGCTTGAAGTATTGGTTGGCAAGGCTTTGCAGTAATTCGTCCACTTCGTCAGGACGGTTATATACGGGAATGATGACGGAATAGAACATCTGATTGTTTACTATTTAACCATTGACCATTTACTGTTTAAAACCCGCTGGGTGAGTAAATAGTAAATGGTTAAATGGTAAATCTGTTTATGCTTTCACGCGACCTTGGTATGAACCGTCGCGGGTATCTACTTCTATAAGTTCACCTTCGTTGACAAACAAAGGAACACGTACGATAGCACCGGTTTCAAGAGTTGCCGGCTTGGTAGCGTTGGTGGCAGTATCTCCTTTGAGGCCCGGTTCGGTATAAGTGATTTGCAAAACAACCTTAACCGGAAGTTCAGCGAAGAGAACTGTTTCAGTCGAAGCATCCGAAACGACCTCTACCATGTTGCCTTCTTTTAGGAAATCAACTCCTGTAACCAGATCTTTTGGAATAGGAGCTTGCTCAAAGCTTTCTTGATTCATGAAGATATAATCTTCGCCTTCTTTATATAAGAATTGGAAAGGACGGCGCTCAACGCGGACATCTTCTAATTTGAAACCAACTTGAAATGTACGGTCAAGGACGCGGCCATTGACAACATCCTTCAGCTTAGTGCGCATGATGGTGTTGCCTTTTCCCGGCTTAACATGGAGGAATTCGATAACGAAATAGAGACGTCCATCTAATCTGATGCACATTCCATTCTTGACATCTTGTGAATTGATCATACTTTTTTATACTTTATATTTATTGTGTATTATTCTAGTAGCTATCTATGGCCGTTTGGAAGTGCAAAAGTAATCTAAATAGGTAAAAAACACAAAATCTTTTGACTAAAAATGAGTTATCTCTTGGTTAATTTAAAAAAAGTGCCTATTTTTGCATCCCGATTTCCAGATAGCAATAACATAAAAAACGAGATACAGTAATGAAAAGAACATTTCAACCCTCTAACAGAAAGAGAAAAAACAAGCACGGTTTCCGTGAGAGAATGGCTTCAGCCAATGGTCGTAGAGTTTTGGCTGCACGTCGTGCAAAAGGCAGAAAGAAATTAACTGTTTCTGACGAATACAACGGAACGAAGTAATTTAGCTTCGCTGCACAAGGCATAAAAAAAGCAAAGGGTACTCCTTTGCTTTTTTTTATGCCTATATTTTATCTATTATTGAGCTTATCAACTAATTGTACTATCTTTGGGGCCGAATAATTGTTTATAGAATAGATATGACGATAAAGAAATTCTTTTCTTTCAAAGAAAATAAGTACTTCTGGGTAAATATCATTGCCATGATAGTGGTTGCTGGCATCTTACTAATTGGTGTGCTTAAAGGATTGGATATTTATACCCGCCATGGGGAAGGCATTGTAGTACCTGATGCGAAAGATATGACTGTGGAGCAGGCGAAAATGTTATTCAGCCATAGGGGACTGCTGTGCGTAGTTGCCGATTCCGGTTATGTGAAAAATAAGCCGGCAGGCTGTGTGCTCGATCATAATCCTGCTGCCGGACAAAAAGTAAAAGAAGGACGGATTATTTATCTTACAATCAATACACTTGACGTGCCATTGCGTTCCGTTCCTGATGTGGCCGACAATAGCTCAGTGCGACAGGCACAAGCTCGTGTCATGGCCTCGGGCTTCAAACTGACTGAAAATGAGTTTGTAAGTGGTGAGAAGGATTGGGTTTATGGTGTTAAGTATAGAGGACGTCAACTCCTTACCGGAGAGAAGGTACCGCTTGGTGCTACATTAACTCTGATGGTTGGAGATGGAACGGAGGTTAAAGATACGCTTGATGAAGAGGGCGATAGCTTAGGCGGAACAGAGAATGACGCTGAGACTGCTCCCGCAAAAGATGATTCTTGGTTTTAAATGAAACTTACACCCAATTGATCAACAATAGATGATGCAAGAACTGCCAGACGACATAGAGAATGATATTGATGACATAGAACCTGTAGGTGATGCCGCAGAGTTGTATGAGCACTTTCGTGTGGTAGTAGATAAGGGGCAGGCACTTGTTCGCGTGGATAAATATTTGTTCGATCGCATTGTGAATGCTTCCCGAAATCGAATTCAGAAGGCTGCGGAGGCAGGCTTTGTGATGGTGAACGATAAATCGGTGAAAAGTAGCTATAAGGTAAAGCCACTTGATGTTATAACAGTGATGATGGATCGCCCCCGTTATGAAAATGAGGTGATTCCAGAAGATATTCCCCTAAACATTGTATACGAAGACAAATACCTGATGGTGGTGAACAAACCGGCAGGTTTAGTGGTGCATCCGGGGCACGGAAACTACAGCGGCACGCTGGTCAATGCACTGGCTTGGCACTTGAAAGATGATCCAGATTACGATGTCAATGATCCGCGCGTCGGATTAGTGCATCGAATAGATAAAGATACTTCGGGATTGTTGGTCGTAGCTAAAACTGCGGATGCCAAAACACATCTTGGTTTACAGTTCTTTAATAAAACAACCAAGCGACAATATCGCGCATTGGTATGGGGACTCATAGAAGAAGATGAAGGAACTATCGTTGGAAACGTAGCCCGCAATCCCAGAGATAGGATGCAAATGGCTGTTTTTTCAGATCCCGAAATAGGAAAACATGCGGTTACTCACTATCGGGTGCTCGAACGTTTGGGTTATGTTACTTTGGTAGAGTGCATCCTTGAAACGGGGCGTACTCATCAAATCAGAGTACACATGAAGCATATAGGCCACGTACTGTTTAACGATGAACGCTACGGAGGTCACGAAATTCTTAAAGGAACTCATTTTAGTAAATACAAACAGTTTGTAAACAATTGCTTTGACGTTTGTCCTCGGCAGGCTTTGCACGCCATGACATTGGGGTTCGTACACCCTCACACAGGTGAGGAGATGTATTTTACTTCCGAGATGCCCGACGACATGACCCTGCTGATCGATAAATGGCGAAGCTACATAAGTAACAGAGATTTAGAATGAAACGCATCATCGCCATTGTTGCCGGAGGAGATTCTTCCGAACTCCCCGTTTCCCTTCGCAGTGCCCAGGGACTTTATTCCTTTATTGATAAGGAAAAGTACAATTTGTATATTGTAGAAATGCAAGGTCTTCGTTGGGAAGTTCAGCTTGCCGACGGACAAAAGGTACCTGTAGACCGTAACGACTTTAGTTTTGATAACGGGACAGAAAAAGTAAAGTTTGATTTTGCTTATATCACGATTCACGGTACACCGGGCGAGAACGGTTTGTTGCAAGGATATCTGGATATGCTTCATATCCCTTATTCTTGTTGTGATGTACTTCCTGCTGCTATCACTTTCAACAAGTTTACCTGTAACCAATATCTGAAAGGATTTGGTATCCGTGTAGCAGAATCTTTAATGATTCGCCAAGGACACGAGATTCTGGATGAAGAGGTGATAAATAAGGTAAGTTTACCTTGCTTTATAAAGCCCAATTTGGGTGGATCTAGTTTCGGCGTAACAAAAGTGAAAACCCAAGAACAGATACAGCCTGCTATACAAAAGGCTTTTGATGAAGCTCCTGAAGTGGTCATTGAAGCTTTTATGGATGGAACCGAAATAACTTGCGGATGTTACAAAACAAAAACGAAAGAAGTGGTGTTTCCTATAACAGAGGTGGTTACAGGTAATGAATTTTTTGATTACGATGCGAAATATAATGGTCAGGTTCAGGAGATTACCCCCGCTCGCTTGTCAGATGAACTGACTGAAAGGGTACAACTGCTCACTTCGGCTATTTATGACATCTTGGGATGTTCAGGTATCATTCGCATTGACTATATCATTACTGCGGGCGAAAAGGTGAACTTGCTTGAAATTAATACAACCCCCGGCATGACACTTACTAGCTTCATTCCTCAGCAAATTGCTGCAGCAGGCCTCGATATTAAAGATGTTATGACTGATATTATTGAAGATAAATTATGAACATAACAGAGTTTGATGAGATTCGCCCTTACGATGATGAGGAACTTCCTCAGATCTTTGAGGAACTGATTGCTGATCCGGCCTTTCAGAATGCGGCGTGCGTATCCATGCCGGGCGTACCTTTTGAAGCTATAGCTCACAAAATGCGTAGTTGCAAAACTAAACTGGACTTTCAGAAAATGTTTTGTTATGGCCTTTTGTGGAAGATAGTCAGTGATTTTACAGACGGATTAACATTAGACCATACGGCGTTGCCCGATACGAGTAAAGCATATACTTATATATCCAATCATCGCGACATTATTCTCGATTCGGGGTTTCTTTCTATTTTGTTGATCGATCTTGGAGTGAATACTGTGGAAATAGCTATTGGAGACAATCTTCTCATTTATCCTTGGATCAAGAAACTGGTTCGAATAAATAAATCTTTCATTGTGCAGCGTGGGCTGGCTATGCGCCAAATGCTGGAGGCATCTGCCCGCATGTCTCGCTACATGCATCTCACCATTACGCAAAAGCAACAATCCATTTGGATTGCACAGCGTGAAGGACGTGCCAAAGACTCAAATGATCGTACACAAGAAAGTGTGTTGAAGATGCTGGCTATAGCTGGAGAGGGCAGTTTAATTGAACGCCTCTTAGAAATGAATATTGCTCCTTTGGCACTTTCTTACGAATATGACCCATGTGACTATCTTAAAGCACAGGAATTTCAACTTAAAAGAGATATTGAAGATTATAAGAAATCTACGGCGGATGATCTGATGAATATGAAGATCGGACTTTTTGGGTATAAAGGGAGAGTCCACTTTCAGGTAGCTGAGACTATTAATAATGAGTTGTTGCAACTCGATCCTACTTTACCTAAACCTGAACTATATGCCTGTATTTCAGCTTTGATAGATAAAAAAATACATGCCAATTACCGTATGTATCCCGGAAATTATGTAGCTCACGATTTGCTCTGTGGTGATGATGCGTTTGTTTCTCGTTATACAGAGGTTGAGAAACAACGCTTTGAATCGTATATAGAGCAACAACTCGAACGAATAGAAATTCCACATAAGGACTTACCGTTCTTGCGTGAAAAGCTTCTGCTGATGTATGCCAATCCACTGATCAATTATCTGGCTGCCCGCTAATGAAGAAGACGTTTCATCTTGTATTGCTCTTTATTTCATTCCTCTTTTTCTCTTGTGGAGAAGATGATGGCTATGTATATCCTTCGGTAAAACTTGAATTTCTCACTGCCGAATCTGGGAGCGATGGCTTCTTGAATTATCTCGTTACCGATAGTGGAGAACGTTTGGAGGTATCTGAAGATCTTTCGGAGACACAAATAGATGCAAATAGTAGTGTGCGGATTGTTAGTAATTATGAGGAATTGGATGAAACTGAGGAGGGGGCAAAGCAGGTGAAGGTTTATGCTTTATTGAAAGCGGTATCTCCACAACCATCTCCGGCTTCAGATTTTGCTGATGGCGTAAAAACAGATCCAGCCGATGTGCTGAGTATCTGGCTGGGAAGAGATTATCTCAACATGACGCTATCTATAAAGATGCAAAATGGCAAACACCTTTTCCACTTTGTAGAGAATAAAGTGGAAACAGATGAAACGACGGGATGCCAAACCGTTTATCTAACACTTTATCATGATGCAGGAGATGATTTGGAAGCATTTACAAGGCGTGCTTATC
This sequence comes from Bacteroides sp. UBA1317, assembly GCA_002307035.1. GTDB lineage: Bacteria > Bacteroidota > Bacteroidia > Bacteroidales > Bacteroidaceae > Bacteroides. The sequence continues at coordinate 17,326 of DBTL01000141.1, forward strand.
TTTCTGTCCCCCTTAGTAAATATACCGAGAACAATACGAGGGAAACAATTGTTTATTTTAGCGTTAATACTTATGATGGTGAGGTTAAGCAATACTTTTTTGATTATACGCCTACATCTAATTAGTTAACTATTAATAATTTAGACAATGAACCTCTTATTTACAAGCATTATGTTTCTATTATCGTCTTTGTTTGGTTGTCAGCAACCTAAAAATTATACTTCACTCTCTACGGGTGAATTCGAATCATTGATTAAGGATGAGCATGTGCAGCGGCTTGATGTGCGCACACCTGCAGAGTATTCGGAAGATCACATAGCGAAGTCAATCAATATTAATGTGTTTGACTCTTCTTTTGCTTCATTAGCCGATTCATTACTGAAAAAAGAGGCTCCTGTCGCTATTTATTGTCACAGTGGGCATCGTAGTAAGCAGGCTGCATCTATTCTTGCTGAAAAAGGATATACTGTGTATGAACTTAAAGGCGGATTTGCTGCTTGGCAAAAAAGGCAGTAAGAAGGAAGGATAAACAAATCTTAAAATAAGAAACACTCATAGCACAGACTATCTACTTGTACTATGAGTGTTTCTTATTTTGTTGCTACATTACAATACGGATTGCTTTATTTCAAGCAATTTCTGATTTTTTGGCGCTGTTTTTATGAGATTACTTTAGCTCTTCCAGCATTCTTTTCAATACCACAGTGGCTGATATCTCACGGTTGGCAGCTTCCGGAATAACGATGGACTGTGGGCTTTCAATTACACTATCAGTCACAATCATGTTTCTTCTTACAGGAAGGCAATGCATGAAGTAAGCATTGTTAGTCACAGCCATTTGTCGGTTGCTGACCGTCCATTCGAGATCTCTACTCAAAACCTGTCCGTAATTGTTGCCGGAGTAGGCTGCCCAATTCTTGGCATAGATAAAATCGGCACCTTCAAAAGCCTTCATTTGATCATATTCTACACGGGCGTTGCCTACGAATTCGGGAGCCAGATCATACCCTTCGGGATGAGTAATAACAAAGTCGTAATCAGTAGCATTCATCCATTCGGCAAATGAGTTTGGTACTGCCTGAGGTAATGCACGGGGGTGTGGAGCCCATGTCATAACGACTTTAGGGCGAGCTGTTTTTTTATATTCTTCAATGGTAATAAGGTCGGCAAAACTTTGAAGCGGATGACGTGTGGCGGCCTCCATGGAGAATACCGGGCGTCCGGAATACTGTATAAATTGGTTGATAATTACTTCATTATAATCATGATCACGATCTTCAAAGCGAGCAAAAGAACGAACGCCGATAATGTCGCAGTAGCAACCCATTACCGGAATAGCTTCCAGCAAATGCTCGGGCTTGTCTCCGTCCATAATAACGCCTCGTTCAGTTTCCAACTTCCAGGCACCTTGAGTGATATCCAGCACCATTACGCTCATTCCCAGATTGATTGCAGCTTTTTGAGTGCTTAGGCGTGTGCGCAGACTTGAATTGAAGAATATCATCATCAAGGTTTTGTTGCGACCTAGCTCCACATATTTAAACCGATCTTTTTTTATTTCGAAAGCTTCTTCTAAAGCAGGCTTTAAATCACCTAGATCTTGTACACAAGTAAAATCCTTCATTACTATCTATTTTTGTAGGTTATTGAATGTATTTCTTTTATTGTCTGATTTGGCCGTCTCCTTCGATGATCCATTTGTAAGAGGTAATCTCTTCCAGTCCCATGGGGCCGCGGGCATGTAGCTTCTGTGTACTGATTCCTATTTCGGCTCCCAAACCGAATTGTGCTCCATCGGTAAAAGCCGTTGAGGCGTTGGTGTACACGCAGGCCGCATCTACTACTTTGAGAAAGAAGTTCGCATGTTCCTTGTTCTCTGTAACGATGCATTCGCTGTGTTTGGAACTGTATGCGTGTATGTGTTCCAATGCCTCCTCGAAAGTTCGAACTGTTTTAATGGCCATGGCATACGAAAGAAATTCGGTGCCGAAGCTTTCTGATGTGGCTTGTTTCAGCAACTCTTTCGGGTAGTTGTTTTGCAAGGTTTGGTAAGCCTCTTTATCAGCATAGATAATCACATTGTGCTCTTGCAATTTTTCGCAAAGCAAGGGTAAGTCGCTGAGTCGTTTCTGGTGAATGATGACACAATCCAGAGCATTGCATACGCTCACCCTGCGGGTCTTGGCATTGTTGATGATGGCAGCCCCTTTCGTGCAATCTCCATCTTCATCAAAATAAGTGTGACAGATGCCTGCGCCTGTTTCGATTACAGGAATAGAGGCGTTTTGTCGAACAAAGTTGATGAGGCTGCTACTGCCTCGGGGAATGATAAGATCGACATAGCCCACTGCGTGAAGTAATTCCGTTGTAGCCTCTCTATCAGCCGGCAAAAGTTCAACGGTATGTGTATCTGTTCCGAAGGCTTTGAGGACAGAATGGATCACGCTTATGATAGCACGATTGGAACAATCGGCATCGCTTCCTCCTTTTAACACGCATGCGTTGCCACTTTTTAGGCAAAGGGAAAATACATCGAAGCTAACATTTGGGCGTGCTTCATAAATGATACCAATGACACCAAAAGGAACACTAATCTTCTTTATCGTTATGCCGTTAGGACGAATAGTTTCTTTTAGTATTCTGCCTAGTGGGGAGGGTAGTGCGGCTACGTTTCTCATATCAGCGGCAATATCTTTAATTCTTTGCGCAGTAAGCTTTAGTCGGTCATATTTAGGGTCTGTAACCTCCATACGTGTCAGATCTTTTTCATTTTCTGCAAGAATAAAAGGGGTTTGTTCAACAGCAGCATCGGCTACAGTGAGCAATATCTGGTTTATTTGTTCGTCGGTTAGTAAAGCCAACTTGCGACTTGCTGTTTGCACAGCGGCAAAAGTTTCTTTTAATTGTTTCATGATGCAACTTGTTTTATTCTACATATAAATAGTCGTAGTGCACAACAGCTTTCTTGCCATGCTTCCCTATCGCTTCCCGAGCTTGGACAGAGTCACAATTGGCTTTTCCTACTCCTACGGGATTGCCTGAATAGTCGATGATGCGCACGATATCATCTTTCTCAAATTCGCCTTCGATGTGCGTGATACCTATAGGCAAAATACTCACCGCTTTGTCTGCGTTAAGCACTTCGGTAGCTTGTTGGTTGATGTGTATTTCTCCTTTAGCAAAACCTTCGCTGTGCGCAATCCATTTTTTGATGCTTGATACAGGTTGAGGTGAGGGGATGAAACGAGTACAGAGAGTCTCCTCAGGGTGTTGCAACAGGTCGACGAGAATGTTATCTCGTTTACCATTGGCTATAATCACGGTGATTCCTTCGTCGGCTACCTTACGGGCTATGTTGGTTTTGGTTAGCATCCCTCCGCGGCCGAAGCTCGATTTGGAAGCTTGTATGTAACTTGACAGATCTTTCCGTTGTCCTATTTCTCGGATAACGGTTGATGCGGGATCTGTTGGTGAACCGTTGTATATGCCGTCAATATTGCTTAGGATAATAAGTGCTTGCGCATCCATCATTGATGCAATGAGGCCGGATAGTTCATCATTGTCGGTAAACATGAGTTCGCTTACAGAGATGGTATCATTTTCATTGACTATCGGGATCACGCCATTCTCAAGCATAACCGTCATGCAATTCTTTTGATTAAGATAGTGCCTACGTGTGCCGAAATTTTCTTTAGTTGTTAGTACTTGCCCCACAGCAATACCATGTTCGCGAAAAAGTTCGTAGTAGCGGTTAATGAGTTTTGCTTGTCCTACGGCCGAAAAAAGTTGCCGTTGATTTACGCTATCCAGTTTCTTCGATGTCTGTATCTCACTTCGCCCGGAGGCTACCGCACCTGATGAGATAAGGATTACTTCCACGCCCGATTTATGTAGTTCGGCTATTTGATCGGTGAGGGCAGACATGCGTGTCACATCCAGCGTACCATCAGTTCTGGTTAGAACGTTACTACCCACCTTTACAGCAATTCGTGTAAACTGTTGTCCCATTTTTTATTACGATTTGAAACTACAAATATAGCTATTTCCACGAAAATGTAAGTAGGATATCCGGATAAAAGCATCGCTAAAAGCCATTTCTCAAGATAAAAAGACTTCCATTGGCAGGGATACTGAGCTTATTCTTGTTGAGAACAGATCTATTAATAATTAATGAACAGGAAGCTCTTCGTAGCAAATAAACATCCTTTGGATGGCAATAGAAGAAAATCGCCTTCTCATTATAAGTTATTCCCATAACAAATAATCAAATAAATGAAGAGCTTACTTCTTTTTCCTTCATAAGAAGTAAGCTTTTGAGCCTTTTGAAGGGACAAAATAAAAAAGAGAATTCTTTCTAAGGAATCCTCTTCTATTTCTGTTTAATCTGAAGTTAGTTTTATATTAGTAATACAAATTTATGACAACAGAGCGTTAAAAGCTAGTTTCTGCTTTACTATTCTTTCTTTTATTCATCATTCTTCTTATCTCTTTCTCTAATAATCTGCATGCTCAATTCGTAATTCTTTTCGTTAACAAGAATCGCTACCTCGGGGCTAAGATAAGGGGCTAGTGTTCCCATTATTCCATCTTTCACGACGGACTCTATTCCGTTACTCTCTAGTAGACCTTTAATCAACTCTGCTTCCCAAGGTGTTCCTGAGAAGATTTCGGTTAGAATAGTGTTTTCTTCTGCTTCCATGGCATCTGTTTATTAATTGGTTATTTGTTAATAGTATAACAAATAACTCTGTATAATGTTATGTGAATTATTATTCCAGAGATATTCTTTGTACGGAGATGGACTCATTTAAGAAGATGGATGCTGATTCAGTGAATTTCTCTTCCGCCTCGGTTGTGCAAAATATGGTGTTTCCACCTTTTGTGCATTTTTCATCTATCTCCGGATGTCGTTGAAAATAATTTTTCAGACTGATTGCAACATACTTTCCTTGGGTCACAATCTGTATTCCTTCGGGCATGAACTGCTCTATTTTAGGAAGAAGTAAGGGGTAGTGCGTGCAACCTAAGATAACAGTGTCAATTAGGGAATCTTTACTGACGAGTTGATCTATGCTTTTTTTGATAAAATAGTCTGCACCTGGGCCGTTGGCTTCATTGTTTTCCACCAATGATACCCACATTGGAGAAGCTTCTCCACTTACCGTAATGTCGGGAAAGAGTTTGTGTATCTCAAGGGGATAAGATTCCGATTTGATGGTACCTGCTGTGGCGAGGACTCCAATATGTCGGCTTCTGGTAATTTCGCCGATGCATTCTACCGTTGGGCGAATTACACCTAACACTCTTCTGGCTGGGTCTATACGTGGCAAATCATTTACCTGTACACTTCTTAGTGCCTTGGCCGATGCTGTATTGCAAGCCAGTATCACTAGATGGCAACCCATCTCAAATAGTTTTTCCACAGCTTGACGGGTGAACTCGTATACCACTTCAAATGATCGTGTACCGTAAGGGGCACGGGCATTATCTCCCAAATACATGTAATCATATTCAGGAAGAGTCTCCTTGATCTGCTTCAAGATAGTTAATCCTCCGTAACCTGAATCAAATACTCCGATGGGTCCGGGGACTGTAGATAAATCTTGTTTCATCATTTTTCAATTTAATAGCATATAAAAAACGCGGATAGAGCGAATTTGCGCTCTATCCGCGTTATCCGCGTTCTTATATCGTGAAGTTATTACTTCAAACCAAGTTTGGTCTTTACAAGAGGAGTTACATTTACACTAACTTTTTCGTTAACATAAGGGATAGCCGTTCTAGCAAGGTCAAAAATATAAGTTAAGCCTTCAGCTTCACCTACTGCCTTAATCGCTTCATCTACTTTTTTAGAGATAGGTGCCATCAAATCTGTTTGAGCCTTTTGCATATTCTGCTGAGCCTCTTGTTGGAATTGCTCGCTTCTTTGCATCATGTCCTGCAACTCTTTTTGCCTTCTTTCAGCAATATTTTGTGGCAGAGAGTCTTTCTGCACTGCTTGCTGATATTCCTGATACTTTTTGTTGAATTCTTCAGTTGTTCTCTGAATTTCCTCAGTGTATTTCTTCTCTAACGCCTGTAGGTCGGCTTGAGCTTTTGCGAATTCCGGCATAGCCGTAATGATTTCGTTGGATACAACGTGCCCGAATTTAAGAGTTTGTGCAGATACGCTCATCGGGAGGATGAACATAATTGCGAGTGCAATTTTTTTAAGCATAATTAAATTATTTGTTTTAATGATTATTTTTTGTGTTCTTTGATGCAAATGTATGAAATTAATTTGAATATCCTAATTTCGCTAATATTTCATTGCTAATATCAATGCGTGGAGAGGCAAAGATTATACTTGTAGCAGAAGCTCTATCTAATACTACTGAGTATCCTTTTAGTTCTGCTATTTCTTTCACTGCATTATAAATTTGATCTTGTATAGGCTTGATAAAACTCTCTCTCTGCTTAAAGAGTTCACCATCCTGTCCAAAATATTTCCGTTTCAACTCAGCTATTGTTTTTTCTTTGGCTACAATCGCTTCTTCTCTTTTCGTTTTTTGTTCTTCCGAGAGAGATTTAGCTTCCGACTGATACTTTTTATACAAAGCTTGAGCTTCCTTCGTTAAATTCTCCACTTCGCTTTGCCACTTAGTGGAGGCTTGGTTCAGCTGCTCGTTTGCGCTTTCGTAAGCTGGGATATTTTTTAGGATATATTCCATATCTATCAAAGCGAACTTTTGTGCGTTTGCTGTTAAAGCTGAAGCTAACAGCAACATAATGAATAGAACAGATTTTCTCATGACGTTCAGTTTTTTTTATGAAACAATTAGAATTCTTGCCCTAGGATAAAATGGAATTGACTTCCACCATATTGTTTAGAACCAAATACTTTATCGAAGCCATACCCCCAGTCAATGCCCATCATACCAATCATTGGTAAGAAGATACGAACACCTACTCCGGCGGAACGCTTTAATTCAAAAGGATTAAAGTTCTTAATTTCATGCCATGCATTACCTGCTTCAAGGAAAGTTAGCGCATAGATACTCGTACTCGTTTCGAGCATTAAAGGGTATCTTAATTCCAGTCCCAAGCGAGCATAAGCATATCCTTCGTTACCATAAGGAGTTAGAGAACTGTTTTCATAACCACGAAGGGCAACACTCTCGGTGGCGTAGCTAGAGTAGCCTGTCATACCGTCTCCTCCCATATCGAATGTTTCGAATGGAGATCTTTTGTGACTATTGAAATGTCCTAAGAGACCAAAATCTGCACGAGTCATTAGAACGGGAGCTTTAGCGCCCGAAGTAAATGCAGTATAAGTCTTTGATTTCAATTTCCATTTGTGGTACTCTACCCATCTATGCATTTTGTTTACATCATCTTGATTACTTAAATTATATGAACTGTAATCAACACCATCAAATAATGAATAAGGAGGAGTTACTTGAACAGACAATGAAAAATCTGATCCTTGGCGAGGATAGAGAGGATTGTCTGTTGAATTTCTAGCTAATGTAAGGTTTAAACTAATATTGTTACATTTTCCGTTTGTCACAGGAAAATAACTCCAATCTTTCAGAATATATCTTTGATAAGAAAGCTCAGCTGACAGAGTAAAATAGTCATCTGGCCAATTCAGTCGCTTTCCCCATCCTAAAGAAAGCCCAAACATTTGAATATATTTATTGGGATCGGAATAGCTAGAGTAGCTACTGCTAGAGCTATTGTTATAGTAATTAGTTAGATAACTTGAATTATAGTAACTGCTACTGATGTCTGATTGCTTTGAGTAGAAAGCAGATACGGAAAATGAATTCGGACGTTTGCCACCAAACCAAGGATCAAAGAAGGAAACACTGTATGATTGGTAGTATTTGGCATTAGTTTGGCCACTAATAGTAAGGGTTTGTCCATCTCCTTGTGGAAGAATACCACGGTAGTTTTCTCCCGGACGTAGCAAATTAGGCAACGAAAAGTTAGTAAACTTCAAACTTAATTTACCTATTACTCCCGTTTGTCCCCAACCGGCAGAGAACTCCACTTGGTCGTTCGCTTTTGATACGAGGTCGAACCCTATATCTACCGTACCGTTCTCTTGATTGGGTTGAACGTCAGGCTTGATATTTTCAGGGTCAAAGTGTCCCATTTGTTGAATTTCACGCATAGATCGCATTAAGTCTTCTTTACTGAAAAGTTGTCCTGGACGAGTACGAAGTTCCCGACGTACAACGTTCTCATAAACGCGGTCGTTACCATTTATCTTCACTTTGCTAATGGTTGCCTGTCGGCCTTCATATATTCTCATTTCAAGGTCAATAGAATCATTATCTATATTCACTTCGACCGGATCGAGATTATAGAATAAGTATCCGTTATTATAATATAAGTTACCGATGGCATCATCATCTGTAGAGATACGTTCGTTAAGTAACTTTTGATTGTATACATCCCCTTTCTTCATTCGCAGCATATAGTTCAATTGCTCCGCAGGGTATAGAGTGTTTCCTATCCAGCTAATATTCCGAAGATAGTATTTATCGCCTTCTTCCAATTTCAAGAATATATTTACTGTTTTCTCATTGTATGGTGATACGCTATCAGCGACAATGCGAGCATCGCGATATCCTAGTTCGTTATATTTATCTATAATAAGTTGTTTGTCGGCTACATAGTTTTCATTGACGAACTTTTTAGTACGGAACAGATTCATGATCTTTCCTTTTTCATTTGTCTTTTTCATCACCTTTTTAAGTTTCGCAGTCTTGATTGCTTTGTTGCCCACAATGGTGATTTTATGAATTTTTATTTTCTCTTTTTTGTCGATATTGACGTCTACTATGACTTGGTTTTCATTGGCAGCATCGTCTTTTTGCACAATAACTACATCCGCGTTTTTAAAACCCTTGTCGTCAAAGTATCTTTTAATAAGCGTTTTAGCCCGATCTGTTAGGTTTGGCGTAATTTGACTACCCTTTACGAGCCCAAGCTTCGTTTCCAAATCTTCTCTCTCAGATTTCTTTACTCCATTATAGCGTATATCTGAGATGCGAGGGCGCTGAGTCAAACTTATTTTCAGGAAGATCTTATTTCCTTCTATTTTTTCAGCGGTGATGGCCACATCAGAGAAAAGTCCATGTTTCCAATAGCGCTTGATTGCTTGTGTAATTTCATCTCCAGGGACTGTGATGGTTTGCCCCACAGAAAGCCCTGATAATCCGATCAGAACATAATCTTCATAGTTCTTCACTCCAGAGACTTCTATTCCGCCTATTTCGTATTTCTTAGGCGTACCTGAATATAGAATAACAGGTTTTGATTCATCTGTAGTAGTTACATTCTGTGCAATGCCCGAAGTAGCCAAGCTAAACAGGCTGATAAATGTTATGAATATGGCAGAAATACGATAATACATTTAAATTATGTGTTTTGGGTTATAAGTTCTAAATATTAGCTAACCTGCTCGCTAGTTTTGCCGAAGCGGCGTTCTCTTTTCTGATAATCACAAATTGCTTTTCGAAACTCGTTTTCCTTAAAGTCTGGCCAAAAGGTCTCACAAAAATATAGCTCGGAATAAGCACATTGCCATAGTAGGTAATTGCTTAATCGAATCTCACCTCCTGTTCGGATTAGCAAATCTGGATCAGGCATGAAATTAGTAACTAGATGTGCAGAGATACAGTCACTGTCTATTTTTTCTGGTGATATTTCTCCCTTCTGAACTAGTAGCGCGATATTGCGTATGGCATTTGTTATTTCCCAACGTGATGAGTAACTAAGAGCCAATACGAGACACATTCCAGAATTTAAGGCTGTATGTTTTACGCAATCATACAATCGTTTTTGTACATCTTCCGGGAGTTTATTTATGTCACCAACAATGCGAAAACTGATGTTGTTTTTCATGAAAATTTCTTCCTCTATGGAATCAATGAGCAGGCTCATTAGTGTAGCGACCTCATCAGTTGGCCTACTCCAGTTTTCGGTTGAAAAAGTATAGAGCGTGAGATATTTAATACCTATTCGAGCAGCTTCTTCAGCGATGACATGAACCGTTTGTGCACCAGCTTGGTGCCCATAGCTACGTTCTCGTCCGTGCTGTTTGGCCCATCTCCCGTTACCATCCATAATGATCGCTACGTGCTGAGGTATGCGGTTTAAATCTATTTGCTCTTTATTTGGCATCTTATTTAGTTGTTACATTACTTTGCATTTGCAAAATTTTGCATTATAGTATTTTTGAGACAATGAGTGGGGTAGCCATCTTACAAAAATTTAGTCTATTAATCTATCCTCTCCACACTTTGTCTTTTCTTTGTTCCTTGCTCCTAATCCAAGTAAAATTGTTTGGGCTCAGTATCGTAGAATAATTCTTTCTTTCGCTGAATTCTCTTACAAAAAGATTTTCTCTCTTAATTTTATTCGATGATAAAGCATTCTTTTGATAGATATAATGAACTGAGATATTCTCCAAACGCATAAAAGTCTTTATAAGCGTTTCATTAATAATTCTGTTGGCCTTGAGTGGCAAAGAATCAGCATTGTAGTTTCTATTATTGGTTCGTTTGATTTTTGCTATTCCTTCTATGTCTCGAAGTGCAAAAGCGTGAGTCGTATCGTCTGAACTATGTTCTACCGCTTCATTGGCTGTGTTAAGGTAGGAAGTAACAGTGAGTGATACTAATAGAAAAATTGCGATTACTAATAAAAACTTTATTTTCATTCGAGAGATTTTGTTTATTTACAAGTTGCAAAAATAGGAACAATTTTCTCTATATTGAACATTGTCGATAAGTTTTATATAAAATTATAGATAATAATGCTGTTTTTATCGATAGAAATTCTATTCTGAGGCTTTTCTATCCATCTTTTTCATTCGTATAATGGTAAACGGTGACTCCAAAGTGTTTCTCGACAGAATGCTTGTTTTTATCTTTTATTTGGGGAGATTTCACTCCGAAATTCAATGACTTGATGCTTTTTTCAATGAAAATTTCGTCCCAGAAACCTCCATTAATAAATGATTGCAGTAAAATGCTTCCACCTTCAACAAAAAGCGATTGCACCTTTCTATTGTATAAAGCAGTTAAAATCTGAGGTAGAATATCTGCGTTAAAATCAATGGTGATATATTCTGTTTTACCTTCTTCCAGTTTATGCTTTGTAGTGAATACAAGAGTGGAAATACTGCCGTCAAAAAGATGTAGGGAGCTCTTCAATGATAAATTGCGGTCGATAACTACTCGAGTTGGATTGTTACCGTGCCAATTCCTTACGGTGAGTAAAGGATTATCTAAACGGGCCGTTTGGGTCCCCACCATAATGGCGTCGGATTCTGCCCTTTTTTTATGTACTAACATTGCGGTTAAATCGGTGGATAGAATAGCAGGTGAGCCACTGCTCCGGCAGATATCTATATATCCATCTGATGATTCAGCCCATTTGAGGGTGATGTATGGCCTGCGAAGTGTATTAAAGGTTCTGAACGGCTTTATTAAGTTTGCACACTCATCTTCTAAAACCCCAACGACGACTTCTCTACCTGCATCACGTATCCTTTTTATGCCACGTCCAGCTACTTCCTTAAAGGGGTCTTGACAACCAATAATGATTCTTGGTATTTCTTTTCTTATAATAAGATCAGCACAAGGTGGGGTTTTACCATAATGAGAGCATGGCTCCAAGCTGACATATATGGTCGATCGTTTAAGTAGCGATTGATCTTTTACGGAATTAATAGCGTTTACTTCAGCATGTGGCCCTCCACATTTAGCATGATAGCCTTCTCCTATTATTTTATCGTCGCATACGATGACTGCTCCTACCATTGGATTAGGTGAAGTATGGCTATGTCCATTTTTTGCCAACTGAATGCATCGCCTCATGTATTTTTCTTCTCCCATCTTCTAGGCTTGTATCTGTAAAATTCTTACTTTTGCACACAAAAATTGTAAAAACATGAATCGTCTTTCCTTATATATCCACCAGTCTTTAGAAGGCTTTTATCCGCTCTCAGAGTTGCAAAGTCTTGCAAAAATTGTTTGCCTAGACCTTCTTGGTGTGGATGCGATTGATTTTTATTCCGGCAAAGATATTGATTTATCTGAAAAAAAAGAAAAAGATTTGGAAACTATTCTGGAGCGTTTGCGTGATAATGAACCGATTCAATATATTCGTGGAAATGCAGATTTCTTTGGTTTGAAATTTAATGTTGCTCCCGGAGTTCTGATTCCTCGTCCCGAAACGGAAGAATTGGTTGATTTAGTCATTAAAGAAAACCCTTCGGTGAAACGCATTTTAGATATCGGTACCGGTAGCGGATGCATCGCTATTGCATTGGCAAAACATTTGCCGCTGGCTACTGTTTCTGCGTGGGATATCTCTGATAAAGCATTGGCAATAGCGGAACAGAATAATGCTTGGCTGGGCACTTCCGTGGTATTTTTCAGAAAAGATATCTTTTCTGAAATTTTAAATGAAAATAATTATGACGTGATTGTTAGTAATCCCCCTTATATTACTATTGCTGAGAAAAAAGAGATGGACGCGAATGTCTTGAATTGGGAACCGGAGTTGGCTTTGTTCGTGGGCAACGACGATCCATTATGGTTTTATCGACGTATTGCTTCTCTGGGTCTGAACCTTCTGTCTTTTGGGGGAAGGCTTTATTTTGAGATTAATCAGGCTTATGGAATTGAGACATCCCTCATGCTCACGGCGTTGGGCTATAGAGACGTGTGTGTGATAAAGGATTTATTTGGAAAAGATAGAATTGTAAAAGCTAGCCGATGAGTATGATAACTGAAAATGAAGCATTGAGCCGTGTGGCTTTCTATTGCAGTGCAGCTGAGCATTGTAGGTCGGAGATTGATGATAAACTAAAAAAATGGGGATTGGAGGTTGATGCAATAGAACGCATATTGGCTCGGCTAGAGACCGAAAAATATATTGATACCGAACGCTATTGTCGGGCTTTTGTGGATGATAAGCTCCGCTTTTCAAAATGGGGTAAAGTGAAAATCGCGCAAGCATTGTTTCTGAAAAAAATACCTTCAGAAATAGCTTCGAAATATTTAAGCGACATTGATGAAGAAGAATATTTGGCTACTTTATCTCATTTATTGGTGTCAAAACGTAGAACCATTCGTGCAAAAGATGACTACGACTTGAAAGCGAAGCTGATTCGTTTCGCTATGAGTCGGGGGTTTGAGATGAAATACATTATTCGTTGTCTGAATCTGCCCGAGGCTGAGGAATGAGCATGAAATAGTATTTTTATTTAAAAATATATGAGTTCTTCTTTTCATTCTCGTTCAGTTTCCGTATTTTTGTGCCATATAATTATCTTAGTTAGTTTAGTATGAAAACGTTAGAGAGATTATTCGCAGAGAAGTTACTGAAGATTAAGGCTATTAAGCTGCAACCGGCCAATCCGTTTACATGGGCTTCGGGGTGGAAATCACCGTTTTATTGTGATAACCGTAAGACGCTTTCCTATCCTTCTCTTCGTAATTTTGTGAAAATTGAAATTACTCGCCTTATTTTAGAACGCTTTGGGCAAGTTGATGCTATAGCAGGTGTTGCTACTGGAGCTATTCCTCAAGGGGCCTTAGTGGCCGATGCCTTAAATCTTCCTTTTGTTTATATTCGTTCAGCGCCTAAAGATCATGGACTGGAAAATTTGATTGAAGGAGAGTTACGACCGGGCATGAAGGTGGTCGTTGTTGAAGATCTTGTTTCGACTGGTGGAAGTAGCTTGAAAGCAGTGGAAGCAATTCGCCGAGATGGTTGTGAAGTGATAGGTATGATTGCTGCATTTACTTATGGGTTTGATATTGCAGTAAAAGCTTTTAAAGATGCAAAAGTTCCGTTGATAACATTGACAAATTATGATGCAGTAATTGAGGCGGCTCTTCGTACTGAGTATATTGATGAACCAGATGTTGCTGTGTTGGAAGAATGGCGTAAAGACCCATCACATTGGGAACCTGAAAAATAAGAAAATCTATTTATAAATAAAGAGATGGGAAAGAACCGTTCGGACTACTTTTGTTCGGATTGTTCTTTTTGTCTTTTAAAGACAGAAGCAAATGAGCCAATTTGAAAGTAGTGTGAAGGTAATTCCTTACGGTCAACAGCAAGTCTATGCTAAACTTTCAGATCTTAACAATCTGGAGACGGTTAAAAATAGTATTCCTGCTGATAAAGTAAAAAATATGAGCTTCGATGCTGATACTTTGAGCTTTAATGTAGCTCCTGTAGGGAGTATAACATTGAAAATTGTAGAGCGAGAACCTTATGGATCCATAAAGTTTGAAACCACTCAGTCTCCTATGCCTTTCAATATGTGCATACAATTGGTGGATGCTGGAGAGATGGAATGTAAAATGAAACTTACAGTTAGTATGGACATCAACCCTTTCATGAAAGGAATGATCCAGAAACCTCTGCAAGAAGGTCTTGAGAAGATGGCCGATATGCTTGCGTTGATACAATATTAATAGTAAATTTAGATAGCTGCAAAATAGTTATGGTACAGAAACTTTGGGAAAAATCGGTCCAGGTTAACAAGGAGATTGAACGGTTTACTGTAGGTCGCGATCGTGAAATGGATCTTTATCTGGCGAAGCACGATGTGCTCGGCTCTATGGCGCATATCACAATGCTTGAAAGTATAGGTCTGCTAACTAAAGACGAACTAACAATATTGCTTGCCGAATTGAAAGTAATATATGCAACAGCTGAGCAAGGCGACTTTACGATTGAAGACGGAGTGGAAGATGTGCATTCGCAAGTAGAATTAATGCTAACGCGTACTTTGGGCGATGTGGGGAAGAAAATTCATAGTGGCCGTTCGCGTAATGATCAGGTGCTACTCGATTTAAAACTATTTACTCGTGCACAAATCAAGGAAATTGCCGACATGGTAGAGCAGCTTTTTCATGTACTCATATCTCAGAGTGAGAAGTATAAAGAAGTGTTGATGCCGGGTTACACGCATTTGCAAATAGCGATGCCTTCTTCTTTTGGATTGTGGTTTGGTGCTTATGCAGAAAGTTTGATTGATGATATGATGTTTTTACAGGCTGCTTTTCGTATGTGTAACCGTAACCCATTGGGCTCAGCTGCCGGATACGGTTCTTCTTTTCCTTTGGATAGGACAATGACTACTCGTTTGCTTGGTTTTGATTCGCTAAATTATAATGTAGTGTATGCGCAGATGGGGCGTGGCAAGATGGAGCGAAACGTTGCTTTCTCGTTAGCAAGTATTGCAGGAACTATTTCTAAACTAGCCTTTGATGCTTGTTTGTTCAACAGTCAGAACTTTAGTTTTGTGAAGTTACCCGATGAATGCACTACCGGTTCAAGTATCATGCCGCATAAGAAAAACCCCGATGTATTTGAACTGACTCGTGCCAAATGTAATAAGCTACAATCTCTTCCACAGCAGATTATGATGATTGCCAATAATTTGCCTTCAGGTTATTTTCGTGATTTACAGATAATCAAGGAGGTTTTTTTGCCTGCTTTTCAAGAATTGAAAGATTGTCTGCAGATGACCACGTATATTATGAACGAGATACGTGTCAATGAGCATATCCTGGATGATGATCGTTATTTACTTATTTTTAGTGTAGAAGAGGTAAATCGCTTGGCGCGGGAAGGTATGCCTTTTCGTGATGCCTATAAGAAGGTAGGGCTAGATATTGAATCGGGCCAGTTTGCGCATAGCAAGGAAGTGCATCATACACATGAAGGTAGTATTGGCAATCTGTGCAATGATAAAATTTCGACGTTGATGCAACATGTATTGGAAGGTTTCAATTTTGAAACGATGGAGATTGCTGAACGCAATCTGCTTGGAAGGTAATTGCTAGCTATCTTGTGGTACGCACTTCTCGTAAAAAGGCTGATGGCGATTTTTTCTAGTCATGAGAGTGTAACTTTCAGTTGGAAAAATTTGGCAGATATCTGAAAACTGCTTATCTTTGCACCCGTTGAAAAAATGCGAAAGTAGCTCAGTTG
>DBTL01000141.1:33632-65569 GCA_002307035.1 Bacteroides sp. UBA1317
GGGTCGCGGGTTCGAGTCCCGTCTTTCGCTCTCTTTGAAATGTTGCTCGAATGGTGGAATGGTAGACACGAAGGACTTAAAATCCTTTGGCTATTGCAGCTGTGCGGGTTCAAGTCCCGCTTCGAGTACAAAGAAACCTCTGTAAACGTTTTGTTTATAGGGGTTTCTTCTTTTTGGTAATACTTCTCTTCTTCTATCTTCATTGTACATAAATTCTTTTCTAAAGTCGCGAATATATTAGCTCAACGATGTTGTTTTTTTATTCACATTTGTTATATTTACAGCCAGATACAGATAGTAGGGGTGAACTAACAGATAAATCTATATATATGAACTTTATTTCTGAAGAACGATTGAATCAGCTATTGGCTGATGAGCTCGATGTCCTTTTTATTTTAAACATGGATTGCGACATTCTTTCCATTAATAAAGCTGTGAGTTCTATTCTCGGCTATCGAGAAGAGTTATTGAAGGGCCATAATTTAGTTGCTGTATATCCACCTGAGCATAAAGACAAAATGAGCTTGACTCTCCCGTTGTTGGTCAAAGGAGATGTGCTTTCTTGTCCGTATCCTCTTATGTCGTTTGAAGGGAAAATTCTACCTGTTGATATGAAATTTTATATGGGTTGGTGGAATGGCGAAAATGTTATAGCAGCTGTTGGTGTTAATTTGTCTTCTCATCATTTTTCAAAAGACGTTTTTTATAGCATATTCAATTGCTCTGATATAATGATGGTTTTGGGCTCTATTGACGGAACTTATATCTATAATGCAAATAGAGCTTTTAGGAAATGTTTAGGATATTCTATCGAAGAGATTTCCGGAAAAACTATTCATGAATTGGGGTTGTTTTTGAATAGGGGCCGTTTTGATGAGATATTAGCTAAGTTTTATAAAGCAGGCAAAGCTAAGGGCGAAGGTGTGTTACGAGCAAAATCCGGAGAGTTAGTCGTTTGCTGGTTTTCTTTGGAGAAATTAATCATTAGTGGAGAATCTTACATCTTCTTTGTAGCTACTGATATTACAGAGCGTAAGCAAATGGAGACTAAATTGCAATACCTTGTTTCTCAACAGAAATTATTAGCAGATGTGGCTCAATTACTTAATGAGCAGAGAAATTTTGACGAAATAGTTAATAAGGTGTTGGAACTCATCGGGCGGCATACCAATGTCAGCCGGGTGTACATTGGCGAATATGCGGATGATAATCTTTATTGTGATATGGTTTATGAATGGTGTAATGAAGGTATTGAGAGCTTGATTGAAGTTCTTCAAAATGTTCATTTTTCAGCAGCACCTTCATGGAACACTATGCTTAGTAAGGATGGACGAATTCTGGCAGATACTATTAATAAACTACCTAAAGATATAGCTGATTTTGTGCGTAAACTTGGAGTCAAATCTTTGTTGGTATATCCGATTTATATTGATAACCATTTTTGGGGATTTGTAGGCTTTGATGATTATGTGCGAAATAAAGTATGGCAGGAAGAAGAAATTCATTTGATGCGTACGATCGTTAATAATATAGCCAATGCCTTGGATCGTAAATCATATATTGAACAATACAAAAATAGTGAAATGCGGCTAAGGCTTGCTCTGAATGCTGCTAAAGAAGGTATGTGGGATTGGAATTTGCAAACAGATGAAGTCTTTTTTACTGATGCTTGCTTTACCATGTTGGGGTATGAACCCAATGAGATGTCTGGCAAAACCTATCATTGGAAGGACTTGGTTCATCCAGATGATTGGCCGGGAGCGATGAAAGCATTTGCTACTCATTTAAGAGGAAATTCTGCTTACTATGAATGCGTGTTCCGTGTTAAAACTAAAGCAGGCGATTGGAAATGGGTTTTGGATCATGGAAAAATCGTAGAGAAAAGCAGTAAAAATGAGGCGCTACGGGCTGTCGGCACTCATATTGATATTACAAAACAAAAAGAAGCGGAACGAGAGTTGCAAGAATTACTTTCTACGAAAGATAAATTGTTCTCTATCATTTCTCACGACCTTCGGGGTCCTGTTGGCAGCTTTATGCAAATCATTGAACTTCTTACTAGCGGTATGCAGATTGAGCCGGAGATGCAGGTCTCTCTTCTGGAGGAACTGAAGAATATGTCTAAAAATACATTCTATTTGCTAGAAAATTTGCTCAATTGGTCAAGATCGCAGCGTAGTGAAATAGAATATGCTCCGCGTGCTATCCTTATTAATGACTTAATTGCAGAGAATCTTTCTTTATTATCGGTTACTGCAAGCCAGAAAGAAATTGAGGTCCGGTTTAATGAAGATCATTATTTTAATGCTTTTGCTGATTACAATATGATAAATCTGGTGATAAGGAATCTGTTGTCTAATGCAGTTAAATTTACACCTCGTGGTGGGACTGTCGATATTTATCTTGCAGAGGAAGAGCACTTCGTGCAAGTGACGGTAAAAGATTCAGGTGTAGGTATGTCACCGGATATTGTGGAGAAGTTGTTTACTAAGGATCATTATCACTCAACCTATGGTACAAATAATGAAAAAGGATCAGGGCTTGGACTTATGCTTTGTAAAGACTTTATAAGTAGAAACGGAGGAAAAATTAGAGTCGAGAGTGAAGTTGGCAAGGGCAGTTCTTTCATATTCACGCTTCCTGCAGCGGATGTTGGAACGGTTTGAGAAGTTAGATATATTTTTGCTTAGATATTATTGGGGGATTTTTTGTGTTATGCTGATGGCCGGTTATGGGCTCTGTCTTGCTATGATCAGTGTATATGTTGTAGAGCCCCTATTAATATTAATTTATGTTACGTGATTTTATTATGACCGCCTTTTTTCTTTCAGGTGCCATTGTGCAAGCGCAAGATTTGTCTAAATCAGTTAGTATTATTCCTCAACCGATTGAAATAATATCTTCGTCTGGTGTTTTCGATCTTAGAACCAAAACATCCATTTCCTTTTCTTCTAAAGAAGTGTTGCCAAGTGCAGTCTACTTGTCTGATTATCTGGGTCGATATCTTGGTTATCCGCTTGCAGTGAAGAGAGAAAAGGCTACTCCGAAACAAGCAATCCGCCTGATTAATCAAAAGAATGGGCAGATCTCCGGTGGCTATCGCCTCGAAGTAACGCCCGATGGGGTAACGATAAATGGAAATGATGACGCAGGAGTGTTTTATGGTGTGCAGACGCTTATTCAAATACTTCCTATCCGAGCCGGCATAATGCCTGTGGTGCCTGCACTGACGGTGCGCGACTATCCTCGTTTTGCTTATCGAGGCATGCATTTGGATGTGGTTCGGCACTTCTTTCCCGTATCTTTTATCAAACAATACATTGATTACCTGGCCCTGCACAAGATGAATTATTTTCATTGGCACTTGACCGATGATCAGGGATGGCGCATTCAGATGAAATGTCGACCTGAACTCACGGAGTTTGGAGCTTATCGGGATGGTGAGATAGAGGGTTTATACCCCGGTGTTTATACTCCTCTGCCTTACGGTGGCTATTATACTCATGAACAAGTAAAGGAAATTGTAGCATATGCTGCCGAACGTTACATCACTGTGATTCCTGAAATAGATATTCCGGGGCACTGCATGGCTGTGTTGGCTACTTACCCGCAATTTAGCACTACGCCTGATGAAGCGAAGAAATGCGCATTGACTTGGGGCATTTTCAATAAACAGAACAATGTGCTGGCACCTACGCCTGAGGTTTTTGGATTTCTTAAAGACGTGTTCTCTGAGCTCTGCAATCTGTTTCCTGCGCCCTACATACATGTAGGTGGAGATGAATGTGCCAAGCGTTGGTGGCAAGCGTCTGACCAAACGCAGCGCTTTATGAAAGAGCAAGGATTGAAAGATGAGAAAGCATTGCAGAGCTACTTTATCCATTATGTGCAGCAAGTGGTTAATGCCAAAGGGAAAACCTTGATCGGCTGGGATGAAATTCTTGAAGGTGGCATTTCGCCTGATTGTATTGTGATGAATTGGCGTACTACGCCTCATGCTGTGAAGGCTATCAAGACAGGACATCGGGTGATCATGACGCCGTCAGCATATACTTACCTGAATATAAAAGAATCCAGAAGTCAGTCTGAACTCGCCTTTCCGGGTTTGCTCCCGTTAGAGAAAGTTTATAAGTTTGATGTGATTCCCGATAGTCTGACGGTTGCTGAGGCTTCTCAGGTATGGGGTGGACAGGGGTGTTTGTGGACGGAATATGTGTCCACTCCGTGGAAAGCAGAATATTGCCTTTTTCCACGACTTTCTGCTTTGGCTGAAAACCTTTGGTCGGCTCCGGAATGTAAGAGCTGGGAACGCTTTGTGCAAAAAATGGAGCAGCAGTATCAACGCTACGACTTGTGGGGAGCCCGTTATTCGGAAGCCTTTTTTCGGGTGCAAGATATCTTGAGAAAGCGCTAGGTAGCTCTTGCCGGATTGAATTACGATGAGGAAGCTCGTGAAAAACAACTGAAAGACTTGACAAAGAGCGCTTTGCGTTGTATATCTGTAGAATAAATCAGAGTAAATGATCAAGATTAAAACAAGAATATGAATAAGCTATACAACTACGGATTTCTTACATCAAAACAAAATGTGGTTTTGATGTGCCATTTGGTAGATATCCGGTAAGGGTTTAATGGCATAATAACAACAAAAAGGCGGTAGTTTCTAACTGAAATTGTCGCCTTTTTTGTTGCTAAATTTCTTGTAAAATAGGATAAATCCAATATTTGGTTCTACTAAATTTTTGTTCAATTTATTATAAATTGTTTTTTCGTTTATTGAAGCCTTCTTTTGGAATGTGAATATTTTGAACTGATCATGCCCTTTGGAAATCGAGCAGAATTTACTTGGATGAAGAGCGACTTAAAAGGCGATGGAATCTTTCTCACAAAACGATGCCTTTTAGCCACGTTTCATGGCTTTTATTAATTACAAATGATGAAGTAGACAGATGTTCTTGAATGAGTAGCATGCATAAATGAAAGGCAGAATCAACACTTTTTCTTCAAAGTTTTTTGATTCTGCCTTTTTTTGCGAATGCTTTCAGTGAAAGCTTGTTTTTAGAATACTTTTTTGCCGTCAATAATCTTCATGGCAGCAGTGTATTGTTCGCAAGGGACAGCTAAAAGGATGCTGTCTATTCCTTTGTCTTTTACTGAAACATCAATATAAGCTGCGCTCAAAAGCTCCTTTACACAGTTTACCTCCCATGGGCTGCCTGCAAAAACGTCTACCAGAGAAAGTCTTTTATTTGTTATCATTACTTTAAACAATTAAGTTATGCGGTTGCAAATATAGACTATTTTTTTGTTTCACAAGTTAAAGTGCTGTAAATTATGGCATTAAAACTTCATGCAAACGTTATTGCTACTTCACATCATTTTCACGAATCTCTACCCGACGAATCTTGCCGCTGATCGTTTTAGGGAGTTCATCCACAAATTCAATGACACGAGGATACTTGTAGGGTGCGGTAACTTTCTTCACGTGGTCTTGCAATTCTTTGATTAATTCTTCTCTCACACGATCTTTATAGTCGTGCCCTAGCACGATGGTAGCTTTCACTACTTGCCCGCGTATCTCGTCGGGAACTCCTGTGATAGCACATTCTACTACGGCAGGGTGCGTCATTAGAGCACTTTCTACTTCAAACGGGCCGATGCGATAGCCGGAACTTTTAATCACATCATCTGCACGACCTACAAACCAATAGTATCCATCTTCATCTTTCCAAGCTACGTCGCCCGTGTAGTATATATGATCATGCCATGCTTCATGACTGCGTACGGGATCACGATAATATTCTTTAAACAGCCCGATGGGTTTGCCTTTGTCTGTGCGAATAACAATCTCACCTTGTTCACCGGCTTCTACGGAACGACCCTCGTGATCTATCAAGTCTACATCATATTCAGGGTTGGGCACACCCATGCTGCCTGGTTTCGGCTCCATCCAAGGGAAAGTACCTACGGTTAGTGTTGTTTCTGTCTGCCCAAAGCCTTCCATCAGTTTGATTCCTGTAAGTTTCTTGAAGGTTTCGTACACGGCAGGATTGAGCGCTTCGCCTGCGATAGTGCAATACTCAAGTGATGAAAGATCATACTTCGTCAAATCCTCGCGTATTAGAAAACGGAAGATGGTGGGCGGTGCGCAGAGAGAGGTGATGCGGTAGTCATGTATTTTCTTCAATATCTCAGCCGGAGTGAATTTTTCATGGTCATATACAAACACATTGGCACCGGCTATCCATTGGCCGTAAAGCTTTCCCCATACGGCTTTGCCCCATCCTGTATCGGCTATGGTAAGATGCAGACTGTCGGGGCGCAGATTATGCCAAAAACTGGCGGTAACGATGTGTCCCAGCGGGTATGTGAAATCGTGTGCTACCATTTTGGGCTCACCTGTGGTACCTGATGTAAAGTACATCAGCGACACGTCTTCATTGCTGTTTGGATGGGTGGGGCGAATAAATGGAGCAGCTTGTTCAATGCCTTTATGGAAGTCCTTAAATCCTTCTGCTATTTCAGGGCCGACACTCACCAGTTGCTTCACGGTGGGCGATAGCGGCATAGCATCAATGATATGTTTTGTAATTACCTCTTCACCAGCAGCGACGATCATTTTAATGCTTGCGGCATTGCAGCGGTAGGCAATATCTTTCTTGGTGAGCAAATGTGTAGCCGGAATTACAACTGCTCCGATCTTATGAAGTGCCACTATGCTAAACCAAAATTCGTAGCGACGCTTGAGGATAAGCATAACCATATCTCCGTGTCCTATACCTAAGCTTTGGAAGTATGATGCCGTTTGGTCCGTATATCGTTTCATGTCGGCAAAAGAAAACTGTCGGTGTTCGCCTTTGTCATTAGTCCACATCAGAGCCGGTTTTTCAGGCTCTTCGGCCGCCCAAGTATCCACTACGTCATAACCGAAGTTGAAATTGTCGGGCACATTTATTTTCAGATTCTCTATAAAATCTTTCTGCGATGTGAAAGAGGTTTGAGATAAATATTTTTCTACCATAATTTATTGTGTGTTTGTCGGTTTACATGATAACAGCAAGAAAACGGACCATTTTGCCGTTGAGCGCTTTCATACCATGAGGCAGTTTAGAGTTAAAGTAAATGCTATCTCCTTCATTTAGAACCAATTTTTTGCTAGCAATGCATATCATCATGCTACCTTCAAGTACTAAATTAAACTCTTGCCCGTTGTGGCTGTTGTGTTGTATAGGTTCGTTTTCATCCTTAGGCTCTACGGTTACAATGAAAGGATCGGCAGAACGATTAATGAATCCTGCTGCCAGAGATTGATATTTGTATGCCTTCGTGCGCTCAATTGATGTGCCTGTTCCTGCTCGTGTGACAAAGTAAGAGTTCATTTTTGGTTCTTCACCAAACATGAGTGCATCTAATGGAATGTTATACTTACGAGCCACTTTTTGCAGCATGCTGATTGAGATGTCGTACTCACCACTCTCGGCCTGTTTGTACTCTTTGGCTGATAGTTCGCAATCGCGGGCAATATCTTCAACCGTTAGTTCGAGTACTTCTCGCAGGCCGCGCAGGCGCTCTGCAATTTGCTTTATCTGTTCATCCATATTATTGTGTTTTTAGTTTGAGCTTGCTTTCATGGCACGAATGATGGCAGAAGAGAATCCGGCATGTTCCAGTTCATTGATTCCTTTGATGGTAATTCCGCCGGGAGTGGTAACTTTGTCTATCTCGATGCTGGGATGTGTGTCGTTAGCCAGAATGAGTTCAGCTGCTCCTTTCACCGACTGTGCTACCATCTTCATGGCATCTTTGGGGTAGATACCCATTTCCACACCTGCTTGCATGCCCGCCTGAATATATTTCAGTACGTAGGCAATGCCACAAGAAGCGAGAGCTGTGGAGGCAGCCATTTGTTTTTCGGGAATGAGCATAGCCAGTCCCATCTCATTGAAAAGGTTCAGTATAAGTGCTTCTTGTTGGGGTGAAGCATTGTGTGAGGCTATCAGCGTCATGCTTTGCAATTGCGAGATAGCAGTGTTGGGCATTAAGCGAAAAATGGTAGCCGAAGAACTGATCCATTGTTCATATTCGGAGAAAGGAATACCCGAAGCAACGGAAGCGATAAGTTGCTTTTCAGGTTTAAGAGATAGATTACTGATTACCTCTTTCATTAGCCAGGGCTTTACAGCCAGAATAACAAGATCTGCGTTATCTACTGCTGTTTGGTTGCTGTTGGTTACTTGTATTTCTTTGTTGAAAACTTTTAAAGCATCCAGTTTCCCGTTGGTGGGGTTTGCTACAGTGATGTCTGTAGCTTTGATGAGTTGTCCTTGCGCCAATCCACGGGCAATGGCACCGCCCATGTTCCCGGCTCCGATAATTGCAACTTTCATGTATTCTAATTTTAAGTATTATGGTGGCAAAGTTACAAGTTTTGCGGACAAAGTGTACTTTGGTCTCTAAAAACTTATGATTGTTGTTTTAAAACTTTTTCAAATCGCTCTAAGAAGATGTCTGCTTCTTCCATACTTAGGCAAAGTGGGGGCAATAGGCGGATAACGTTTGTTCCGCTTACTCCTGTAAATACTTTCTGTTCAAAGAGCAATTTGTTGCGAAGTTCTTTGATAGGCTCTTCAAATTCCATTCCAATCATTAATCCGCGACCACGCACTTCTTTTATTTGTGAGTAGGAGCTCAACTTTTCGATTAAATATGCACCTACACGAGCGGCGTTCTCCACCAAATGTTCTTTCTCCATGGTGTCCATCACTGCCAAAGCTGCTGCACAGGCTAAATGATTACCACCAAAAGTGGTGCCTAACATTCCATATACGGCTTTAAACATGGGCGATATGAGTACGCCTGCCATTGGGAAGCCATTGCCAATGCCTTTGGCGACGGTGATAATGTCTGCTTTGATGCCGGCATATTGGTGGGCGAAGAACTTGCCACTACGGCCGTATCCGCTTTGTATCTCATCCAGAATAAGCACTGTTTTAGTTGCAGTACATACTTCACGAAGTTCTTTGAAGAAATCGTCAGTCGGTAATTTAATACCACCAACTCCCTGTATGCCTTCAATGATAACGGCACAAACATCTCCTTTGGACAATTCCACTTTTACTGCTTCTATGTCGTTCAAAGGCAAGTAAGTAGTGTGTCCGTTTGCATTGATCGGGGCAATAATCTTAGGATTATCTGTTGCTTCTACAGCTAGCGATGTACGACCGTGAAATGATTTAGAAAAAGAAATAACGCGGGTACGTCCATTATGAAATGATGCCAGCTTTAGTGCATTTTCATTGGCTTCGGCACCTGTGTTAATAAGGAACAATGAATAATCATCATATCCTGAGATCACACCCAATCGGGCTGCGACTTGTTGCTGTAGCTTGTTGATTACCGAATTTGAATAAAAGCCCAACTTACTGACTTGTTCACTTATCATCTCTACATAGTGAGGGTGACTGTGCCCAATGGAGATGACAGCATGTCCGCCATATAGATCGAGATACTCTGTTCCATTCTCGTCCCATACTTGGCATCCTTTACCTTTTACTATATTGATATCAAAAAGTGGATAAACGTCGAATAATTTCATGATAAAGTCCTCCTTCTGCCTTTGTTGTTCTGAGAGTTAAACTTTCCTTCTCAGAACAACGTTGGTCAGATTTATTTTTTATTAATATTTTAGTAGAGTTTGTTTCGTTATTGTTCGAAACAGAGTGGTGTAATTTCCTGTTTTTCGTGCACGTCTTTAAAAGTAAAATGTGCCGTTAGGAGTATTAGAACGCAGAAGGTTTCAATCGAAGTCCTACTGTCTCTTCCAGGTTGAACATCAGGTTCATATTGTGCACCGCTTGCCCCGACGCACCTTTTAGCAAGTTGTCTATGCAGGAGATGATGAGGAGTTTGTCCCCATGCTTCTCTAAATGAATGAGGCATTTATTTGTATTTATTACTTGCTTTAAATCGATGTTCTTTTCTATAATGTGCACGAATGAATCTTCTTCATAATACTCCTCGTACATGCGAACGATCTCGCTTAACTCCACCTTGGTCTTCACTACCAATGTAGCAAAAATACCCCGGGGGAAATCTCCTCGATAAGGGATGAAATCAATTTCTACATCGAAGCTATTTTGAAGTTTCTTTAATGATTGCTTAATTTCGGGCACATGCTGATGGTCGAACGCTTTGTAGATACTCATATTGTTGTTTCGCCAGCTGAAATGGCTGGTTGCTCCCGGCTTTACTCCCGCACCTGTACTTCCTGTAATGGCATTTACCGTCACATCTTCATTGAGCATTAGGTGCTTGGCTAGCGGTAGCAAACCCAGTTCGATGCATGTGGCAAAACATCCGGGATTGGCTACGTGTTTTGCTTTGCAGATAGCACGTCGATTTAGTTCGGGCAACCCGTAAAGGAAATCGTGTTCTTCACTTTCGATGCGATAATCCATCGAAAGGTCTATGATTTTGAGCTCCTGAGGCACATTGTGGCTTTCCATGAACTTGCGGGTATCACCATGTGCGGTGCAGAAGAAGAGCACATCAATTTCATCTAGTGGCAACGCATCAGTGAATGTCAGATCACATTCTCCGTATAGTCCCTCGTGCACGTCTGTAATTTTGTTGCCGGCGTTGCTAGTGCTATTGATAAAAACAATCTCTGCTTCGGGATGGTTAATCAGTAAGCGAATAAGTTCTCCGGCCGTATAGCCTGCTCCGCCGATAATTCCTGCTTTAATCATATTTGTATTTAAGTTGGGCAGCCCTTTTCAAAGGCTGCCTCAATTATTATAAATCTTTTCCGTTTTTCTTTTGATTAGCATAGTATACACGCAAAGGCGTAGAAAGTATCTTGGTGAATCCTTTAGCATCCTCTGCAGTCCAGCCTTTCTGGATTTCTCCATATTCTCCAAATTCAGTTTTTACTAGGTCGTAAGCCGATTCCACTCCTACTAAGGTGTAGCTGTATGGACGAAGGATGATGCTCACAGTACCATTTACGTTCTGTTGAGAGCTAAGTAGCATAGCCTCAATGTCACGCATCACAGGTTCCAAATACTGTGCTTCGTGTAGAAACATTCCGTACCACGTACCCACTTGATCTTTCCAGTACTGTTGCCACTTGCTGAGAGTGTGCTTCTCTAACATTTTGTGTGCATTGATAATAAGAATTGGTGCTGCAGCCTCAAATCCCACTCTACCTTTAATACCAATAATGGTGTCTCCGATGTGCATATCACGACCAATGGCATATTTACTACCAATCTCTTCTACTTTATTAATGGCTTTCACTTTATCTGCAAACACTTCGCCATTCACCGCATAGATCTCTCCTTTTTTAAATTCGATCTTCAGCGTTTCAGTTCCTTTCTCAGTTACCTGGCTGGGGTAAGCTTCTTCGGGCAATGTTTGTTCGCTGTGTAATGTCTCTTTTCCACCTATGCTGGTACCCCAAAGTCCTTTATTAATGGAGTATTCCATCTTCACAAAATCAGCTACATAGCCATGCTCGCGCAGATAGTTTATCTCATATTCACGAGTGAGGATCATATCACGTGTTGGAGTAATGATTTCAATGCCTGGAGCAAGTACGTCAAAAGTGAGGTCGAAACGAATCTGGTCGTTGCCGGCACCCGTACTACCGTGTGCAATTGCATTAGCACCTATTTCACGTGCGTAGTTGGCGATAGCAATTGCTTGAAATATACGCTCAGAACTAACCGATATAGGGTAAGTGCCATTGCGCAGTACATTGCCAAAGACCATATATTTGATACTCTTGTTGTAGTAATCCTGAGTAACGTCTATCGTAGCATGTTTTACTGCTCCCAGTTTGTATGCTTTTTCTTCAATCGCCTTCAGCTCTTCAGCACTGAAACCTCCTGTGTTTGCTATGGCAGTGTATACTTCGTATTCTTTCTCTTGTGATAAGTACATGGCACAAAACGAGGTATCCAATCCACCGCTAAATGCTAAAACAACTTTCTTTTTCATATCTTTCAAAATGATTATATTCTACTTTTCCGGTTTTTCTTCTTGCCCTTCTGCTTTATGTTGCTTTGTAGGGTCGTAAAGCATTGCAGTGCAGATGCAATATTTCCTTTCTGTACGTTCCAGCACATCATGGTTGCAGCATCCTTCACATCCTTTCCAAAAAGCGTCATCTGTTGTCAATTCCGAAAATGGAACAGGAACGTATCCGAGCTCTGTATTTATTTTCATCACCGCTCCTCCGCTTGTGAGACCAAATAACTTTGCATTTGGCCATCGCAATCGAGAAAGGTTGAAAGCTGCTTTCTTTATTCGTTTAGCCAATCCTTGGCTACGAAATTTTTCCACCACTATGAGTCCTGAGTTAGCCACATACTGTTTATTACCCCACGATTCGATGTAGCAGAATCCTGCAAATTCTTCACCGTTGAGTGCAATGATGGCTTTCCCTTCTCTCATCTTTTGCGCCACATATTCGTGTGTACGCTTTGCAATGCCTGTGCCTCTTACCTTGGCTGCGGCAGAGATTGTTTCTAATATAGTGTCAACATAAACCTCGTGCGAGGCGTCGGCTACCATAACATCTATTTGAGTGTCCATTTAGTTATAAGCTTTTAGCTTTAAAATTTTGAATGATACGTTTTGGTTTAGGCTTTTAATATCTTTGGTCGTTATACGTTTGGGATAATTAGAGCTAGAAAGTTGCGCACCATCGTTTGTTGCGCCCCTTCACGAAGAACAAGCATGATCGTGTCATCTCCGGCTATGGTGCCTAGCAAGTCACTGAATTCATGATTGTCAATGTCATATGCCATGCTACTGGCATATCCGGGACGGGTTTTAATCACAGCAATGTTTCCCGAAAATTGCAGAGATACAAACCCGTTATTCATTAACATCTCGCTGGTACTTTGGTCATTTGCCCGTTTGTACATAGTGTTGTTGGGCAAAACATAGACATATTTACCATTCATGCTGGCAGCCTTTGCTACTTTAAGCTGTTTAAGGTCGCGCGAGAGAGTAGCCTGAGTCAGCTTAAACTTCTCTTTACTCAGTTCCTGTAATAGTTCTTCCTGAGAGCCAATCTCCTTGCTGGAGATAATCATTTTGATGGCATCTAATCGGTTCGCTTTTTTCTTCATCTTGTATAATTATTCTAAGAATGATGCAAAAGTATGCATTTATTTGGAGATATACTGCATAAATACCTCTTTTTTTATTTATTTTATGCATTAGGCCTGCATAGAAATGGCAAAAAGAATAAGATTACAATCAAAAAGCCAATACGTTATACCATTTTTTCTGATTAAGTTTGTAACTTAAATATTTCTATTAATCTTTAGGAACTATAAAAACACGTTCATCATGAAAAAACTGTTTGGATACTTCTCTTTTCTTTTTCTGATAATCTCTTCACTTTCTTTGGAAGCGAAAGTAACTCTTCCTGCCATCTTTTCGGATAATATGGTGTTGCAGCAGAATACATCGGTAAATATATGGGGAAAAGCCAAAGCTGGAGAAAGAGTTTCTGTATCTGTGTCTTGGGATAAAAAGGTCTATAGTGTTGTTACGCCTGCTAGCGGCAAATGGATGTTGAAGTTGAAAACTCCTTTAGCGGCAGAAAATCAAACGTTGACAGTAAAGGGAGAGAATACCCTTATTATTCACAACCTATTAATCGGTGAAGTATGGCTTTGCACGGGACAATCGAATATGGAATTTCCGGTAGCTAAAGATCCGAAGATGAAATGGAAGACCGGGATGCTCACTGAAGCAAAAGAACTGGAAGATGCTGATTATCCACAGATACGTCTTTTTCATGTAGAACATCAGTTGGGGCATAATGGTGAGATAGATGATTGTGTAGGTCGTTGGCTGGTTTGCAATTCGGAGAATGTGAGAGACTTCTCTGCCGTAGGATTTGTTTTTGGTCGTAAATTATATAAAGAACTGCACCAACCTGTGGGACTTATTCAATCAACATGGGGCGGAACTCATGCTGAATCATGGACAAAGATGGCAGTGATGAAAACGAATCCTCTTTATGCTGATGTGCTTCAAGAGTTTGCTAAAGAAAAAGTGACGCAAGCAAAAAATGATTGCAAAGTACCTGCCACTCTGTGGAACGGCATGATTTATCCGATCTTACCTTATACTATTAAAGGAAATATCTGGTATCAGGGAGAATCTAACTCTATTCGGTTTGAGAAATATCAGGAAGTTTTCACTAATATGATAACTAGTTGGCGAAAAGAGTGGGGGCAGTTTGACATGCCTTTCTATTTTGTGCAGATAGCGCCGCAATATAAACAACCTGCAGGTATTCGTGAAGCTCAGCTCAAGACTTGGCAGAGCGTTAAGAATACAGGGATGGTAGTAATAACAGATGCAGGAGATTCAACAGATATACATCCTCGTAACAAACTCATTACCGGCGAGCGCTTGGCTGCATGGGCCTTGGTTAAGCAATATAATAAAAATATGCCTTATTCAGGACCGGTATACAAAAGTCTGATAGTAAAGAACGGTAAAGCTATTTTGTCCTTTGATTATGCTGAAAATGGTTTGGCAACAAATGATAATCAACTTGTTAAAGGTTTTTTTATTGCTGGTAAAGATGAACGTTTTTATCCTGCGCAGGCCGTTATTGTCGATAATAACAGGGTAGAGGTTTCTGCTCCTGAGGTGTTGGAACCTGTTGCTGTACGCTATGGCTATGGCAATTTCTTCAGGGTGAATTTATGTAATAAAGCAGGTCTACCTGCCACTCCTTTCCGAACAGATGCTTTTGCTCCTGATACTTATGCACGTCGATTTGCCGATTCAGAGATGCGCCGTTTTCCGGAAGCATGGCAGTTGGATCATGGCACAAAACCTTTCTTTGGCTATGCTCAGGGGGTGGGCTGCTGTGCAATGCTTGGTATGTGGAAGCAAACCGGTGATAAGCGATATTTTGATTATGTGGAAAAATGGGCTGATTCACTGATCAATGATAAAGGAGAAATAGAATTATATCATGTCGAAACATATAATATAGACTATATAAATTCAGGGAAAGTGCTTTTTGATCTTTATCGTCAAACAGGAAAAGCCAAATACAAACTGGCCATGGATGTTCTTATCAAACAGATGAAAAATCATCCTCGTACGCTTGAAGGGGGATACTGGCACAAACTGACTTATCAACATCAGATATGGCTTGATGGATTATATATGGCTTCGCCTTTCCTTGCACATTATGGAGCCGAATTTGACAAGCCCGAATGGATAGACGAAGCCGTGAAGCAATTTACTATTTGTCAGAAACATACGTACGATGCAAAGACGGGGCTGTATCACCACGCATGGGATGAGAGTAAAAGCGAGCGTTGGGCTGATCCGGAAACAGGACATTCACCTAATTTCTGGGGACGTAGTATAGGATGGTGGTTTATGGCATTGGTCGATGCGCTCGATTATATCCCACAAAATCATCCGGGCCACGCGTCTATGGTTACTTGGATACAAGGTTTGGCTGATACGTTACCTAAATATCAGGATAAAAACGGATTATGGTATCAGGTACTCGATCAACCTACGCGTCAGGGCAACTTCCCTGAAGCATCTGTTACCACCCAATTTATGTATGCTTATGCAAAAGCGGTGAATAAAGGTTACCTTGACAAGAAATACCGTGTTTATGCCGAGAAAGCATTTAAAGGTTTGCAAGATAAACTGTTGGTGGAAAATGCCGACGGAACGTTGACGCTTACTCGCTGCTGTCAGGTAGGAGGTTTAGGTGGCAATCCTTATCGCGATGGTAGCTTCGAATATTATATTGGGGAGAAAATGCGCGATAACGACGCTAAAGCTACAGGCCCGTTTATTATGGGCTGCATCGAACTCGGAAAATGATTTTTGCTCTTAATGAATGTATTTACTACAAACCTTATAACCGATGAATCACTCTAAACAATTGCTAATAGTAACCGGATTGCTCTTGTCAAACCTGATGGTGGGACAAACAACTTCGTGGCCTGAGATTAAAATAGAAGCAAAACCTGCTGCCCGTTGGTGGTGGATGGGCAATGCTGTAGACAAGGAGAATCTTAGCAGGAACATGGAAGCGTATGCCACTGCCGGTATGGGAACGATGGAAATTACACCTATCTATGGCGTTCAGGGAAATGATAATCGGGATATTTCTTTTCTATCTCCTCCTTGGATGGAGATGCTTAGACATACTGAAAGTGAGGCTGCTCGTTGTGGTATGCAAATAGATATGAATACAGGTACGGGATGGCCATTCGGTGGTCCTGAGGTGGTCATAGAAGATGCTGCTTCAAAGTTACTCGTTGCTGAATTTAAACTTTCGGGTGGCGAACGCTTGAAGGACAAAGTCGCTGTAACTGATAAGGATCAAGAGTCTTGTGCAGTGCTTAGCAGACTGATGGCTTTTTCCGAAAAAGGACAATGCCTAAACTTAACTGATAAGGTGAAAGATGGAGTACTTAACTGGAAAGCGCCGAAAGGGAACTGGCGATTAATAGCGACTTTCTGTGGCAAGACCTTGCAAAAAGTGAAGCGTGCTGCTCCCGGAGGAGAAGGCTATGTAATGGATCATCTTTCGGCTAGAGCTGTGAAAAACTATCTCAATCGTTTTGAACGAGCGTTTGCTCAAAGCAAAGTTTCTTATCCTCATAATTTTTTTAATGATTCGTACGAGGTGTATAAGGCTGATTGGACAGAGGACTTCTTTGAGCAATTTGCAACTCGCAGAGGATATAAGCTCGAAGAACATTTACTAGAATTTCTCTCTGATGAGCGGACAGAGGCTGTTGCCCGAATTATTTCTGATTACAGAGAAACAATAGCCGAATTGTTACAAGAGAATTTTACTCGTCAATGGACGGATTGGGCGCATAGTCATGGATCTAAAACTCGTAATCAGGCGCATGGTTCGCCTGGTAATCTGATTGATCTCTATGCAACAGTTGATGTACCCGAATGCGAAG
This sequence comes from Bacteroides sp. UBA1317, assembly GCA_002307035.1. GTDB lineage: Bacteria > Bacteroidota > Bacteroidia > Bacteroidales > Bacteroidaceae > Bacteroides. The sequence goes on from DBTL01000141.1 coordinate 50,624, forward strand.
GTTTTGGTATCTCTGATTTTGGAATTAAAGGATTGCGTAAAGATTCTCTGACCCGACCTAACGATTCGGAACTTTCTATGTTGAAATATGCTTCTTCTGCAGCTCATATTGCAGGCAAACCTTATACTTCTTCAGAAACGTTCACTTGGTTGACAGAACATTTCCGTACTTCGTTGTCGCAGTGCAAACCAGATATCGATCTAATGTTTGTCTCGGGCGTAAACCATACATACTTTCATGGTACCACTTATTCGCCAACTGAAGCGGCATGGCCCGGCTGGAAGTTTTATGCATCGATAGATATGAGTCCGACTAATAATATTTGGAGAGATGCTCCGGCTTTCTTCAATTATGTTACTCGTTGCCAGAGTTTCTTGCAGATGGGCAAACCGGATAATGATTTCCTGTTATATCTGCCTGTCTATGACATGTGGCAAGAACAAGACGGACGCTTGTTGATGTTCGATATTCATAAAATGGACAAACGTGCACCTAAATTTATAGATGCTGTGCATCGTATTAATAAAGCGGGATATGATGTGGATTACATTTCAGATAACTTTATTCGTTCGTGCACTTGCATAAATGGACAAATTGTGACTTCGTCAGGTACTACTTATAAAGCCCTTGTCATTCCCGGTGCTCGATTGATGCCTGTCGATGTATTAGCTAAGCTGATTCGTCTGGCTGATGAAGGTGCGACAATTGTATTCTTAGATCAATATCCTCAGGATGTTCCGGGATATAGCAATCTGGATGCTCGTCGCACAATGTTTAAAGGATTGATGAAGACTGTTCAGGGCTCGCATAAAGGACGCATTCTTTTTGGAACAGATTATGTTACTACTCTAGCACAGATAGGTGTGCAGCCGGAAGCGTTGAAAACTCAGTTCGGGCTTAGTTGCATTCGCCGTACTAATAAGGATGGATATCACTATTTTATTTCGGCTTTAAAAAACGAGGATACTGAGGGTTGGGTTCCTCTGGCTGTTTCGGCAACGTCGGCTATAATTTATAATCCAATGACAGGTGAGAGCGGAAAAGCACGTTTACGTAATGTAAATGGGCACACTGAAGTCTATCTCCAGTTGGAATCGGGGGCTTCTCTTGTTTTGAAAACATTTACTACAAACGATGTAGCGCTATCCGCATGGCCTTACTTACAAGTCCAAAGAGGAGAGTTTGTGCTTGCTAATCAATGGGATTTCCATTTTATAAATAGCCAGCCTGAAGTAAAAGGAACTCTTTCAAATATCAAACTTGGTTCGTGGACTGAACTCAACTTACCTGAAGTGAAAGCGACGATGGGTACTGGATGTTACAAAACAACATTTGAATTGAACTCTGTTTTGAGTGAAGAATGGATGCTCGATTTGGGTGATGTGCGTGAAAGTGCTCGTGTGCGCATCAACGGGAAAGATGTTGCTACTCTCTGGGCAGTTCCTTTCCGCTGTTTGATTGGTAATTATCTTCGTCAGGGGGTGAATACACTCGAAGTAGAAGTTACTAATTTGCCGGCTAATCGCATTGCCGATATGGATAGGAGGGGTGTGGATTGGCGCATCTTCAAGGAAATAAACTTCGTAGATCGCAACTATAACAAAACAAATTATGCTCATTGGCTACCTGTGCCCAGTGGTTTGTTAGGGCCTGTGAAGATTGTACCTATGAAAAACAAGATTGTTTATTAATATTCAGCTTTTATTATTTATCGTAGTATAGTCTATCTAATTTGACGGTTTATTGAGCGTTTTTCATTAAAGTTTTTCTTAATAGCCAAATATTATACCATTTCCATCAAAACAGACACATTAGGTGGATGTATTTCTTATTAGATTTGTGGTATTAAAATAATTTATCAACACACTATGAAGCAGTGTTTTTTTGCAGTCGATTTGGGAGCCACTAGTGGGCGTACTATTCTAGGCTCTTTATCAGATAAAGGTCTCGAGCTGGAAGAAGTAAATCGTTTTCCTAATCATTTGATTGAAGTTGGAGGACATTTTTATTGGGATATTTATGCTTTGTATCAGCATGTTGTAGATGGTTTGAAGCTTGCCGCTCAGCGAGAAGTGAAAATTACATCTATCGGTATTGACACTTGGGGAGTAGATTTCGTTTGTGTAGGTGAGGATGGGCACATCCTTCGTCAGCCTTATGCTTATCGCGATCCTCATACTAATGGTGCGCCTGAGGCTTTTTTTAGTCGTGTATCGCGTAGCCGTGTTTATGAATTAACAGGTATTCAAGTGATGAACTTTAATTCACTGTTTCAGCTTGATACACTTCGTCGCAATAACGATAGTGCACTCGCTGTTGCTAAGAAAATACTCTTTATTCCGGATGCTCTGTCTTATATGTTATCCGGTGAAATGGTGACAGAATATAGCATTGCTACCACAGCGCAATTAGTGAATGCTAAAACGCGTAAGTTAGAACCAGAATTGCTTGCAAGCCTTGGTTTGACGGAAGAGAACTTCGGACGCTTTGTATATCCGGGCGAAACGATTGGTGCTTTGAGCGAAGAAGTGCAAGAGCAAACCGGACTGGGAGCCATCCCTGTGATAGCTGTTGCCGGACATGATACCGGATCGGCCGTAGCCGCTGTACCTGCGCTGAATAGTAATTTTGCTTATTTAAGTAGTGGTACGTGGTCATTGATGGGTGTGGAAGCAGAGGCACCTGTGGTGAATGCTGAAACAGAAGCTTTGAACTTTACTAACGAAGGTGGCGTGGAAGGCACTATTCGCTTACTAAAAAATATTTGCGGCATGTGGCTTTTGGAGCGTTGTCGAGCAGAATGGGGGGATACATCTTATCCCGATTTGATTGCTGAAGCAAAGGCTGCTGAACCTTTCCGTAGTATTATTAATCCCGACGATGCACTTTTTGCTAATCCTACTCACATGGAGAAGGCTATTTGTGGTTACTGCGAAGCAACAGGACAGCCCGTTCCGGATAATCGTGGTCGCATCGTGCGTTGCATCTTCGAAAGTTTGGCACTGCGTTATCGCCAGGTACTAGAGAATCTAAGTAAGCTTTCTCCTCGTCCTGTTGAGACACTTCACGTTATCGGTGGAGGCAGTCGAAATGACCTTTTGAATCAGTTTACAGCTAACTCTACAGGGATAACAGTTATTGCCGGACCTTCAGAGGCTACAGCCATTGGTAATGTTATGGTACAGGCCATGGCTTCAGGCGTAGCCGATAGTATTGGCGAGATGAGAAAGCAAATCAATGCTTCTATTCCTCTTGCTACTTTCCAACCTCAGGATGCTGCAGCTTGGGATGAAGCGTATGCACAGTATCTTACTATATTGACTAATAAAAGCAAATAAATAATAACTTAAAAAGATTATATTATGAAAGAAGAATTGATTAAAAAAGCCTATGAGATTGCGGTAGAACGTTATGCGGCTGTTGGCGTAGATGCTGATAAAGCCATTGAAAAACTACAAAAAATAGCATTATCCCTGCACTGCTGGCAAGCAGATGACGTAGCTGGTTTTGAAAATCCAGACGGACAACTGTCAGGAGGTATTCAAGCTACGGGTAACCATCCCGGCAAAGCTCGTAATATTGAAGAGTTGCGTCAAGACATCCTTAAGGCAGCTAGCTATATTCCGGGAACTCATCGTTTGAATCTTCATGCTACTTACGGTGACTTTGGTGGCAAATTCGTTGATCGTGATCAGATAGAACCTAAGCACTTTGAAAGCTGGATGCAGTGGGGAAAAGAGAACGGAATGAAACTTGATTTCAATTCAACTTCATTTTCACATCCTAAAAGTGGTAGTCTTTCATTATCAAACCCTGATGATAGCATTCGTAACTTCTGGATTGAGCATACAAAACGTAGTCGTGCTATTGCTGAAGCAATGGGTAAATTTCAAGGTGATCCTTGTATCATGAACCTTTGGATTCACGATGGTAGTAAAGATCAAACAGTGAACCGCTTGCGTTATCGTGAACTATTAAAACAATCACTGGATGAGGTTTTTGCAACGAAGTATGATAACATGAAAGACTGCATCGAAGCCAAACTTTTTGGAATCGGAGCAGAAAGCTATACCGTTGGTTCTTATGATTTCTATCTGGGATATGGTTCTAAGAACAATAAAATGGTGACTTTGGATACAGGACATTTCCATTTGACAGAGAGCATTGCAGACAAGATCTCTTCTCTGTTACTCTTCACTCCTGAAATCATGCTACATGTTAGTCGCCCTGTACGTTGGGATAGCGACCACGTAACTATTATGAATGATGATACATTGGATTTGGCTAAAGAAATTATTCGTTGTGGTGCTCTCGATAAAGTACATATTGGTCTTGATTATTTTGATGCAAGTATCAATCGTATTGGTGCGTATGTAGTAGGTAGCCGCGCTACACAGAAATGTTTCATGCAAGCATTGCTTGAACCCCTTGCTAAACTTCGCGAATATGAAGCGAACGATCAATTGTTCGAACGTCTTGCTCTACTTGAAGAGTCAAAAGCGTTGCCATGGAATGCTGTATGGGATATGTTCTGTTTGAAGAATAATGTTCCTGTAGGAGAAGGCTTTATTACTGAAGTACAGAAGTATGAAAACGAAGTAACTTCAAAAAGAAATTAAGATTATAAGCGTCGCTAATATAAAGATATCATGAACACACTTATCGGACTTATCATCATTGCTATAGGCAGTTTAGGGCAAAGTAGCTCGTATGTGCCCATAAAGAAAGTAAAACAATGGAGCTGGGAAAGCTTCTGGCTGGTGCAAGGCATCTTCGCTTGGTTGGTTTTTCCTTTTCTGGGTGCTTTGCTTGCTATTCCTGAGGGTAGTAATTTGTTCGAGCTTTGGAGCTCGGGCGGCGCTATGCCTTCTATCATCTACGGCGTGCTGTGGGGAGTTGGTGGGTTGACGTTCGGTCTGAGTATGCGCTACCTTGGGGTGGCGTTGGGGCAAAGTATTGCACTCGGCACATGCGCTGGCTTCGGTACACTTTTTCCTGCTATTTTTAGTGGAAAAGATTTGTTTCACGGCGAAGGCCTGTTGTTGCTTATTGGTGTGTGCATTACATTAGCCGGTATTGCAGTCATTGGATACGCCGGTAGCCTTCGTTCTCAGAACATGACTGATGAAGAAAAGAAAGCTGCTGTAAAGGACTTTGCGTTGACCAAAGGATTGCTTGTGGCCCTGCTGGCAGGTGTGATGAGCGCTTGTTTTGCTCTAGGACTTGAAGCGGGGACACCCATAAAGGAAGCTGCTATTGCAGGTGGAGTTGAAGGACTTTATGCGGGTCTTCCTGTGATATTTCTGGTAACGTTTGGTGGTTTTATGACTAATGCAGCCTATTGCATTCAACAGAATGTGAAGAACAAAACAGGGAAGGAATACTTTACTGTTAAAGGTTCCACTTTAACGAACAATATTTTGTTCTGTGCGCTTGCCGGTGTACTTTGGTATTCTCAGTTCTTTGGTCTTGAAATGGGTAAGAGCTTTCTTGATAGTCCGATTCTGCTGGCTTTTTCATGGAGTATATTGATGTCGCTCAATGTTACATTTAGTAATGTTTGGGGCATCATTTTAAAAGAATGGAAAGGGGCAAACAGCACAACAGTTTTGGTACTTGTCTTAGGGCTGGTAGTGTTAATTTCGTCTATCGTTGTAGTAGCGATGTCACAAGCTTAAAAGGAAGTCTGGCTTTTATGAAGCCGATCTGAATATTAGTAAATAGATTTCTGGCTATGCAAATGAAAGACTATCTTTGTTGCATAGCCAGAATTAAATAACAAGAATATGAAATCAATATTAGAAAATCGTCCGGTACTTGCCAAACAGGTAGCTGATGTAGCTGAAGTAGCCGGATATCTCTGGCAAAAAGGTTGGGCTGAACGTAATGGAGGAAATATCACCATTAATATTACAGATGTAATTGATGATGAGATTAGAAATATGAAAGCGATTAGCGACCGGATTGAGATTGGTTCTTGCCTTCCGCACTTAAAAGGATGCTACTTTTTTTGTAAAGGGACCAATAAACGTATGCGTGACTTGGCCCGTTGGCCTATGGAAAACGGATCGGTTATCCGTATCTGTGATGATTGCTCAAGTTATGAAATTATAGCAGATAAGCCTGTTGCTCCCACTTCAGAATTGGCTTCTCATTTATCTATGCACAATTATCTGATAGGTAGTGGCTCTAACTATAAAGCAGCAGTGCATACCCATCCAATTGATTTGGTGGCAATGACTCACAATCCTGCTTTCTTGAAAAAAGATGTGTTGACGAAATTGCTTTGGAGCATGATTCCGGAGACAAGAGCTTTCTGCCCAAAAGGTTTGGGCATTATCCCTTATGCTTTGCCTAGTTCTTTTGAATTAGCAAATGCAACAGTCAAAGAACTTGCTGACTACGACGTAGTGATGTGGGAAAAGCATGGCGTTTGCTCTGTTGGTGAAAATGTGATGGAAGCATTCGACATGGTTGACACACTTTCTAAATCAGCTCAGATATATCTTACAGCTAAATCTATGGGATTTGAGCCTGAAGGTATGTCGGATGAACTGATGGAAGAGCTTAAAATCGCTTTTAATCTGCCTAAATAGAGTTCATCTATTATTCTAAAACAAGGACATGAGTGTTTTATATAAACGCTATGTTCTTGTTTTTTATCAATTCTACTAGCATTATCAATCTATTAATCATGAATTTAAAGAAAAGTTTGTTGCTGGGTACACTTGCCCTCTGCTTTACCTCTCTGACTTCTCATGCGCAGACAAAAATGACTGCTGAAGAAGCTGCTGTGAAAATTGCAAATCGTATATTGAACAGTACTACCTATGAGTTCAAAAATTCTAAAACCGGGGAAACATACAAATCGGTAAAGGGACTTCCTGTATCCCCGGATATTAAGGTTGTTTCTAAATATAATCAATGGCATTATACTAATGGTGTAACAAATATTGCATTGATGGATTTGGCTACGAAACTTGGTGACAAGAAATACGAGAAGTATGTCCAGAAGAATATGAATTTTGTGTTTAACGACGGCAATCTCGATTTCTTTCGCAAGCAATATGATCAAGCTTTTAAAGAAGGTGGTTGGAATGCTATTCGTGATTTGAGCTGGCATATGATTTTCCGAGCTAAGCGCTTGGATGACAATGGTCCTATGGGCGCTAGTCTTATAGAACTCCAGATGCGTTATCCTAACAAATCTTTTCTGAATTATATAAATGAGACAGCTGATCATTTAAACTTTGCAGAACCACGTTTAGTCGATGGAACCATTGCACGCCTATGGCCCCATGTTAACACTATTTGGGCAGATGATGCTTTCATGGCTATCTCCTTCTTAGCTCGTATGGGTAAACTTACCGGTGACCAGAAATATTTTGATGATGCAGCTAATCAAGTGCTGAACTACAATCGCTATTTATGGTGTCCTGAGAAGCAAATATACTATCATTGTTACCATACAGATAATAAGGAGCATGGTGTGGCGCATTGGAGCCGTGCTAATGGATGGGTATTTATGGCTCAAGCCGACTTGCTGAGCATGTTGCCTAAAGATCATCCATTGCGTGATGAATTGATTAAAAACTTCCGTCAGCAAGCTAGTGGTGTTGCTCGTTATCAAGGGAAAAATGGTCTTTGGCATCAATTGCTTGATAAGGAAGATTCTTACGAAGAAATCACAGGGACAGCTATGTTTGTGTTTGGTATAGCTCGTGGAGTGAAAGAAGGTTGGTTGCATCCCGACTTCATCTATGTGGCCGAACAAGGGCTGAAAGGAATGATGACGCTGATCTCTGATGCCGGTGATGTGAAAGGTATTTGCGTAGGTACGGGCATTATGCCTTCCATAGCCTATTACTACAACCGCCCAACGCAAGAAAATGATCCGATGGGTGAGGGTCCGGTATTACGTGCCCTTATCGAAATGATGGATGCTCCTAAATATACAGAAATAAAGGCCGAGCAGCAATACGATAAGATTGTACCTAAAAAATAAAAGAAACTTGTTTTTCTTTCAATATGCTTGTTTTTTGATTTTTATGCCTATTTTTGTTGCGGAGACTATTCTGATGTGGCGCTTATGACTAAGAGTTTTAATGATTTAGGTGTAGAGTTTAAGTATCTCATTGTTAATGACAAAGATCACCAGTTCGGGCTTTGGGTGAATACTGTCGGCTTTCAGGCTATTCAACCTAACTCACCATATCCTTTAAAAGACCACCCTTCCGGTTATTTCTTTAATACGCTTAAAGGGCGCGTGCTGCCCGAATATCAAATAGTTTATATAACTAAAGGACGTGGGTTGTTTGCTTCTGATTCTACTCCTGAACGACAAGTTTGCAAAGGACGGCTAATGATTCTTTTTCCGGGGCAATGGCATACTTATCATCCTTTGCAACAAACTGGTTGGAATGAATACTACATCGGTTTTGAAGGATGTATCATTGATAATCTAATAAAAAGTTCATTTATCACGAAAGAAAATCAGATACTTGAAGTTGGTCTGAATGAAGAACTGGTTTCACTCTTTTCTCGTGCTCTTGAAATCGCTGAGGCTGATAAGATTTCTGCCCAGCAATATCTTTCGGGTATTGTACTCCACATGGTAGGAATAATTCTTTCTGCTTCAAAGAATAAAATATTCGAAATGGGCGATGTGGATCAGAAAATAGAACAAGCTAAGATTATCATGAATGAAAACGTTCTTAAGAATGTTGATCCTGAAGAACTAGCAATGAAACTGAATATTAGCTATTCATGGTTTCGGAAAGTTTTCAAGGATTATACGGGATATGCTCCTGCCAAATACTTCCAAGAGTTGAAACTTCGTAAGGCAAAGCAACTTCTGGTTGGAACTTCTCAATCAGTGAAAGAGATCTCTTTTCTGCTCGACTATAAATCTACTGAACATTTCTTCTCTCTCTTTAAAAAACGTACAGGCTTTACCCCACTTGAATATCGCGCCTATGCCCGTGGTGGGGATGAATGATGAATCGTTTGTTTCGAAGTAATCCTTCTTTTTTGTAAAGTAATACCTCTACTTTCCCCCTTTCTATTTGCCTTATATGTCGGTAAATATTAGTTTTTAGTCTATTCAAAACCTATTTTTGCTGATTTTTGATAAATAATTTATATTAAACAATGTAGATAAAATCAAATAGGAAAGTGTTTCTATCAAAAGGGTTACCCGCTAATCCTTTGAGACGAGTTATTTTTGTACATAAATACTGTGCTCGATAACGAGGCTTTGTTAAGTTTGAATTTATCTATTAATCATTATATATTTATTTATTAATCTATGAGAATACTACACAAAAAACTATGCTTATTAATAGCTCTATTGATAAGCTCTCCTTTAAGCATTCTTGCTCAGAACAAGACAATCACCGGAACGGTGAGGGATGCTATGGATGTTGTCATCGGCGCATCAGTCGTTTCTAAAGGCACTTCTGCCGGTACTATTACTGATTTAAATGGATATTATTCCATCTCGGTTCCTGCTTCTGTGAAGCAACTAACTTTCTCTTTTGTAGGTTACGAAAACCAAACAGTAACGATTGGAAATCAAACAAAAATTGATGTGACATTAAAAGAATCTTCATTGATGCTCGATGAAGTTGTTGCAATTGGTTATGCTAAAGTTAAGCGCAGGGATTTAACTGCTGCTACAGTTTCAGTTGGAGGAAATGAACTGAAACAAGTTCCTGTAACTACCGCTGCACAGGCCTTAACTGGTAAAGCTGCTGGTGTAAGCGTTGTTACTCAAAGTGGTGCTCCTGGAGCTGGTATCAATATTACAATTCGTGGAGGTGCATCAATTACTCAAAGTACAGATCCTTTATATATTATCGATGGATTCCAGATGGAGAATGGCTTAGAAAATGTTGACATTAATGATATCGAAACTATCGATGTGATGAAGGATGCTTCTGCCACAGCTATTTATGGTGCACAAGGATCAAATGGTGTAATAATTATTACTACTAAATCAGGAAAATCAGGAAAGACTGAGGTTAACTATAATAGTTATGTTAGTTTTGAAAAATTAGGTAAGAAACTGCCTATTTTAGGTGTGTTAGATTATGTAAAATACCAATATGAGTTTCAAACTTTAGCTGGAAACGAAAGTAAATGGGCTTCTATGTTTGGTGGAGATGTTAACGCATCCGATTTTTATACTGGTGCATATGATCGTATTAATAGCGAATACGGTTCCCGTAAAGGCATTGATTGGCAGGATGAAATTTTTGGTGGTACAGGTATGACTCAAAACCACAATATTAACATTACTGGTGGTACGGAGAAGACTAAGTATATGTTGGGCTATAACTATACGGGACAGGAAGGTATCATGTCAAAACACGGATATGCAAAAAATAGTATCCGTGCTAAAATTAATCATGAACTTTGGAAAGGCGTTCGATTTGATTTCAACTCTAGCTTTCAGAATACAAAAGTTGAAGGTGGAGGTTCTCTTGGTGGTGCGTTGAAGATGACAGTTCTTCAGCCAGTAACAGGTGGTACTCGTTACACAAATGATGAATTTCTTAATGCAGATATCAGTGATGAAATGTCCTTGATTGATTCTCAATATGATATATTTAATCCTATTATACAGAATGATGCCGTGACAAACATTAAGAGAACGCGACAGTTTTCTGCAAATGTAGGTTTGGAATTTGATCTTATGAAGAATTTGATGTTTCGTACTGCAGGTAGTTATATGTGGGAACAAATACGTGCAGACTATTGGGATGATGGTCGTACAAAAACGGCTAAGAGCTATGGCGGTGCTTATGGCTCTAGAGATAACAGTGAAAAATATAGTTGGCAGATAACAAATACATTAAATTATAATAAAGAACTTGGATTGCATAATTTTAATATTTTGTTAGGACAAGAAATGCGCTACACTCAATCTATGAATCTTGATAACGAGTATCGTGGATTTCCAGAAAGTAATTTTGGCTTGAATAGAGTAAGCATGGGAACGGCTTATTCATGGGATTCAGGCAAATCTAGAACAGGAATTGCCTCCTTCTTTAGCCGAGTGTCATACAATTACGATGGACGTTATTTATTGACAGCGACGATGCGTGCTGATGGTTCTTCTAAATTTGCAAAAGGTAATAAGTGGGGATATTTTCCTTCGGCCTCAGGAGCATGGCGTATTTCAGAAGAGGATTTTATGAAGGAACAGACTGTTATCAATAACTTGAAACTTCGCCTGGGTTATGGTAAAGTCGGTAACTGTAATATTGATAATAATCTTTATGCGACAGACTATGGTACAGGTCACTATGCAATTGGCAATGCAGATGTCTCTACTTTGATTCCTGGTGATATTTTGGGAAATAAAGATTTAAAATGGGAAACGACTACAACTACAAACATAGGATTGGACATCTCCGTTTTGAAAAATAGTGTGAATTTAAGTCTCGACTTATATAATAATGAATCTTCAAATTTACTTATTAAGAATAATATACCAACTTCTTCTGGCTATACTTATCAGATGCAGAATATTGGTTCTATGCGTAATAGAGGACTGGAGATTATTCTAAATACTCATAATATCGTAAAGAAACACTTTAAGTGGGACACAGATTTTAATATTTCGTTTAACCGTTCTAAAGTGTTATCTATCTATGGGAAAAGTGACGATTCTCCATGGATTAAGAATTATGATTCAAGAATTGATTACTTGATTGAAGTAGGTAAGCCGCTTGGGCAGTTCTATGGATATAAATATGATGGTGTATATACTACAGATGATTTTGTTCAAGATGCTAGTGGCTCTTATACTCTTAAAGATGGCGTTCCTAGCTTGAAAGGAAGAGGTCGTTCACTGGTTAAGCCTGGTGACGTAAAATATGTGTGTACTGCAGGTACAACAGACGCTAACGGTAATCCAGTTTGGTCAACGGATGACCGTACGGTAATAGGCAATTCACAGCCAAAGTTTCAGGGAGGGGTGAATAACACCTTTACATATAAAGGAATTGACCTCAGTGTCTTTATGAACTTTGTTGTAGGAAATAAAGTTTTCAACATGAGTTCTCAACGTTTTATCGGCCCTTACTTACCTAATCAGAATACATTGAGTAAGATGAATGACAGATTCATACTCGTTGATCCTAACACAGGCAAAGAAAGTAATGATTTGACACGTTTGGCTGCATTGAATCCTCAGCAATATGCTAAGGATGCAATGTGGAGCCTTCACGGTGATAATAAAATAGCTATAACAGATGCTTTAGATTATTATCTTGAAGATGGTTCATTCTTACGTTTGAGTACTATTACTCTTGGATATACTTTACCTAAAAATCTGCTTAAGAAAGTTCATATATCGAATGCAAGAGTATACTGTACGTTGAATAACATTTATACGTTTACAAATTATAGTGGGTATGACCCAGAAGTGGCAGCGAGTGAAAGTTCTTTGACCTCAGGTATTGATAACTCTTCATTTCCTCGTTCAAAGAGTTATGTAATTGGTATTAACTTAGCATTTTAATTAGTCTGAATATTATGAAGAAAATATTTAATATCTTAGGTATAGCCGCTCTTTCTTTAATGAGTAGTTCCTGTGAAGATTGGCTGGATATGCCTTCTGAAACAAAATTTGATAGTACTACAGTTTTTGAGACAGTTTCTAGTGCCGAAATGGCAGTTCTTGGCTGTTACTCTAATACGTTTAATGCTGAGTTACTTTATCAGTTTAATATGGGAACAGATGAGTTAATTTCTACGGAAGGTGATACGAACTCAAAAAATGCAGTTGCAAACTATGTTTATACAACGTCTAATATTCCGACTTCAACATATACTGCTATGTATAAGGGTATTGAATATGCAAACGTATGTATAAAGAATCTGTCTGTAATGACAGGATCGACAGATGCAGAACAGAAAGAAATCAATATGCTTCTAGGTGAATCATATGCAATTCGTGGGATGAACTATTTGAATATTGTACGTTTCTTTGGTGATGTACCTTATCCTACCATTCCAGTTGCAGATGCAGAAGGTTTTTATTCATCTCGTGTGCCTCGTGACTCTATTATGGACGGAAGTGTGGCGGACTTGCAGAAGGCTGTTGAGCTGTTACCTTGGGCAAGTGAAGGTCTGGTTTCAACTTCAGAACGCTTTACAAAGAACTCCGCATATGGTGTTTTAGCGAGAGTTGCTCTATATGCAGCGGCTTATTCACTTCGTTGGGACTTGACGACATATGCGCCTGCAACAGTTCAACTTGCTCAACGTAGTGATGCTAGTCGTATCAAAGAACTTTATAAAATAGCAGCTGATGCATGTGCCAAAGTAATTGCTCAAAAAGAGAATAGTCTTTTAAAGAGTTATGAAACAGTATTTAGAAATTTAACAGAGGGATCATATAATAATGAAACAATGTTAGAGTATGGGCAATATGGTGCAAACGTAAATAGTACCCGAAATGGTTATACAAATGGTATGTATGCTCACATAAATAGTATGTATGGTAAAGCTCAACCAGCAATGCATGCGTTAGCTACTTATTGGTTTGATTTTGAAGAAGGAGATACGCGCCGCAATGTAGCTCTTTGTAACTATGGCATTGCTGCTGATAACACCAGACAGATGAATACTTATGATAGTTATACAATAGGTAAGTTTCGTGTTAATTGGAAAAAAAATCAAGGAACTGAAGCATCTAAAAGAGATATTAACTTTCCTGTACTCAGATATTCAGATGTGCTTTTGATGTATGCTGAAGCCTTAAATGAATATAATGGTGCTCCTACTACAGAAGCTAAAAATGCATTAAAAGAGGTTCGTATACGTGCATTTGGAAGTGAGTCTAAGATTGGAGAAATTTCATCTACGTATAATGATTTCAAAAATCAAATTATTAATGAGCGTAAGTTAGAATTAGGATTTGAGGGATGGCGTAGAACTGATTTGATTCGTTGGGGCATTTTGTATGAAACTCTTACTCAGGCGAAAGCTAATTTAATCGATTTGGCTAATAAAAAAGGTAAGTATGTTAATGTTGATCTTTACAGAGCATATAAGAAAGATGTGGCTACGTCATTTTCAGATCCTGTAGTTGCAGTGCCTTATATTTCATACACATCAACACCGACAGCAGAGGTAAAGGCTCAATTGACCAAGGATGGATATACTTTGTTAGATATGTTTGGAAAAGGCTCAATTTCTTTTCAGAACGAATTAACCGCAAATATAGCTTGGGTTACTTCACTTTTTCGTGGTCTAGAGAAAAATAAGGTAGAGCTACTGCCGCTTAATTCTACAACAATAGACCAAAATCAAGGTTTAAAAGGGCAACAACATCCTTTGTATTAGAAAGAAGTTACAGCTTTATTTATATTAATGGTCTGGAGAGAGCATCTTGAAGAGAAGATGCTCTCTCTTTTACTTTTATAGAATGTCTATATTGAAGTTGATATTTTTTTGATAAATAATGAAAAAACATATATTCTTTCTGCTTCTCTTATCTCTAATGACAGGAGAGGCCTTTTCTCAGACTTTAGCTTTCCCGAGTGCGGAGGGTTATGGCAAATATACCACGGGCGGGCGAGGTGGCAAGGTGCTTATTGTGACAAATATTAATGATAGCGGAGCGGGTAGCTTGCGTGATGCTGTAGAGCAAAAAGGAGCACGTACTGTTGTTTTTGTAGCGAATGGTACTATCGAGTTAAAGTCAAACTTGCGCATCAATAATGACAGTATTACTATTGCCGGACAGTCTGCTCCGGGTGATGGAGTTTGTTTGAAGGACTTTCCTTTGATTATTAATGCCAGCAATGTAATTGTTCGTTATTTGCGTGTGCGTGTAGGTGATTTACACAAACTAGATAGTGATGGTATAGGTGGCGGACGCTCTGGACAAAAAAATTTGATACTCGATCATCTTTCGCTTAGTTGGTCTAT